>NZ_JALQDZ010000035.1:0-422724 GCF_023630985.1 Caballeronia sp. ATUFL_F1_KS39 | reverse complement strand
AAACAGAGCCAATCACACATCAAAAACACGACATCTGTATTTAGCCGGTGGTACGACATTTCAATTTTGCTTTGACATTGTTTGTAGGTCCCAAGTGAGAAACACCGCAGCCATACCGCGTGTCAGCCGCCACGAGCCGCCGGTATCACCCGCACGGCCCGTAGCCCAAACGATCATCAACTCCTTTTCAAACCCTGCCACGCTTCACCGTCCGGAAAGCGATGCTTGTCGAGCGACGCCGCTTTCATCTCGATGCTGTAGCCCGGTTTCTGCGGCGGCATGTATCGCCCATTGCGAATCACGACCGGATCGACAAAATGCTCGTGCAGATGATCGACATATTCGAGCACGCGATTCTCCAGCGACGCCGACACGCAAACATAGTCGAAGATCGAAATGTGCTGCACGTACTCACACAGCCCGACGCCGCCCGCATGCGGACACACCGGCACGCCGAACTTCGCCGCCATCAGCAGCACGACGATCACCTCGTTCAGCCCGCCAAGACGGCAACTGTCGATCTGACAGAAGTCGATCGCCTCGGCCTGCAATAGCTGCTTGAACATCACGCGGTTCTGGCAGTGCTCGCCCGTCGCGACGCCGATCAGCGGACTCAGGCGCTGGCGGATGGCCGCGTGCCCGAGCACATCGTCGGGACTCGTCGGCTCTTCGATCCACCATGGATTGAACTCCGCGAGACGTCGCATGTTGGTCACGGCTTCGTCGACGTCCCATACCTGATTGGCGTCCATCATCAGCTTCGATTTTTCGCCGATCTCTTCACGCAAGATGCGCGCGCGCCGCACGTCTTCCTCGATGTTTCCGCCGACCTTCTGCTTGAAATGCGTCCATCCTTGCGCGACGCCTTCACGCGCGAGCCGGCGGATCTTGTCGTCGTCGTAGCCAAGCCAGCCCGCCGACGTCGTATAGCCCGGATAACCTTGTTCGAGCATTTCCTTCACACGTTCGCCGCGCGTCTTTTCATGACGCTTCAGAATCGCGATAGCCTCATACGGCGTGATGGCGTCGGTCACGTAACGGAAGTCGAGGCAACGCACGAGCTCTTCCGGCGTCATGTCGACGAGCAGCTTCCACACCGGCTTGCCCTCCGACTTCGCCCACAGGTCCCATGCCGCGTTGACGACCGCGGCCGTCGCGAGATGGATCGCGCCCTTGTCCGGGCCGATCCACCGCAACTGGCTATCCGACGTGAATTCACGCCAGAACGCACCCATGTTCGCGGTGATGTCCGCGAGCTTCTTCCCTACGATTTGCGGCGCCAGCGCATTCACGGCCGCCACGCAGATCTCGTTGCCACGGCCGATCGTGAACGTCAGGCCGTGGCCCGTGTGCCCTTCCGGTGAATCGGTTTCGAGCGTGACGTAGGTAGCGGAATAGTCCGGCGCCGCGTTCATCGCATCCGAGCCATCGAGCGAACGCGATGTGGGAAAGCGAATGTCCCTCACGGACAGCCTGGTGATCGTTGTCATATGAACGCCCTCCGAAAGCGTCGTCGACCAAGTCGAGTCTGCGATTTAACCGATGAAAAAGTCGCTACGTCCCAATCTTCGAACTAGGCATATGCACGCGTTGACAACGCCGTCGATGCTTTCTAGCATGCTAGCATCCATCTCGAAAATCAAGCGCCGGTGAACACGTCTCTCGATACAGCGACGACCGTCAGCACTCCCTATGATGCACTGCACAAGATCGGCAGCGGCGAACGCGGCAGCCTGACCGATGCAGTCGAGGCAGCGTTGCGGGAAGCTATCGTCACGCTCGCGCTGGAGCCCGGGATGATGATCGACAAACTGGCCGTCTGCGAGCGCATGGGCGTCTCGCGATTTCCGGTTTCCGCCGCGCTGGCCCGGCTCGAGCACGCAGGTCTTGTCGAAGTGTTGCCGCAGCGCGGCACGCGCGTGAAGCCCATCGCGCTCGAAGACATTCATCAGCATCTGTTCATTCGCAGCGCGCTCGAAGTCGAGACGGTGCGCGGCGTCGCCCGCATTCGCGAGGCCGCGACGCTCGACGCGCTCGCGCTCAATCTCGAACAGCAACGGATGATGCTGAAGACCGATCAGCGTCTCGCCTTCCATACGCTCGATCTCGCCTTCCACGAAATCCTGCTCGACGCGATCAACCTGCCGCGCGTGAAGGAGATCGTCGCCGTGTCGCGCAGCGCGCTCGATCGCGCGAGACAGCTTCTCGCGAGTCCGGAGCGCCTCGTCCATACGCTCGATGAACACGAACGCATCTTCGACGCCATTCGCAGCGGCGACGCCGACACTGCCGCGAAGGCGATGCACGATCATCTCGATCAGGTCGTCGCGGAATTGCGCCGTTCGGCGCAGGAACGGCCCGACCAGTTCGCGCCATAGCCGTTCGACGCACGTATGACAGGTCCAACGAAACCGAGCATTCATGCCACATCCATGACACCCCTCATCTCCGTCAATCAGTTGAGCAAGCGCTTTCCGGGCGTGCGCGCGCTGCATGAAGTGCGCTTCGACGTCATGCCGGGCGAGGTCCATGCGTTGATGGGCGAAAACGGCGCGGGCAAGTCCACGCTCATGAAGATTCTCGCGGGCGTGTACACGCGCGATTCCGGCGACATGTTCGTCGACGGCAAGCCGGTCGACTTCACGAGTCCACGCGAGGCGCAGGCATCGGGCATCGGCATCATTCATCAGGAACTGCAACTGATGAATCATCTGACGATCGCGCAGAACATCTTCATCGGCCGCGAGCCTCGCAAGCTCATGGGCTTGTTGCTCGACGAAGACAAGCTCAACGACGACGCCCGCGCGATTCTCGCACGCATGCATGTGAATCTCGATCCGCGCACTGTCGTCGGCACGCTCACGGTCGCGAGCCAGCAGATGGTCGAGATCGCCAAGGCGCTGTCCTTCGAATCGCGCGTGCTCATCATGGACGAGCCGACTTCCGCGCTCAACGATGCGGAAATCGCCGAGCTGTTTCGCATCATCCGGCAATTGAAGGAGCGCGGTGTCGGCATCGTCTATATCTCGCACAAGATGGACGAGTTGAAGCAGATTTCCGATCGCGTGACCGTGATGCGCGACGGCGAATATGTCGCGACCGTGAACACGCATGAGACGAGCGTCGAGACGATCATCGGCATGATGGTCGGCAGAACGCTCACCGACCTCACGTCGTTTCTCGGCGGCGCGCATCAGGGCGAAGTGGCGCTCGAGGTGCGTCATCTGAACGCCGGGCCGCTGGTACGGGACGTCAGTTTCAAGTTGCATCGCGGTGAAATCCTCGGCTTCGCCGGCCTGATGGGCGCGGGTCGCACCGAAGTCGCGCGCGCGGTGTTCGGCGCGGACCCGGTGGAATCAGGAGAGATTTTCGTCAAAGGCGCGAAGGCCGCGATCAGAAAGCCGAGCGATGCGGTGAAGCGCGGCATCGGCTACCTGTCGGAAGACCGCAAGCGCTTCGGTCTCGCAACGGGCATGGACGTCGAATCGAACATCGTGATGTCGAACCTCGGCAAGTTTCTCGCGGGCCGCATGTTCCTGCGCCGCGCGAAGATTCGCAAGACGGCCGCGCATTTCATCAAGCTGCTCGCGATCCGCACGCCCTCGCCTACTCAGCCCGCGCGCCTGCTTTCGGGCGGCAATCAGCAGAAGATCGTCATCGCGAAGTGGCTCGAGCGCGATTGCGACGTGCTGTTCTTCGACGAGCCGACGCGCGGCATCGATGTCGGCGCGAAGAGCGAGATCTACAAGCTGTTGCGCGCGCTGGCGCAGGAAGGAAAGGCCATCGTGATGATTTCGTCGGAGCTTCCGGAAGTGCTGCGCATGAGCGATCGCATCGTCGTGATGTGCGAGGGGCGCATCACCGGAGAGCTGTCATCGGGCGAAGCGACGCAAGAGCGCATCATGCAGCTCGCGACGCGGCGCGAATCTTTGCAAGCGGCATAAGCCGGACTTTCGAACACACGAGGTCAACTCATGACACAACCCACGGATACCGCGCCGCTCACCAACGAACGACGCATTGGCGGCCTGCGCGCGCGCGTGTTTTCGCCTACTGCATTGCAGAAGCTGCTGGCGTTCGCGAGCCTCATCTTGCTGCTGGCGTTCTTCAGCTTCGCGTCGCCCGCGTTCATGCAGATGGACAACATCCTCGGCATCCTGCAGGCGACGGCGGTCAACGGCGTGCTCGCGATCGCGGCCACGTTCGTCATCATCACGGGCGGCATCGACTTGTCCGTCGGCACGTTGATGACCTTCACCGCAGTGATATGCGGCGTGTTCCTCACCTACTGGCATTTGCCGATGTGGATCGGCGTGATCGCCGCGATCGTCACCGGCGCGATATGCGGAACCATCTCGGGCACGCTGACCGCGAAGATGAAGATCCCGCCCTTCATCGCGACGCTCGGCATGATGATGCTGCTGAAGGGCTTATCGCTCGTCGTCGCGTCCGACAAGCCGATCTACTTCACCGACACCGAAAACTTCTACATGATCTCGCAGGACTCGCTGATCGGTTATTTCCTGCCGAGCGTGCCGATTCCGAACGCGGTGCTGATCCTGTTCTTTCTCGCGATTGCGAGCGCCATCACGCTCAATCGCACCGCGCTCGGGCGCTATACGTTCGCGCTCGGCAGCAACGAGGAAGCGGTGCGTCTTTCGGGCGTGAACGTGGACCGATGGAAGATCGCCATCTACGGTCTGGGCGGCGCGATTTGCGGCATCGCCGGACTGCTTATCGCCTCGCGGCTGAATTCGGCGCAGCCCGCGCTCGGACAAGGCTACGAACTCGATGCGATCGCGGCGGTCGTCATCGGCGGCACGTCGCTATCGGGCGGCTCGGGAACGATACTCGGCACGATCATCGGCGCGTTCATCATGAGCGTGCTGACCAACGGCTTGCGCATCATGTCGGTCGCTCAGGAATGGCAGATCGTCGTGACCGGCCTCATCATCATTCTCGCGGTGTATGCGGACATTCTGCGGCGCAAGAAAGGCGGAGCGTGACAGGGAGCATCAAAGCTCGCACGGCGAGCACAAATCGATAACCTGACCTTTGGAGGAGATCCATCATGCTGAAAAGAAGAATCATCGGCGCACTGATCGGAGCGGGCGCGCTCGTCGGCGCAACGAGCGCCGCGTATGCGGACGAGCCGTATATTCCGCTGATATCGAAAGGCTTCCAGCATCAGTTCTGGCAAGCCGTGAAATCGGGCGCGGAACAGGCCGCGAAAGAGCAGAAAGCGCGCATCACGTTCGAAGGCCCCGAAACCGAAGCGATGGTCGACAAGCAAATCGACATGCTCTCCGCAGCGCTCGCGAAGAAGCCGCAGGCGATCGGCATCGCCGCGCTCGACAGCAAGGCCGCCGTCCCGCTGCTCAAGCGGGCGCAGAACCAGAAGATTCCGGTGATCGCATTCGACTCGGGCGTGGATAGCGACATTCCGCTCACCACCTGCGCCACCGACAATCTCGCCGCCGCCGCGCTCGCCGCCGACAAGATGGCCGAAGCCATCGGCAATGCGGGCGAAGTGGGCGTCATCGTTCACGATCAGACGAGCCGCACCGGCATCGACCGGCGCGACGGCTTCCTCAATCAGATGAAGTCCAAGCATCCGAACATCAAGATCGTATCGGTGCAGTATGGCGGCGGCGATCATCTGAAGTCGGCGGAGATCGCGAAGGCGATGATTCAGGCCAATCCGAACATCAAGGGCATCTTCGGCGCCAATGAAGGTTCGGCCGCGGGCGCGGCTATCGGCATCAAGGAATCGGGCAAGAAGCTCGTGCTGATTGGCTACGACTCGGGCAAGGAGCAGAAGGAAGACATCATGTCGGGCCTCATGGCGGGTGCGATCACGCAGAATCCGGTCGGCATCGGCAGGTGCGTCGTCGATTCGGCGATGAAGGCGCTCAAGGGCGAAAAGCTGCCGAAGAAGGTCGATACCGGCTTCTACTGGTACGACAAGTCCAACATGAACGATCCGAAGATCGCCGCCGTGCTGTACGACTGATCGGCAAAGGACGGGGTCGCGCCCGTCCTCTTCTCTTCATGCGATCACGTCCAGGGAACGTGCACGCGATCGAGATTCCTGTCGAGCTGATACGCCGCGCTGATGAGCGCGAGATGCGTCAGCGCCTGCGGAAAATTGCCGAGCGCCTCGCCGCTCGTCGCCACTTCCTCCGAGAAGAGCCCGAGATGATTCGCGTAGGCGAGCATCTTCTCGAACACGAGCCGGCCTTCGTCGACACGTCCGGCGCGCGCGAGCGCCTCCGCATACCAGAACGAGCACGCGGAGAAGCCGCCCTCGGTGCCGGGCAAGCCATCGAGCGTCGAGCCGCGCGTATAGCGGAAGATCAGCGGATCGACGCGCAACTCGCGGCCGATTGCATCGAGCGTGCCGATCCAGCGCGGATCTTTCGGGCCGATGAAGCGCACGAGCGGCATCATCAATGCAGAGGCGTCGAGCGTGTCGGAGCCGGGCGTCTGCACGAAACTCTCGATGTCGTCGTTCCAGAACTGTTCGTGAATGTCGCGATGGATTTCATCGCGCGTTTCGAACCAGCGCGCAAGCGGCGCGGGCAACGAGCGCTTTTCTGCAAGCCGCAGCGCGCGATCCACCGTCACCCAGCACATCAGACGCGAATGCAGCAATGCGCGCGTGCCGTTGCGGAACTCCCAGATGCCGTTGTCCGGCTCGCGCCAGTGTTCGACGACGTAATCGACTGTGCGCGTCACGTGACGCCAGCCATCGTAGGAGATGGCCGCGCCGTACTTGTTGTAGAGATAGACGGAATCGAGCAGCGCGCCGTAGACATCGAGCTGAACTTGTTCGCGCGCTCCGTTGCCGATCACGATCCGTCCCGGCACTTCGCCGACGAGACTCTTCAGCTCGCTTTCTTCGGGCGCGTCGGCGCCATCGACGGAATACATCACACGCAACTGGCCGTGCGCGCTGCAATCGCGGCTGCGCTCGGCGATCCACTTCATGAAGCGTTCCGCCTCGCCGGTGTAGCCGAGGCGCAGCAGCGCGTAGACGGAGAACGCGGCGTCGCGTATCCACGTGAAGCGATAATCCCAGCGGCGCGAACCGTCCTGCGCCTCGGGCAAGCCGAAGGTCGGCGCGGCGACGATCGCGCCGAATTCTTCCGAACTCAACATCTTCAAGGTCAACGCCGAGCGCAGCACGACTTCGCGATAGCGCCCGCGATACGTCGAACGCGACGACCATTCCTTCCAGTAATCGATGGTCTCGGTGAGGATCGAGTCGTGATTCGCGTCGATGTCGGCGAGCCCTTCGGCCTCGCCGAGCACGAAGCAGGCGCAAGCGCCTTCTTCCAAATTCAGCGTCGCGCATGCGCTCTGGCCGTCGATCGTAAGCGGCACATTCGAGCGCAGCCGCAACGACGGCGCACCGTCGTCGCGCATGAATTCGACGCCCTTCTCCACCGCATGGGCCGTGTGCTTCGCGCGCGCGTAATCGAAGCGCGGATCGCAGCGCACGTCGAGCGTCATGCGTCCGAAGACGAGTCGCACGATGCGCAGCACGCAGTTCGGCAACGCATCGGCGCGCGTCGCGTTCGATGCGACCGGCATCAGGTCGAGCAGCTCGCACACGCCGTCGCCGGTCATGAAACGCGTGAGGAGCACGTTCGTTTCGGGAAGATACATCTGCTTGACGTTCGCGTTGGGCGCGCGCGGCGTGATGGCGAAAGCGCCGCCGCGATCGCCATCGAGCAGCGCGGCGAAGACCGTGGGCGAGTCGATGCGCGGGAAACACATGAAGTCGATCGCGCCGCAAAGCGACACGAGCGCCGCCGTCTTCATGTTGCCGATCATGCCGCGCCCGTCGACGGGCAGCGCGGCCGGTGGAATCTGCTCAGGATGGTGTCCCATCGCGAAGTGCTCCCGACGAGCGTGGAATGACATCGTCGGAGATCGAGCAAGTCATATTCCTGTCGAACGCGACCGCTACGATGCGTGCGACAAACGCTAGACAGTGCGAATCAGCGCGCGGCGGTCCGGTCGCCCGGTGCGGTCTCCGGATGCTTCGGCGCGTCGCCGAAAGCGGCCGCGCTCGCGGCGCCGTCTTGCGCGGCGAGCACGGAAGGCGTCGGCACGGGGGCATCCGCATGACGCGAACGGCCGAAGCTCGCGATATAGACCACAGCCGCCACGGCGACGCCCACCAGAACGGCCGCCACAGCCACGCCCGACGACTTTCGTCTCATTACTCCTCCCTTTCGGATACGATGACCCCGGCTCGCGGCCCGGTCCCGCGTCGATGGTAGCAGCGCGAGGCGTGTCATCTGCGTGGGCCGCCGCGCACTGCCGCAAAAAAATCCCAAACAATCCGAGGACATTCCATGCACGCCGCTACGGCATTCAATCTGGTGCTCGTCTCGTTGATCGCCATCATCGCGCTCGAAGTGCTCGCCAAGCGCGTGCGCCTGCCGCCCGCGGCCGCACTGCTCGTCGGCGGCGTCGCGATGGCGTTCGTGCCGGGCCTGCCGCAATTCGAGCTCGACCCGGAGCTCGTGCTCGTCGTGTTCCTGCCGCCGCTCCTGATGTACGGCGCGTACTTCTTCGTGTGGGACGACTTCAAGCGGAACCTGAGCGGCATTCTGCTGCTCGCGATCGGCGCGGTCGCGTTCACGACGCTCGTCGTCGGCGTCGCGGTACATCTCGTCGTGCCGCAACTTCCCTGGGCCGCGTGCTTCGCGCTCGGCGCGGTCGTCTCGCCGCCCGACGCGGTCGCCGCCAAGGCCGTGCTGGAGCGCGTCGCGCTGCCGCGTCGGCTGATGGTGCTGCTCGAAGGCGAAAGCCTGCTCAACGACGCCGCCGGCCTCGTGCTCTTCCGCTTCGCGCTCGTGGCCGCGATGAGCGGCGTGTTCAGCGCGCCACGCGCCGTCGCGAGCTTCGCGGGGCTGGCGATCGGCGGCATCGTCGTCGGGATCGTCGCGGGCTTCATCGCGGTGAAGCTCATGCGCGCGCTCGAGGACGATTACCTCGTCATCACCACGTCGATGCTGACGTCGTGGGTCAGCTATATCGCGGGCGAGGAGCTCGGCGTATCGAGCGTCATCGCGACGGTCACGTGCGGCATGGTCGTCGGCTGGCATCAGCACGAAGTGTTCACGGCGGCGCAGCGCATGCGCGGCACGGCGTTCTGGCAGGTTGTCGTGTTCGTGCTGGAAGCGCTCGTGTTCGTGCTGATCGGACTGTCGCTGCGCGGCATCGCGGTGCGGCTCGGCGGCGTCGGCGATGCATTCTCTCTCCTCGGACCCGCGACGGCGGCGGTGATCGCGGTCGTGATCCTCTCGCGCTTTGTCTGGGTGTTCGGCGTCGAGGCGATGAAGTGGCTCGCGTGGACTGTCACCGGACGCAAGCGCGCGGACGCCGCAGGCGTTCCCGACTGGCGCGCGGCCACGGTCGTCAGTTGGGCCGGCATGCGCGGCGTAGTGACGCTTGCCGTCGCACTTTCGTTGCCCGAGACGATGCCCGGCCGCGATCTGATTGTGTTTGCCGGCTTCGCGGTGATTCTCGTCACCGTGCTCCTGCAGGGCGCGACGATCGGCCCGCTCATCGCGCTGTTGTCGCTCACGCGCGGTCACGAGCGCTCGTCACGCCATCTCAGCGAGCCGCAGGCGTGGGCGCGCATGGAGACCGCGCAACTGGCGGCGATCCAGCCACTGGTGCACGACGCCGATGGCAATGTGATCCATCCGCGACTGCTCGAGCAATACACGTATCGCGCGGGACTCACGAAGCGCTTCGAGGACATGGAGGAGTTCCCGACGGATGCCCGCCACGCGCACTACGACGTCGTGCTCGCCGCGATTGCCGCCGGGCGCACGGAGTTGCTGCGGATGCATCGCGCGGGGGAAATCCACGACGAGCTTCTGCATTCGCTGGAGCACGACCTCGATCTTCAGGAGATCATCGCGCTTCATGCGCGCGGTTGAGCAGGATCGCGCGCCCATGTTTCGTCGCACTGCATCCACGCATAGGCCGTGACGGTCGCGCGCGCGTTGTTCCTCAGGCGGATGAGCCACTCGCCCGCGGTCGCGCGGCGCACGCCGCTGCGCGTGGCGGTCGGCGCGAGCGCGACGAGGATCATGTGCCCTTCGCCGCGCGCGCCGCGCCCGAGATGCACGACGGTGCACACGGGATCGCCGCCGCGCGTAAACGTGCCGACGTTGCCGAGCCCGATCCATGCACTCGCGACGTCGTCGGGCGGCACGATCTGCACGTCGACGCCAGGCGTTCCATCATCGGTCGACAGCCAGATTTCCGCGAGACTCGGCGATTCGGAATGCGCGCGCACGCGCCAGCGCCACTCCGATTCCGCGCGCTCCGCGAGCGTCGATGCACCGCGACAGCGCGACAAGTCGACATTGCCGGAGGGAAGCACGACCGAGCATGCGCCGCTGTCCATCAGTTCGTCGAGCGCGCATTCGATGAGCGAGCTGCCGTCCTGCTGCCACGCGACATTGCCGATATTCAGACTGACGAGCGCATGACACGCCGCACTGCCGATGTCCTGCGCGCGCTGCACGACATAGCGGACGGCGTCGAGTACTTCCGCATCGGGGCAAGGGCCGAACGCGTCGCGCATCGTGCGATAGCGTCGTTTGAGTTGCACGCCGATCATCGGCAAGGGCGCGTCGCAATCGGCTGTCGATTGCGTGCGCGACGGATCGTACATGCATGCGCCCGCCGCTTCCGCATGAAGGCGCGCGTCGCCCAGAAGCGCGTCCATCTGATGTTTGAGCAGCTCGCTTCCGTAACCGAGCCCGGCTGCGGAGTCGGCGGGATCGTTCTGATTCCAGAAGCATTGAAAGCGCGTGCGCGTTCCGTTTGCATCCTCGGAGAATCGCGGATGCGTGAACGCGATATCTTCATCGCACACGCCGACGATCGCATTGCCCAGCCCTTCGCGCATCGGTGCATGATCGGCAGGCACGCGTTCCGTACGCGCATCGACGTGCGTTGGAATCGCCAGCGCCTCCGTGAAGCGCTCGAACTTGCCCGCGAGATCGGTGTTCAGATGCGCGAAGAATTCGCGCGTCACGTGAGCCGTGCAGAAGCGCGTCGCTTCGAGCCCCGCGGGCGGATCGCGATAGAGCGCCGACATCCAGATCCAGCGTTGCCAGCCGTTACGCTCGATCGTCTGCGCGAACTGCTGCGCGGTCTCGCCGCCCTGCTTCATCTCGATGGCGATGGGAATTCGGCCGCGCGGCATGCCGCCGAGATCGCGATAGCGCGTCGCGTGCGCCCACACGATGTATGGATCGATCCGCGCGATGGGCTCGAACGCTTCGCTCACCGTGCCGATCTCCCAATGCGGGCTCATCTTCGCTCCTGTCGCCTGCATTCCGCCGACGATTGGTCGCCATGGCCGCGACGCGCGCGAATTCGTCGGTTGGTTATTTCGGGAACCGAAAGAATCTAGACGTTCGCTAACGAATAACGTAGTCACTCGGACGACGAGAAGCAAGCGGAATTACGCGCGGGAACGCTCGCCTCGCGCTTGCCCTTCGCGCGCCTTGCAAGCAGGTTCAAACCTTCGACGAATCCCGCGAAGCCCATCGCCGCGTAGATGTAGCCCTTCGGCACGTGCGTGCCGAAACCCTCGGCGATCAGCGTCATCGCGATCACGAGCAGGAACGAGAGCGCGAGCGTCACGACCGTCGGATTGCGTTCGATGAAACGCGACAGCGGTTGCGCGGCGAACAGCATTGTCGCGACGGCGAAGATGACGGCGATAAACATGATCGGCAGATGCTCGGTCATGCCGACCGCCGTAATGATGCTGTCGACGGAAAACACGAGATCGAGCAGCAGGATCTGGCCGATCGCAGCCCACGCCGTCATGCCGCCGACGCTCGACGCGACGCCGGGCACGACATCGTGCTCGCGTCCGACGTGATGACGCATCTCCGTGGTCGCCTTCCAGACGAGGAACAGGCCGCCCGCGAGCAGGATGATGTCGCGCCACGAGAACGCATGATCGAACATGGAGAACACCGGCGTGGTCAGTTGCGCGATCCACGCGACCGTGCCGAGCAGCGCGAGCCGCATGACGAGCGCGAGCATGATGCCGATGCGCTGCGTGCGCGCGCGTTGCGCCACGGGCAGCTTGTTGCTGAGAATGGAAATGAAGACGAGATTGTCGATGCCGAGCACGACTTCCATCACGATCAGCGTGACGAGCGCGGCCCAGACGGCGGGATCGGCGGCGAGCGAAAGGAGATATTCCATGAGTAACAGGGTTTTTGATTGAACGTATCGCGCCATGATCGGCTGAACTCGTACTCGAAAAAATCAGCGATAATCGAAGCCCTACTTCGGTTTTTTCGATGTATCGAAAAGGACGCACGGCACATGCTCAACTATCGTCATCTGCATTATTTCTGGGTTGTCGTGAAGGAAGGCGGGTTCGCGCGCGCAGCGGAACGGCTCGACATGGCGGTTCAAACCATCAGCGCGCAAGTGCGTGAGCTGGAAAAATCGCTCGGGCATCAACTGCTCAAGCCGGAAGGCCGCGGCGTCACGATGACCGAAGCGGGACAGGTGGCCTTCGCGCGTGCGGAGGAAATCTTTCATATCGGGCAGTCGATTCAGGACGAAGTGCGCGAGGCGGCGAGCGGCGCGCTCGCGCGTCTCGCGGTCGGCCTGTCGGATGGCATTTCGAAGCTTGCTGCGCACGCGCTGCTCGCGCCAGTGCTCGGCAATCCGTCGCTGCGTCTTCTGTGTCACGAAGGCGAGACCGACGAACTGCTCGGCGAACTGGCGCTGCATCGGCTCGATCTCGTGCTCGCGAGCCACCCCGCGCCGCACAATCACAATCTGCGTCTCACGAGCGAGCGGCTGATCGCCTCGCCGGTCGACTGGTACGGGCCGGCTTCGATCGTGCGCAAGAGCGCGATCGATCGTTTCCCTGAAAGTCTCGCGTCGCTGCCCATTCTTTTGCCGACCGGCCATTCGTCGCTGCGGGCAAGGCTCGATCGATGGCTGGAGGCGCAAGGCATCGCGCCGCGCATCGTCGGCGAATTCGAGGACAGTGCGCTGATGGCCGTGTTCGGCGCGCGCGGCCTCGGGGTGTTTCCGCTCGCGGAATTCGGCGCGGGCGATGCGCCGCTGTTGCGCGGACTGCGCTGGCTCGGCCGCTCGCCGGACGTGAAAGAGGAAGTGCACGCGATCGTGTCGCGGCGCGGACGGCATCATCCGTTGACTCAGCAGGTGCTTGCGCGAGCCACGAGCTAACTTCGGTTTTTTCGAAGCTCACGTTCCGTTCAATCTGCTTTTTCGGATCGCGACCGGCCTTTACGCTGAATCCATGTTCAACGAGGAGGCGTCAATGAAAGTCCTGTTCAAGTCCCGCGACCCCGAAGCCATTGCGATGCACGAGCTTGCGAAAGCGCGCAGCGAATTCGTCTTTCGCCGTCTCGCGTGGCTGATCTCGAAGGCGACCGTCAGCTTGTCGGACATCAACGGGCCGCGCGGCGGCGTCGACAAGCGCTGTCAGGTGGAAGTGCAGTTGAATCGGGAAAACAAGGTCGTCGCGACGTCGATTGCGCGCGACTGGCGCGGAGCCATCGATCTGGCGCTGGGGCGCGCCGTGCGCTCGCTGGTGCGCCGGCGTCAGCACGTCAAGCCGACGCGCCGCGTGCGTGCGCGCAGCCTCGCCTGGCATTTCGCGGAGGAGCCGGCGCTGCAGGAAGCAGTCGATCCCCGCGTGCGCCTGATGAGAAAGATGGCCGGCGCGTAAGCCGCGATCACGCGGGTTTGCGGATCAGGAGCGGCGTGCGCGGCGCCGCATGTTCGATGGCTTCGAAGCCGCCTTCCGGCACCGAATCCATCGACATGAACAGCGCCCGCATCTCGGTGCTCAGGCCGTGAAAGTGACAGAGGAACGTGTTCCGGTCCGCGTAATACCAGGGCGTGTTCAGTTCGCGAAAGCTCACGAGTTCGGGCGAATCCATCTCGGGACACAGACCGTGCGCGATCAGTTGCTCCATGAACACATACTGGTCGCCCTGACTCGAAAACGTGTACTGGATGTCCTCGATCTCGCGCACCTTCGCCAGCACGGCGTCGAGCACGTTCGTATTCGCCTCGGTGTTGCGAAAGCCCATTACGCCCGAATTGAAACGCCAGCCGCAGATGTCCGCGGTCAGCACGCGTTCGCGCCCTTCGGTGAACTTCTCCAGTTTCACGCTCCGGTTCATCGCGATGATGTCCGCGTCCATCCAGAAAACCCATTCGTGCTGCGGCAGGTACTTGCTGAGAAGAAAAGGCTTGGCCCAGTTGCCGCACGCATCGCGGCCGAAATCGGCCGGCACTTCGCGATGCACGTAAAGCGTATAACCGTGCTGCTCGCAGTACGCACGCAGACTCGCTTCGCCGAAGCGCGCATAGCTCGCGATGTTGGGCGTATAGAGCATCACGACCGCGATCGGACGTCCCGGCTGATACACCGAAAGCGGCTCGTTCGAATCGCTCGACATCGGCGCTGCATCGTCGAAAAAGCGAAGATCGCCTGACGCGTGACACGCGCTCACATGCCGCGCGAACACCGCGCGCCACAGCGGCCCGTACTTGCTGTAAAGGCGCGGCGTGTAGACGATCGACACCGCGACGACTTCGCGGCCACGAATATCCGGATGCTGGCTCGCCCACATCGAAGCGATCGGCACCACGCCGTTCAGGTCGTCCCAGTCGGGCACGGTCGGCAGGGCTTCGAGCAGTTCCTCTTCCGTGACGAACTTGCCGTATTCGAAGTATTTGCGGCATTGCGCGGCGAAGCCACGAATCATGCGCCGGTTCTCTTCATTGTTTCGCAGCACGAACATCTCGGTGTTAATGCCGAAATGCCCTTTCGTGACCAGGACGTCGCGGTCCGCCATGATCGGCTCGAAGTCGTGAAAGCGGAGGAACAACGCGTTTTCCGTGGCGAAAATGACGAGTTCGCCCTCTTCGGCCTCCCGCAGTACGTCGTTCAGCAACTGGTATTTGTAGAGCGTGCGCAATTCGAGCGAATCGACGCAGCCGGATATCGGCTCGAAACGATGCTTCGCGTTCGCGCGCCGGCAATATTCGATGTGATTGTCGAGCGATGATGTCGCGTTGCGATCGGAGAAACAGCTAACCAGAGTCACCATGGCGGTTCAACAGTCGGAAGACGGAAAGCGAGCAGATACGGACGACCCGCCCGGATGGAACATCCGAGCTTATCCGGCCCGTCTCGTGGATTTGTAAATTATTGCGTCAAATCAGCGGATTGCCCCTAGGAATAGGCCGATTCTCAGCATTTCTTGAGACGGGTCGACGGCGCGGTCAGCGATGCTATTGCGCGTGTTCTTGTTATTGCGTGTGTTCTTGTTATTGCGCGTGTTCTTGTTATTGCGCGTGTTCTTGTCAATCCGCAGTAGCTGCTCGCGGCGGCGTTCGTGTGCGCGACGTCGAGTCTCGCGTCGTTCGGACATCTCGCGGGGAAACCGGCGCTCGCGTGGCTGTCGCTGAGTGCGCTCTTTGTGACGGGCACCGGCACGGGCGGCGCGATGCTCGGCGCGCCCTGGTTGCCGCCGCGCATTTTCGAAGCGGTAGCCGGGCCGGTCGCGATCGCTGCGGTCAGCGTGTGCGCGCTCGTGGTGTATCGCGCGCGGCATCCGGCGACGCCGGACGGCGCCGCGGCGGCGACTTCGGGCGAGCCGCGCACGAGCGGCGCCTGAGCGACGGCATCAGCCCGACACCGCGACGCGCGGCGCGCGCATCGCGGATGCGCCGTCGAGTTCCGCCTTGCCGCATTCGAACGCGAAGTTCGCGGCGGCCTGCGCCGTCGCAAACGCGCGCATCGGCCCGATCGCGCGCCGCACGCCGCCCGGCCGCTCGATCAGAAGCGTCGCGACGAATTCTCCAGCCCGATGCTGGACGATGACCGAAAGCTCACAGCCTCGATATTCGATTGGGGTGGAGTCCATCGCTGACCTCGTTTGCCTGAATGCACTGGGAGAACTCAATCTACGCAAGGTCCGCGAAACGCGTAACCCCGCGTGTGAGTGGCTGCGAACGCATGCCGAGCGATTGTTCCGCGCAAACGTTTCACCTTACCGTCGGTGGAAATAGGAATTAGTCAGAATTTTGCGGGAGTTTTCCTAAGTCTGTATCCTGCATCGAAACAGACCGCACGAAAGTTGCCGGAACCTTCCGAATCCGACCTCGCCGATGACAAGAACCCAGAACGAACGACATTGCAGAACGGCCCTTCGCGCGATCGCTTTCGCGCTACTCGGCATTGCGAGCAGCGCGGCTCACTCGCAGGAATTTTCGTTTCTGGCTGGCGCACTCCAGAGCAGCAGCCAGAACACGTATTCGTGGGAAGCGAATTATCGTGAAGGGCTCGGGCCTTACGCTGCCTGGAGCTTTTCCTGGCTCAACGAGGGCCATATTCCCGATCATCACCGTGACGGGCAGGCGCTGCAGTTATGGGGACGCCTGCCGCTATGGAACGAGCGGCTGGAATTGTCGGCGGGCGCCGGGCCGTATCGCTATTTCGATACGAGCGAGGCGCAGTCGGGCGGCGAATACTCGAACACGCACGGCTGGGGCGCGATGTTCACGCTGCGCGCGGCGTATTACTTCGACAACCGCTGGATCGCGGAGATGAAGCTCAATCGCGTGCAGGCATTCGGCGGTCCCGACACGACCGCGCTGCTCTTCGGCATCGGCTATCAGCTCGACGCGCCCGAAGGACGCGGACCGCGCGCGCGCCCCGTGTCGCGCACGACCAACGTCACCAACAACGAAGTCACGGTGATGCTCGGCACGACGATCCTCAACAGTCCCGACTCGGAAACGAATCTGGCGGAGAGCATCGAATATCGGCGCGGATTGTGGCGCTACTTCGACTTCACCGCGTCGTATCTGCACGAAGGCGGCCACGTCCAGTCGCGCCGCGACGGCGTTGCCGCGCAACTCTGGGCGACGCGCGCGTTCCTGAATGACAAGCTGACGCTCGGCGTCGGCGCGGGGCCGTATCTGTCGATTACGCAGAACGACGATCTGGCGCAGAACCGCACCGGCGACGGACGCTTCTCCGGTCTCGTATCGGTGTCGGCGAGTTACCGCTTCTCGGATCGATGGCTCGCGCGCGTGACGTGGAATCGCATGGTCACGCGTTACGACCGCGATGCGGACATCATCGAAGCGGGTTTCGGCGTGCGTTTCTAGACTCGGAACTCAGAACAGCTCTTTCTGACCGGACATCAGCGCGGTGAAATCGTCGCGCAGGAAAGGCAGAATGCCGTCCGCGACCGGCTGAAGCTGCTTGCTGACGTAGTGCTCGTAGTCGATCGGCGCGTGGCGCGCTTCCACCGGTTCGGGACCGGCCGCCGTCATCACATAGCTGATCCAGCCGCCGTTCTGATATTGCAGCGGGCGTCCGGCACGCGCGTTGTACTCATCGGCGATGCGCGCGGCGCGCACATGCGGCGGCACATTGCGCTGATAGTCGCCGAGCGTGCGGCGCAGGCGCTTGCGATAGACGAGCAGTTCGTCCAGCTCGCCGCGCCGCGTGCGTCCGACGTACTCGCGCACGTAGTCCGCGTATGCCTCACCCTTGAATACGCGCAGGTAAAGCTCCTGCTGGAAGCGTTGCGCGAGCGGCGTCCAGTCGGTGCGCACCGTTTCGAGCCCTTTGTAGATGATTTCCTCGGTGCCGTCGGCGCGCGTCGTGAGGCCGGCGTAGCGCTTCTTGCTGCCCTCTTCCGTGCCGCGGATCGTCGGCATCAGAAAACGCGTGAAATGCGTTTCGAACTGCAATTCGAGCGCGCTGTCGAGCCCGAAGGTCTCGCGCAAATGCTCGCGCCAGTATTCGTTGACATGCGCGACGAGCGCGCGGCCGATGCGCCCCGCGTCTTCCTCGCTGCGCGCGCGCCTCAGCCAGACGAAAGTGGAATCCGTATCGCCGTAGATGACGCCGTAGCCGCGCGCTTCGATCAGCTCGCGCGTGCGATGCATGATTTCGTGACCGCGCATGGTGATCGACGACGCGAGACGCGGATCGAAAAAGCGGCAGCCGCTCGATCCGAGCACGCCGTAGAACGAATTCATGATGATCTTCAGCGCCTGCGACAGCGGCTTGTTGCGCTGACGCTTCGCCGCTTCGCGCGCTTCCCACACTTGCGCGACGATCGCGGGCAGACAGTGCGTGTCGCGTGAAAATCGCGCGCCGCGAAAGCCGGGGACCGTGGCGGTCTCGTCGGAAGCCGCCATGCCTTGCGCGAGCCCGGCCGGATCGATCAGAAACGTGCGGATGATCGACGGATACAGGCTCTTGTAATCGAGCACGAGCACGGAATCGTAGAGACCGGGACGCGAATCCATGACGAAGCCGCCGGGACTGGCTTCCTCGGGCACGTCGCCGAGATTCGGCGCGACATAGCCGAGCCGATGCATCCGCGGCATATACAGATGCGTGAACGCCGCGACCGATCCGCCGCTGCGATCCGCCTGCAAACCGGTGACGGTCGCGCGCTCCAGCAAAAACGGCAGCAGTTCGGTCTTGTCGAAAACTTTCGTGACGAGTTCACAGTCGCTCAGGTTGTAACGCGCGAGCGCGAGCTTGTCTTCCTGAAAGCGCCGCTCGATCTCGTCCATGCGCGCGTACGGACTGTCGATGGCCTTGCCCTCGCCCAACAGCGATTGCGCGACGTACTCCAGGCTGAACGACGGAAAATTCCACGTCGCCGAACGCAGCGCCTCGATGCCGTCGATGACGAGCCTGCCCGCGATCGACACGAACCAGTGATTGCGCTTCATGCCGTGCTCGCGCCATTCGACCGTGCCGCCGTCGCGGCCGAGCGTAAGCGGCACGCCGTAGTCGTCGGCGTGCCGCTGGAGGATGCGCAAGTCGAACTGCACGACATTCCAGCCGATGATCGCGTCCGGATCGTGATGCGCGATCCACGCGTTGAAGCGGCGCAACATGTCGGCGCGGGTGTCGCAATAGTCGAGCGCGAAATCCGCTGGCTCGGCGGCGCCGGTCGGCGGTCCGAGCATGTACACCTGACGCGCGCCGCAGCCTTCGAGCGCGATCGAATAGAGATCGCCCTTCACGCTCGTTTCGATATCGAGCGACACGACGCTCAGCGACGGCCGGTAATCCGGCGCGGGCTTCAGTTCGCTGCAAATGTAACCGTCGCGCGGCGCGCCTTCGAACGACACCGGCGCCGTGATAAAGCGCTCCATCAGATAGCGCTCGTGCGGACGGATATCGGCCTCGAAGACATTGACGCCGGCGCTTCTCAGGTTCTTTTCGAGCGCGAGTAACTGACGATACTGCGGGCAGTAAAGCCCGAGCACCGGCTTTTGACGGAAGTCCTTGAGCGGCAGCTCGCGCAGGTACGTGTCGCGCACGCCGGCGACGACAGGCTCCGCCTTCGCGCAATCTTCGGCGCGAATGAACGCGACGCTCGTCTGCGTCGCGATGCGGATCTTTCTCGGGCCGTCGTCGGTCGCGAGCCAGAAATCGACTTCCGTCCCTGCCGCGGTGTCGCGCCAGTGACGAGTCAGCAGAAAACCCTGTTGTGCGGTAGCCAAGCCGTTATCTTCGAGAGCGCGTGCCATCGAAGCATTTTACTGGGCGGCAAAACAAAAAAGCCCGGCACGCCAATCGGCGCCGGGCTATCGATTCGGGAAAACGGGCGGGAAGTAAAACGCGGTAGCGGCGAGCCGGACATCCACCATCCTCGCGGACAGTCCCCGGAAGGAAAGCCGGCGGCCGCTACCGCCTAAGCAGCCTGTGCGACCAGGCTAGCTCGTTGCGGCTGTAACGCCGCTACTGCCGCTACGTTAGCGAGTACCGTGTGCTCCGCATGCTCCGGCACTTCGTTCTTCGACATCACTACCTCCAGCGCGGCTTCTTTGCTGGCCTGTTTCGCGGCCGCCGCTTTCTTGGTCTTCCCCGCGCGTGACGGCGGCTGGCAGGCCCCGCACACCACGTTGTTCTGCAAATCATGTTTGTGTGCGACAAACTTCCCGGTGCAGCGGCAGCAAGCCGTCATCTGCAGCATGCCCGCGTCGAAGAAGCGCACAAGAGTCCAGGCCCGCGTAAGATCGAGTACCGCCTCGGCGCCGCTATGGTTGCAGTGCTCGAGATACAGCCGATACCCCTTGGTCAACGCATCGAGATGCGAACAGCCGGCTTCGTTCTTCAGGAACGTATAGGTGTTATAGAAAAGCGATGCGTGGATATTGGCGAGCCACGTCATGTACCAGTCGGCCGAGAACGGCAGCATGCCCTTCGGCGGCGACACGCCCTTCACTTCGCGATACAGGCGGATCATGCGATCGCGCGAGAGCGTGAGTTCGCTCTCCAGCACTTGCATGCGCGCGCCGAGCTCGATCAGCGCGATGGCGCGGAACACTTCCTGGGCGTCTTCAGTGAGGCTCTTCTTCAGCATGGCTCGCTCCGTCATCACTTAAGCGAACTGTTCGGCCGGCTGGCCAGCCAGCAGGATTGCCGCGTGCGTCGGCGCGATGTCCGCGTTCTTCGCGGGCTGCACCAAGGCCGACAGCATCGTGTGATCGTTGAAGCGGAATGCGCAAAGCAGGTTATCCGACGACGCGAGCTTGACGACCTGTGCGAGCGTGAGGCCCGACAGCAGATCGGCGAGTTCCGCCGACAGACCGAGCCGGAACATGCCGATGGCGCGGTCTTCGCGCAGCAGACGCTGCGCGAGCATGATGTACGACAAATTGATTTCCCGGATCGATTCCAGCGTTTCGCGACCGTTCATGGTTGCAACTTCCAGTAAATCCCCGATTTCCCGCCGGCTTTTTGCCGATGTCTTTTTTGTGCCTCACCGGACGCGTTCTGCCCGGCTACGTACTGCGTAATCTTTGTTTCAGTGCGTTACATCTTGTAACAACCACTGTGAGACGGATTCTAAGAACAGTCTGAACCTAACGCAAGAGTGTCTCAATAATATTTTGTTGCAAACAACACTTTAGGTCGGTAATTTTTTCGGTCTGGAGAATTTGACCGATTCTTTGATCCGGTGCGTATTTGTCTAACGTTTGCGAGGTCCGCCCGGCGCGGCTTCGTTTTTATCTTGATAATCGCCTTCCGCGCCATATAACGGGCATTTACGGGATTCCGTTGACGCCAAGACCCAGCTTTTATTCGCCATTCATCGGACGTGAAAGAGCAAAAAAATGCCGCGAAATCGGCGATTACCGATCCGCGGCAGGTTAGGTAATAGTTACTTGGTCGCAGTAACAGAGTTGTTACTGCCAGAAACATGGCCTTGTTACCGGCTTTGTAACGCCGTGGCGTTACTTTTGCGGGATGCCTTTGCGCCAGGCGCCCCAATGTGTAACAACCTCCTGTATGAATGGATTGCCCGTTCGATACAGGTTTTCGATGGCCGGCGCAAAGCCGCCCTGATCGGCGTAATTGAGCAGATTGTCCGAAGCGGCTTGCCCTTCGTACGGCCGGTCGAAGTCCGATCCGGCGCGCAGCACCGCCACGCGCGACAGATCCACCCGTTTCACGCTCGCCGCGCGCTTGAGCGCCTCGTACGTCGCGTTGTCTTCCTGCTGCGTCGTGCAATAGACACCGCGCCCGTCGGTCAGGAGGCGCGTCCACTCCCTCGCCCGCTCGCCGATATATTTGCCGGACCACCACGTATCGCCGGCGAGCGTGTCGCACTGGATCACGCGCGGCGGCTGGTTGGCCGGCGCGTAGTTGAATTTCGCGCGCGCGACTTTCGCCTGATCGCTGTCCGAGAGCGTGACGTTGCGCGAGATCGCGAAGGCCGCATCCGCAAGCGATGCATTGAGCGCGAACGCCTCCGTCCGATAGTCGAGCGGCGGTTTCTCGTACGGACTTTTCGTGTTGATGCCGAGGAAACCCGAAGGCCAGTCGGCGGGCTTCTCGCGCGCGTCGAGTTCCCATTGAATGCCGAAATCGACGAGATACTTCGCCCAGGCTGCCGAGCCGACCGTGCCCTGCTTCGGATCGATACCGGCGATGCCCGCGACGAGAAAATACGTGTGCCGCAGATTGAAGCGGTCGGAGAATGCCAGCGCCATCATCGACGCGGCCGCGTTGGTGTGACCCATGCCCGTCGTGATGACGCAGACATCGTCGCGATTGCAATTGACCTCGGGATAATCCGGCGACAGTCCCGGCACCTTGATCGCCTGCCACGGACCGAGCTTGTCGAGCCAGACCTGGCCTTCGGGGCCGAACATCGTGACGATCATCACTTTGACGTGGCGGCCGCCTTCGGGGCCGCTGTCATCGGATGGCTGGGCGAACGCGCAACCTGTCAGGGTCGCGAGGCCGGCGGCGAACAGTGACGCACAGGCGGTTTTTCTGAGCTTTATCGATCGTGACGCGCGGAGTTTTCTCATGGCGAGCGGATCCTCGTAAGGGTTCGACCTTCGAAAGAAGACCACGCCCGGCCAGGGCGCGGTCAACCCGCACGATTATAGGAGCGCTAACCGAAAACTCAGGTGCCGCTTTGCGATGACCGCGGCGGCGGCGCGTTCGACGCGACGTTCGCCGAACCCGCCGCCTCGCCCGTCGGATGCTGCGCGGCCTTCGACGGCTCGCCGCGCTGATCCGCGCCCGCCTCGTCCGCGTCCTGAACGCCTTCCGGGCCGCCTTCCTGATTGCCGCCGTTCACGATCACGAAGTTGCGCTGCGGATTCGCGATCTCGATGCCGCGCGCCGTGAACTCGTTGAGAATGCGCCGGTTGAACTCGCGCTGCACCGGCCAGCGCGCGCTGTCGCGGCACTGGATCTGGCCGGCGAGCGTGACGGTCGAGCCGTCGACGGCATCGACGCCCCAGAAACTGAAGTCGGAGAGAATGCCGTCGCGGAACGCTTCGTCGTCACGCAAGGCGGCGCCGATTTCCTTCAGCGTCGAAATGGCGAGATCGACGTCCTGACCGAGTGCGATCGAGACGCGCACCGCTGCATTGCCGATGCCGCGATTCGTGTTGTTCACCGTCGAGACCGAACTGAACGGCACCGTGTAGAGCGAGCCGTCGCCGCCGCGCAAGCGCACCGTGCGAATCGACAGATATTCGACCGTGCCCGACACGCCCGCGAGCGTCACCCAGTCGCCGACCTGCATCGCGTTTTCCATCAGCAGGAAGATGCCTGTGATGAGATCCTGCACGAGCTTCTGCGAGCCGAAGCCGAGCGCCACGCCGAAGATGCTCGCACTCGCGAGCAAAGGCGCGGTGTTCACGCCGAGTTCCGAAAGGCCCGTCAGCACGACGACCATCGCGATCACGATGAAAAGGCCGGTACGCATCATCGGCAGCAGCGTGCGCAGGCGCGCGGCGCGCAGACGCTCGCCGCTCGCGGTCCATTGTTCGAGCCGCCGTTCGACGACGATGTTCGCCGCTTCCCACACGAGCACGGCGAACACGGCCGCGATCACGATGGTGACGAGCGCCGACGCGAGCCGGTTGCCGACGCCGCCCGACGTGAAGAAATGCACGATATCGACGTGCCACACCTGCAGCAGCGCGACCACGGTGATGACGGAAATCAGCGCCTGCACGATGCGCCGCAGCGCCGGGTAATAGCGATACGCGCGACGCCGCGCGATCGACTCGCCGGCGAGATCCTCTTCGTCGTTCTGATGGAAAACGCGGCCGAGCGCGCCGAACGCGACGATCGCGAGCACGCGCGCGCCGACCAGCACGAGCAAGGACACGCCGCCGAGATGAAACAGCGTGCGGTAGCCGTTCTGCACGTCGAGCGCCCACACGAACCACAGCGCGATCACGAAGAAGATCGCGACGCCCGCCCAGATATCGGCGAACCACGCGCCGACCAATCTCACCGAGCGGTTTGAACGCGCGCGCTGCCGGATGCGCTCCGCCACCGAATTGCGGCTCTGGAAGATCACGAATGCGATCATCAGATGCACGATCAGCAGCGTGACCTTCAGCACCGCGATGCGCGCATCGCCCGACAGGCCGATCGGTTCGCCGGCATTGGCGAGCGCGATGCCCGCGCCCGCGGTGCACACGATGCGCCGCACCCAGCGATGCGTGTACGCGGCGGCGGCATCGCGCATCTGGATGAGGCGCAGTCCGGGCGCACGCGGCGCGACGAAAAAGCCGCTCACGATCACGACGGCGCGGCACGCCAGATAGACGTCGATGAGCGAGCCCGCGACGCGCGCCTCGGCCGTGTTGTCGTCGATGAAGATCGACATCAGCAACGTCACCACGCCGATGAACACGATCAGCGGAACCAGCGACAGCAAGCCGTACAGGAGCGCGCTCGGCAGGCGCTGCAACAGCGTCCAGTGACGCGCGGCGTGACGCTGGCCGCGCGCGGTGTCCGCCTTGCGCTCGGCGAGATGCATCGCGGTGGCGTCGCCGGTTTGCGCGGCGGCGTCTTCCGCGCGCTCGGCGGCGTGCTGTTCGCGCACGAGGTCGGGATCCTGCTCCTCAGCATCGGCGACGCCGCGTGCCGCGATCCGGGCGCGCGGGCGCTTCAGCAGGCGCAAGCACAAGAATTCGAGCAGCAACGCGGGAATCAGCGAGGCCAGCACGGTCCACATGACATGGCCGATGAGCGCGCGCCCCGCGTCGCTCGACGTACGGTCGCGCCACCACGAAATCACGGAGCCGAAATCGAGCAGCGCGACGGTCGAATGCCGCAGCCCCGCGCCGATCTCGACGAGCCAGTGCCCCGCCTGCCGCGACAATTGCGACGCGAGCCCATTCGCGGTCAACGAATGCGCGAGCACGCCCGATGCGCCCGATGCCGGCGCCGCGGACGATGCCGCCTGCGGCGCGCTCGCGGGCGCGGCCAGCGCGCCTGCCGCGGCGATCGCGCGCAACGTATCCGCGACTTGCGAACGGCGCGCGGGATCGTTGAGCACGGCAAGCGCATCGCGCGCCTGCTGCGGCGTCAGCGCGACCGCCGGCTGCGACGCGTGCTGCGGGGAAGCGGCTGCGGCAAAGGAGGACTGGGAAAAGATCGGGAGAACGCTCGCCACGGCGACGAGCAGCACTGCAAGGAGCAATTTGCGCATGGGTCGGATGAAGATCACAGAATTTCAGGGACTCGATGCGGACGACGCGCACGCCATATGCTAGCGCGATGACGTCCGCGCGGCAGGAGCGGTCCCGGACGACCCTGAAAGCCGTAGCACGCCGCGCTCCTGGCCTGCCCTCGCCTCAGGCGGCCGTCGGCTCGCCGCGATCGCGTGCTACGTCGGGTTCGAAGAACACCCAGCGCACTTGCGGAAAGGCGCGCTGCAGATCGTCTTCGATGATGTTGATCGCATCGATCATCGCGCGGCCGCTGGCGTAATCGATCATTTCGGCCTGCACTGCCACCACGACGTGCTTGCCCCATTGCAGCGTAATGAGGCTGATGATGCGCGTGATTTCCGGGCGCGTGCGCAAGTGCGCGTCGATCGCCTTGCGTACTTCCGGGCTCGCCGATTCGCCGACGATCATCGACTTCACTTCACGCGCAACGAGAAACGCGATGATCATCAGCAGCACGCCGACGCCGATCGAGCCGGCGGCGTCGTAGGCCGGGTTGCCGGTGAGCATCGTCATGAGCACGGCGGCGAACGCGATCGCAAGGCCGAGCAGCGCCGCGACGTCCTCGCCGGCGACGACGAGCAATTCCGATTCGCGCGTTTCGCGAAACCATCGCCATAAGGTTTTGTTCGGCGCGCCCTTGCGAATTTCGCGGATCGCGCCCGCGAGCGAAAAGGCTTCGAGCACGACGGAGATGCCGAGAATCACGAGCGCGACGATCGGGTTCGACAACGGCTCGTGATGCATCAACCGATGCGCGCCCTCGTACACCGAGAACGCTCCGCCGACGAAGAACAGCAGCAGCGCGACGATGAGCGCGTAGAAATAGATTTCGCGCCCCGAGCCGAGCGGATGCAGCGCGTTCGCGGGCGCCTGCGCGCGCTTCAGGCCAAAGAGCAGCAACAGTTGGTTGCCGCAATCGGCCGTGGAATGGATGGCTTCGGCGAACATCGCGCCCGAGCCGGTGAAGGCAGCCGCCCCGAACTTGCAGACGGCGATGCCGAAATTCGCGGCGAGCGCGTAGAAAATGGCTTTCGGGGATTCTTCCTTCATGCGTTTCGAGTTTGTTTAGCTGACGTCGACGTGGCCCCGGCCGTCCACCATTTCGCCGATGATCGTCGCGTCGTGAAAGCCGTCCGCGCGGAAGATCGCGAGCACGTCGTTCACGGCATGCGGGGCGCACGACACGAGCAGGCCGCCCGAGGTCTGCGGATCGGTCAGCAAGGCGCGGGCCTCCTCACCTTCCTTGCCTTCGACGTTCAACGAGATGTCGTCGCCATACGCGCTCCAGTTGCGTCCCGACGCGCCCGTGTAGATGCCCGCGCGCACGAATTCGCGCACCTGCGGCAGCCACGGCAGATCGGCGTAACGGATGCGCGCCGTCAGTTGCGCGCCGCGCGCGAGTTCGAGCGTGTGACCGAGCAGGCCGAAACCGGTGACATCGGTGAGCGCGTGCACGCCGTCGAGTTGCGCCAGTTCCGCGCCGGGACGATTGAGCTTGGTGGTCGCGTCGATCATCGCCCTGTAGCCCGCCGCGTCGAGCTTGTCCTTCTTCAGCGCCGCCGACAGCACGCCGACGCCGAGCGGCTTGCCGAGCACGAGCACGTCGCCCGGGCGCGCGGCCGCGTTGCGCTTCACGCGCGACGGATGCACGATGCCGAGCGCCGCAAGCCCGTAGATCGGCTCGACGGAATCGATCGAATGGCCGCCCGCCACCGGAATGCCCGCTTCCGCGCACACCGCTTCGCCGCCCTTCAGCACTTGCGCGATGACTTCATGCGGCAGCACGTTGATCGGCATGCCGACGAGCGCGAGCGCGAGAATCGGCTTGCCGCCCATCGCGTAGACGTCGGAGAGCGCGTTGGTCGCGGCGATGCGGCCGAAGTCGAATGGATCGTCGACGATCGGCATGAAGAAGTCCGTCGTCGCGACGATCGCCTGCTCGTCGTTGAGCTTGTAGACGGCGGCATCGTCGGCGGTGTCGTTGCCGACCAGAAGATTCGGGAACGCGGGCAGCGGCGTCGCGCGTTTGAGCAGGTCGGCGAGCACGCCGGGCGCGATCTTGCAGCCGCAGCCGCCGCCGTGGGACAGGCTCGTGAGCCGGGGGGAAGTCGTGTCGGTCATAGTGGAAATCGGTTGAGGCGAATGTCTGCGTATTATCGCCGGATGCGCGTGAAGAGGCCGGGATAGTCGATCACGAGGCCGTCTTCGTCGACGGTGATATCCGCCGTGAAGCCCGTGTCGAGCCCTTCGTAACGATAGCGACAATCCGGCTCGATGCACGTATAAGCCTGCTCCACCGCGCTCACGCCGAGCTCGGGCACGCGCACATAGGCGACGCGAATCACGCGCCGTTCGCCGCGTTCGAGTTTCAGGCGGCGGATGGGCAGCGTGTTGGTGAAAGGCGTCGCGGTGATGTCCACGTCGATACAGCCGCGCAGCGCCTCGAGCGGCTCGCCGTTCGCATCGGTCCATGCGTGCGCGTCGCCGTTGTCGCCGTCCCTGCGATGCAGATCGAGCGATGCGCCGCCCGCGAGCTTCAGCGCGAGCCGCGTCACTTGCCAGCGCGCATCGCATTCGATGCGATACACGAGACCGAAGGCACGCGCTTCGTCTTCGCCCACGACCGCGCTTTCGATCACGATGCCATCGCGCGTCTCATCGAGAACGAGATGCTCGAGCCCTGAGCCGTCTTGTTGCGACCATCGCACCGCTTTCATTGGGCACCTCGTTCGCGTGTTTATCGGCATCAAAGGATACATCGCTGCGGGCGAGGCTTTCGATCGGCATTCGACCTGCGCGAATCGCTCGACGTCACAAAACGTCACACGGTATACTTCGCGCCATTCCTGCGCAGGCGCGCGCACCGCACGTTCAGCGCCATTCACGCGATCCGTGCTCCGGCGATCCGCGCTCTGCCCGAACATCTCCGAACGCCCTTTTCATCGCCCATCGCATGAAGAACATTCTTGCTCCCGCCCTGGCCGCGCTCGCTTTGTCGGCGTCGATGTTTCAGCTCGTCCAGGCGCAGGAAACGCCGGACGTGCCCGAGGATTATTCGTATCTGACGAGGCTTCACGTACCGGATGCCGTCGCGCAATGTGTCGCCGCATTCGATCGCTGGGTGGAGAACGCGCCGAAGTACGACACGCTCATCGTGCCCGACCGCCGCGTGCTCTCCGCGAAGATCGACGACGATACTACGATCTTCAGTGTCGGCAACCCGATTCCGGTCGATCAGGTCATCGTGATGCGCGCGTTCGCGAAGGCGCGCGGCAAGGAGCAATGGACGCGCGTAGATAGCCGCTGCGGCGTGCGCGCCGGACATGTGGTCGGCGTATCGCTCACGCCGAACATGAAGCCGAAGATCGTCCGCTAAAGTCTTTCAGCGCTTGGCCGCGCGGCGCTGGTCCGTGCGCCCGCCGAGCCATTTGACGACCTGCGGCCCGAACGTGCGCGGCGCTTTCGCATGCATGCGCCCGGCGAGATCCGCCAGCCGATCCGCCGCGAGCGCTTCACGCATGCGCTTTTCGGCGTTCTTCATCACCGCGTGAACCGCGCATACGCCGCTCGTCGCCCAAGGCGGCGCGTCGTCGCCGAACACGGCGCAGCGCGCGCGAATCTCCCTGCATTCGAAGAGAGGCTTGTCGCCGTCGATTGCGTCGACGACATCGAGCACGCTGATTTCCTTCGACGGACGCGCGAGCGCGAAACCTCCGCGCGCCCCTTCCGTCGCGACGACGAGTCCCGCCTTGTGCAGCTTCGTGAAGAGCTTCGCGACGTATTCCGCAGGCACGCCCTGCAATTCCGCCAGATCGCGCACGCTCGCCTCGCGCACGCCGTGTGGCGGCTCCGCGAGATACAGCATGCAGTGCAGCGCGTACTCGACGCCCGTGCTGATGTGAGACATGTTCACTCCGACATTTCGAATCGGAGTTCAGAATAGCGCGTCCTGCATCGCCGTACAACGGCGCACGACGGAGCTTGTAGACGCCCGTCGCGAATATTTCAGATTACACGTTTGCTTACAAACGAACACGGCTTGTCATTTTGCGAACCGCTAAATTGGTCTCCATGGATTCACACGGAGAAACCCATGAAGAAACTAGCGATCCTTGCAGCGTTGAGCGTGTTGTTGGGTAGCGCGCTATCGGGCTGCATCGTCGTGCCGGACGGTGGCGGTTATCACCATCATCACGATTACTACCGTTGATAAGCCGGTCCTGAACCACACGCCAAAGTTGGGCCGAACTGCGACCAATCGACTCGCGGTTTCACCACCAGGCAAACGACCAAGGAGCACACATCATGAACAAGACGAAGAAAAGCCTGTTGATCGCTTCCCTTGCCGCCGCGCTGGGCATGGGTCTCGCAAACGCGGCGTCGGCGGACGTCCATCACGGTCCCACGCATCGCGTGACGGTCGGCTGGCATGGCGAGCGCTACTGGGACGGTCATCGTTACTGGCAGCGTCAGGAATGGGAACGCCATCATCACCATGTCGCGCCGCCTCCGCCGCATCGCTATCGATAAGCACGATCGCGCATGAGAAAGGCCGCAACGATCACGCATCGTTGCGGCCTTTTTATGGATTCCCGGCTCACCAGTTCTTCGGATCGCCGCCCAGCTCCTTGCAGGTGTCATAGGCGATTGCCTGCAGCTTTTCCTCGCCGATCTGCCCCGAAAGCGCATAGCCGACGCGATTCCACGCCCAATAGAACGTGGTGCGTTGTCCGTCCTTCAGCGTGCGGATCTTGCTGTCGTTGCGCCTGATCGTGGCGGTCGTCATGTAGAGCGTGAGGCGCTCGCCCGCCGCGTTCTGATACATGAACTGCGCGGCCGGACCCTCTTCGTCCGGCAACAGGCGTCCGCCGACGAGCTGAAATCCGTACTCGGCCAGCGACGGAATCGTCACCGCGCGATTCAGCCGTTTCGAGAGCCAGGTGACGAGATGATCTTGCTGCGACGCCGCCACTTCCACCGCGTGCCGCTGCTCGGGCGCGTACACGGCATACGCGATATCCGCGCGTTCCGCGAAGCGCGGCTTGTCGCCGAGCGCGGGAAGGAGCATCTGCAACAGGAATCCGCACGCGACCCCGACGGCCATGAAGCCTGCCGCGATCAGATAACGCTCGCGCGAGCGCGGCCGCAGACGCACGATCTGCGGCTCGCTCTGATCGGCGAAGAGCGCGCGCAACGCATTGTCCTGCGCACGATACGCGGCGACGGTCGCCTCGCTCGCGGGATCGCCCGCGACGCGTTCGGCCACGGCATCGCGCTCATTGCCGGGAAGTTCGTCGTCGATAAAGGCGGACAGCGCCTGCAGATCGCGATCGGGTTTGGGCGGCCCCATACGGTCGCCGCCTTCGGATGGACGGTCTTGATTGGTCATGAGCGGCTCACCACTTTCAGCGACGAAGGCGACGCCTTGCGGCCCGATTCCTCGCCGAGCAGAACGCGCATGTGCTCCCGCGCTCTCGACAAGCGCGACATCACGGTTCCGGTCGGCACATTCAACACCACGGACGCCTCCTGATAACTCATTTCCTCGACACACACGAGCAGCATCACTTCGCGCTGCTCGACCGGCAGACAGTACAGCGCACGCTGCACGTCGCGCAGCACGAGGCCGTCGACTTCCCCGCGCGGCGCGGCCATCTGCCGCCAGGGCGCGCTTTCGTCGTCGACGGCGATATCGCGGCGACCGCGCAACTGGTCGATATACAGATTGCGCATGATCGTGAACAGCCACGCGCGCAAATTCGTGCCCGCATGAAACGACCGGGCGCGATTGAGCGCGCGCTCGGTCGCGTCCTGCACGAGATCGTCGGCCCAGGCGCGATCGCCCGTCAGCGCGCGCGCGTAGCGGCGCAACTGCGGCAGATGCGCGAGAAGATCGCTCTCGAAGCTCAAAACCGTGCGTCCTCTTGCGTGCGGGGCGAGCCGGAGGCGTTCGCCATCAGTAGCTGCCTCCGCCGGCAGGTCCGCTCGGCGCGCCAGAAGAAGGCGGCGCACTTTGCGTACCGCTCGCGCAGCCCGCTGTGCCGAGCGCGAGCCCGAGCGCGATCAGGAGCGCCGTCACGCCGATCGATCGTTTCATGGTCGTTACCTGTTGATTGAAAGACTGGCGGACTCGCCGATTTATTCCGCGAGCCCGCATCGATGCGAAGGCGCTCAGGGCTTCACGACGTGCCAGACATCGCGGAAATTGTCCCCGTTCTTGTCGCCGGGCTTCGTGTCCTTCGCGAAGCGATAGACGCGCTTGCCGTCATAGGCCCACTGTTTGCCGCCGTCGGCGGATTCCATGGTCCATTTCCCGCTCGGCTTGTCGGAGTCGCTCGCCATCGCGGCGGGCCAGGCCTGCGCACAGCCGCCGCTGCACGCGCTCGGGCCGCCTTTCGTGTCCTTGTCGAAGGTGTAGAGCGTCATGCCGTTTTCATCGACGAACATGCCGTTCGATTCTTTCGGCGCCGCAGCATGCGCGGACGACGCGAGCGAAGCAAAAGCGGTAGCGACGGTTGCGGCAGCGACGAACATCTGGATACGCTTCTTCATTTCATCTTCCTTGTTGTAGAAGTCTCCGTAGAACGTTCGGAAGCGCTGCACTATTCCGCGGACGATGAAATAAATCGATGCGGCAGCGCCGTCGCATCGCCTGTCGGCAATCCATTCAAGACCATTCGCGCGCGCTCGGCCAGTGCTTCGTTGAAATTTCGGTGCTCAGGCCCCCGCGGCGGCGGCCGTCGCGTCGCGCCAGCGGCGGGTGTCGCGCAACGGCGGCGCACCGAAAAGCCGGCTGTACTCGCGGCTGAACTGCGATGCGCTTTCATAGCCCACGCGATGCGCGGCGGTGGCGGCATCGACGATATCGAGCATCATCAGGCGGCGCGCCTCCTGAAGCCGCAGCTGCTTCTGGTATTGCAGCGGGCTCATCGCCGTCACCGCCTTGAAATGATGATGCAGCGAAGACACGCTCATGTGCACGTCCCGCGCGATGTCCTCCACGCGCAGCGGCTGGTCGAAATGCTGGCGCAGCAACTGGATGGCCTTCGCGATGCGCTGCGTCTGGCTGTCCTGCAGCGCGATCTGCCGCAGACGCGCGCCGGAGCCGTTCATCAGCAGGCGATACAGGATTTCGCGCTTCACGAGCGGCGCGAGGATCGGCACGTCCTCGGGCGTGTCGACGAGCCGCAAAAGGCGCAACACGGCATCGAGCATCGAGTTGCCGAGGCGGTTCACGTAGAGGCCGCGCGAGGCGTCGGTCTGCGTCGCGGGCGGCAGGCTTTCGTCCTGGATCAGCGACGTGATTTCGTCGACATCGAGATCGAGCCGCATGCCGAGATACGGCTCGGACTCGCTCGCCACCGACACCTGCCCGCACACCGGCAGATCCACCGACGACACCAGATAGTGCATCGGATCGTAGATATAGACCTCGTCGCCGACCATGAGGCGCTTGCTGCCCTGCGCGATGAGCGCGAGCGCGGGCGTCTGGATGCCGTGCTTCGGCCCGCCCGGATTCATGATCCGATGCAGGAACAGCCCCGGCACCGGCGTCTCGACCGAGCCTTCGCAACCGATGGTGAAACGGTCGAGCAGCGCGACGAGATCGAGGCGCGCCTGATCCAGCGCGGCGTCATGACGCGTTTCTTTCGGCTGGTCATGACTTTCTTTTCCGGCGAAGCCGGGCGTGTCGTTCAGAGCCATGGTTTGCGGACCATTTTCAAGATGGGAGAAGTCTGGTTAGCTTACTCGCGCGAGCGCGTGATTGCTCGCGCGCGCCCCCAGCGTTTGCAGGAACAGGCAAGGATTGAACAGGATCAGGCTATGAACCCGCCGCGCGCCGGGACGATACTGCATTGCCGGCGCGGACCCTGTCGTGAAGGTCGTGCGATGCCGCGCCATTCCAGTCACTCGGGAGCAACCATGCGTTACAGGAAATTCGGCAACACCGGTCTTTTCGTCTCGGAGCTGTGCTTGGGCACGATGACCTTCGGCGGCGGAACGGGCGGAATCTGGGACAACATCGGTCAGTTGCAGCAGGCGGAAGCCGACAAGCTGATCGGCCGTTCGCTCGATGCGGGCATCAATTTCATCGACACCGCCGACGTCTACGCCGACGGCCGATCCGAAATCATCACCGGCCAGGCGCTGAAGAACCTCAACGTGCCGCGCGAAAACGTGGTCATCGCGACGAAAATCCTTGGCGAGACCGGCACTAAGGGCGTGAATTCGCGCGGCGCGTCGCGCTATCACATCATCGATGGCGTGAAGGCGAGTCTGAAGCGGCTGCAGCTCGATCACGTCGATCTGTACCAGATTCACGGTTTCGATCCGGCGACGCCGATCGAGGAAACGCTGCGCGCGCTCGATAATCTCGTGCAGCATGGACACGTGCGTTACATCGGCGTTTCGAACTGGGCGGCGTGGCAGATCATGAAGGCGCTCGGTATTTCCGAGCGTCTCGGTCTTGCGCGTTTCGAGTCGCTTCAGGCGTATTACACGGTCGCTGGCCGCGATCTGGAACGCGAAATCGTGCCGCTGCTGCAAAGCGAGAACGTCGGGCTGATGGTCTGGAGTCCGCTCGCGGGCGGCCTGCTTTCGGGCAAGTTCACGCGCGAAGGCGGCAAGGAAGAAGGCAGCCGGCGCACCAAGTTCGACTTCCCGCCGGTCAATGTCGAACGCGCGTACGACTGCGTCGACGTGATGCGCCGCATCGCGGAATCCAAGGGTGTATCGGTCGCGCAGATCGCCCTTGCCTGGCTGCTGCATCAGAAGGTCGTGTCGAGCGTGATCATCGGCGCGAAACGGATCGAGCAGCTCGACGACAACATCGCGGCGACCAACGTGCGTCTCAACGGAGACGAACTCGCCGCGCTCGATGAGGTGAGCCAGTTGCCGTCGGAATATCCCGGCTGGATGCTCACGCGCCAGGGCGAATATCGGCGTAATCAGTTGAAGGAGGAAGCGGCGGAGTAAGGCCGTCCGGCGCGGGCGACCGGCCCGCGCCGGCTAGGGATTTACCCGTATTTCAGGCGATTTTCCCGCGTTTTAGGGGCTTTATCTCCGAATCAGATAGTTCTTATCCTCCCTATCGCGTTGCGGCATAAGGCCGCTCTGCCGACACTGTACGCACAACATCACCACTGCCTCACGGAGACAATCATGCGTACTCAAGTCGGCATCGTCGGCGCGGGCCCGGCCGGGCTTCTTCTCTCGCACCTGCTTCATTTGCGCGGCATCGAATCGGTCGTGCTCGAAGCGCGCAGCCAGAACGACATCGAATCGACGATTCGCGCCGGCGTGCTCGAACAAGGCACGATGGACACGCTCACTCAGGCCGGTCTCGGCGCGCGCATGCAGGCCGAAGGCGCGCTGCACCACGGTTTCGAGCTCGCGTTCGAAGGCCAGCGCCGCCGTATCGCGCTGACCGAGCTCACAGGTCACTCAATCACGGTCTACGCGCAGCACGAAGTCATCAAGGATCTGGTCGCGGCGCGGCTCGCGGCGAACGGCGAGCTGAAGTTCAACGTGTCGAATGTGTCGCTGCACGACTTTCAGGATGGCAGCGATCGCAAGCCGCGCATCAAGTATCAGCACGAAGGCCGCGACGAAGAACTCGAATGCGACTTCATCATCGGCTGCGACGGTTCGCAGGGCGTTTCGCGACAGTCGATTCCCGAAGCGGTGCGGCAGGATTATCAGCGCATCTATCCGTTTGGCTGGTTCGGCATTTTGGTCGAAGCGCCGCCCTCCTCCGATGAACTCATCTACGCGCGGCACGATCGCGGATTCGCGCTCATCAGCACGCGCTCGCCGGGCGTGCAGCGCATGTACTTCCAGTGCGATCCGAAAGATACGGTCGATGCCTGGTCCGACGACCGCATCTGGGCCGAACTGCACGCACGCGTCGATACCGCCGATGGCTGGCAGATCACCGAAGGCAAGATCTTCCAGAAGAACATCGTCGGGATGCGCAGCTTCGTGTCCACGCCGATGCAGTCGGGCAAGCTGTTCCTCGCGGGCGACGCAGCGCATATCGTGCCGCCGACAGGCGCGAAGGGCCTGAACCTCGCCGTGTCGGACGTGCGCGTACTGAACGCCGCGCTTCTCGATTTCTATCAGGAAGGCAACGGCGAGAAGCTCAGCCACTATACGGAAACGGCATTGAAGCGCGTCTGGCGCGCCGAGCATTTCTCGTGGTGGATGACGCGCATGCTGCACAAGCTGGACGATACGTCGCCGTTCGAGCAGCGCCTGCAGGTGGCCGAACTCGAACATGTGACGACATCGCGCGCGGCCGCCACTGCGCTCGCCGAAAATTACGTGGGCAGCGTCGCGGTATAAGCGCGGACCGGTCGCACGGCGCTTGGTCGGCGCCGTGCGTCGTCGACGTTACAGAACGGCCACGACCCTGACGTCGCCTTCGACGGACGGAATGACCTGCCCGCCGACGCGCCGGAACGTGATCGTCGCGGTCTTGTCGCCGAGTCGCAGATCGCCGATTTCGAGCCAGTCGATGCCTTCGGGCAACTCCGGCCGGTCGATACGCACTTCTTCCTTGACGGCGTCGACGGTCACGCCGAGACACGCTTCCAGAATCATGAAAGGCGCGCCCGCCGCCCACGCCTGCGGCAGACACGCGACCGGATAGGCGATCGGCCGTTCGCCGCGTTGGCGCGTGAATCCGCAGAAAAGCTCCGGCAGACGCATGTCGAACGTGACGGCGGCTTCGAACAGCGACTGCAGCAGTCCCACGGCCGCGCCGCGATCGCCGTAGCGCGCGAGGCCGCGTGCGCACAGCGCGGTGTCGTGCGGCCATACCGAGCCGTTGTGATACGACATCGGATTGAAGCGCGGCTGCCCCGCCGCAAGCGTCCGCACGCCCCAGCCCGTGTGAAAGAGCGCCGATTCGAGTTGCTTGGCGACAGCCTCGCCGCGTTCGCGTTCGACGAGATCGAACGCGAGCAGATGCCCCGCATTCGACGACAGCACGCGGCATAGCTCGCCCTTGCCATCGAGCGCAATGCCGTAAAAATCCATCTCCGGCATCCAGTACATCTCTTCGACACGCTCGCGAATGTGACGCGCACGCCGCTCGAACTCGCTTGCGTTCTCGCCTTGTCCGCGCTCGCGGGCGAGACGCGCCATCGTGGAAAACGCGGTCGATGCGTAACCCTGGACTTCGACGAGCGAGATCGGGCCGATCGGAAACTTGCCGTCCGCGTGGAAGACCGAATCCTGGCTGTCCTTCCACCCCTGATTCGCCAGACCGTGCTCGGATGCGCGCTGGTAGTCGAGCAGACCGTGCGGATTCTTGTCGCAATGGCGCGCGACCCATTGCGCCGCGAGCTGCAGCGCCGGCCAGATTTCATCGATCAGGGCGGTGTCACCGGTGCGTTCCGCGTATGCGCCCGCCAGCACGATGAAGAGCGGCGTGCTGTCGACGCCGCCGTAATAGAGCGCGAACGGCACTTCGCCGGTTGCCGCCATCTCGCTCTTGCGCGTCTCGTGCATGATCTTGCCGATTTCGGCATCGCGGAAAGCGGAGTCTTCACGCGCCTGATTCGCGGCGAGGAAGCGCAGCACGCCGCGCGCGAGCGTCGGATGCAGCCAGAGCATTTGCAGCGACGTGATGATCGCGTCGCGGCCGAACGCCGTCGAGAACCACGGAATGCCAGCGTACGGATAAGGGCCGGTTTCGAGATCGGTGGTGAGCAGCCCGAGATCGGCGAGCGAACGGTCGATCCATTCGCTGAAGAGCGGATTGCTGGAACGCACGCGCGCGCTCGCGCGGCGCCGGTCGCGCATGCGGCGATGCGCCTCCACGAGCGCGTCGCGGATCGCGGGACGGCCCGATTCGGGCGCGCATTCGGCCGCTTCCGCGGCGTTGCGCTTGCTTTGCTCGCTGGCGTCCGAGAGCGCGTGCGTCACGGCCGTCACCGAGAGATACACGGAAATGGCCGTTTCGGACTGGATATGCAGCGCGTAGTCGGCGCGGGTGGGCGAAAGCACGTCCGGCGCGGGCGTGAACTGGATGCGCGCCGTGCGCTCCACCTCGTCGAGGCCGACATAGCGCAACACGACCTCGCCGTTCTCGACGACCGGCGGACGCAAAGCCCCGCGCTTGCCACGTATCGCGCCGCGAACCTCGAACATGTCGAGGAAGTCGGCCTTGAAGGAGATCGACAGCGGCACGGTGGACGGCTCCGTGCCGTAGTTCGTCAGCACGATGCTCTCGTGCAGCACATGCCCCGACAGCACGCGCTTGCGTTCGACGTGGATTACGCCTTCCGGCGTGCGTGCTCCGCCGATGGGCGGCAGCGGGCGGTTGGTCAGGTGCGCGGTAAAGACGGCGTTGTCGCTCGATACGCTGCCCGAAAGCAGCGACGGCGCGCGTCCGCCGAACGTCAGCACGAGCTCCGACAGCACGCGCGTGTCGTTGACGAAGAGGCCGTCGTCGTCGCCGCGGATATCGCCGTTCGCATCGTAGACGGCGAACGTGTTGCCCGACTTCAGCACGAACTGGCGTTCGCTCGGTATGTTCGGGTGCTCCGTCGGGATGAACGCCTCGTCCGGCAGCTTCGATTGCGACACCTGCATCTGCTGTTGTTGCTGCTGTTGCTGTTCCTGTGTGTTCATTGCACCTTCCTGAAAGTAATCTGAAGGGTTTCGCGAGGCGTTCGGGGGCGCTTACCCGCTGTCATCGACAGCCTTTCGACCCGCCCACGCCTGACGCGTTCTCCGCGCGCAATGTCATCTCGATATGTCGGACCATAAGCCTCTCGGCCTTATGTGGCAATGGCTTGGGCTAAAATTGCGCTTTTTGAGCGAACTCAGAGGTGGATTTGCGCAACAGAACAATCGACGCAGCCCGAGGGATCGGGATCGTTCTTGTTGTCCTTGGACACGCCATTGGTTTGCCAGAGTGGCTCTTCCGAGTCATTTACTCGTGTCATATGCCTCTGTTCTTTTTTCTGTCTGGATACCTTTTCAACGGCAAGAGAGGTCCGCTAGAGGTAATGCGCCGGAATTCCCGACGCCTTCTGATGCCGTACGCAGTCGCCGCCGCAATCGCGATCTTCCCGTCGATTCTATTTGGGAATACAACCAGTCTCTCCCAATTCTTCGTGCAACTCGGGGGTACGGCGTATTCCATACCTCGATCGAATCTTACTTTCTATTGCACGCCGCTCTGGTTTCTAACTTGCCTGTTCTGCACCGAAGCCATGTACGCGGCGTTGATCCGGTACGCGCGACACGTTGTGCATGTCGTGATCGCCGCATCATTGGTCGTCGGCTGCACGTTAATGGCCTTCGTGAAAGGCTTCTCACCCTGGAACATCAAGATCGCTTTTGTCGCGCTCTTTTATTTCCACCTGGGTTTCGTTGCAGCCGAATCCAAAATGCTGGACGGCAGGCGTTTTCCCGCTTGGACGCTGCCACTTTGCGCGCTCGGATGGATCATCGCTTCGCTGTGGAATCCCAAAGCAGCGAACCTCGCCGGCGAGACTATCGGTAATCCAGCGCTGTTCCTCCTCGCATGAATATGTGGGATATGGGCATTGGCCAGGTTAGCCCGGCTCACCGCGACGTCGCGCGCACTCAGTTTTCTCGGTAAAAACACGCTGCCCATATTCGCGTTCAACTATCCCCTCAATCTTTTTGCTCAGTGGCTGTTCGCGCCGACCACGCCGTGGTTCGTCTTCGCTGCTTCGGAAATGGCGTTAGCCGTCGGGTTCGTTTTCCTGCTTCGACGCATTCCGGCAATCGCGCGCGTGTTCTCGATCGAATCGGGACAACGCGCAAGCCCAACTGCGGTCTAGGCCGGCCAGGCTGGTCAGTTCGGCATAGGCTCCGCGAGCCATAGCTGAAGAGTGCTATGCTCTTAGCCCTTTTGTCCGGCCAGCGCGAAAAGGCGTCTGCCGGGAGGCGCACGGTTTCATTAGAAGGCCGGCGCAGCGTTTGGGCTCCGATCGCTGAAAGAGTACTTCGCGGACGCGCGCGAAGTCGGGACACCCTAAGCCGCGACGCCGAAAGGTTCTCACGAAATCCGACCGCTCTCGGCGCGCCTCCGTTTGCAGGAAAAAGGAAAGGATTTTGCCCGGGCAATTTTCGGGCGTCGGTCGGCCGCGATGACCGAGTCGTACAAGGATGTCCGAAGCCAAGAGTCGCGATTCGGACAAATTTTGGATGAACGTTAAACAGCCCCGCCCAGCAAGGGTTGCGGGCGTCCGGCATGTCATTTCCGCATATCGACTTACTTTATTCTGCCTCAGGTCTCGCAGTGGGTTTCCTGGTCGGCCTGACGGGCGTCGGCGGCGGCTCCCTGATGACCCCGCTGCTCGTCCTGCTGTTCGGCATACATCCGGCGACCGCCGTCGGCACCGATCTGCTGTATGCCACCGCGACCAAGACGGCCGGCACGCTCGTGCACGGCATCAAGGGTTCGGTCGACTGGCGCATCACCGGCCGTCTCGCGGCGGGCAGCGTGCCCGCTGCGGCCATCACACTCTACTTTCTGCACGAACACGGTTTGACAGCGCCGGGCACCGCGCGGCTCATCCAGCTGATACTCGGCACCGCGCTCCTCATCACGGCGGTTTCGCTGATCTTCCGGCCGCAACTCGCGCGCCTTGCCTACAAAAAGGGACATGGCCGCCCCGAACACCCGACGCGTACCGCCGCGTGGACCGTCTTCACCGGCGCGATTCTCGGCCTGCTGGTCTCGATCACTTCCGTGGGCGCAGGCGCAATCGGCGTGACTGTACTTCTGCTGCTGTATCCGCGTCTAGCGACGGCGCGCATCGTCGGCTCGGACGTGGCTCACGCGGTGCCGCTCACGCTGATTGCCGGCACTGGCCATTGGATGCTCGGCTCAGTCGACTGGTCCTTGCTCGCCTCGCTCCTCGTGGGCTCGATTCCCGGCATCGCCCTTGGCAGCATGCTGTCGACCAAGGCGCCGGAAGCGTTACTCCGTCACGTTCTCGCCGCGACGCTCGTTCTCGTCGGAGCAAAGCTCGTGTTCAGTTGATGTTAGTCACGGTCGTTCGCTCTTTCCAGTCGGCCAAAAGACATAGGCCGATTCGTACGATATTCCTGTTTTTTGCCTATGTCGTTCGGCCGGGTTTCCCGCGGCGGGACGATGCGGCATCATCCCCACTCAGTTGAGCCGCACGCAGAGCGGTTCAAGTCGGGGCGCCGGTAACGGGCGCGTCATCTTTCGGCGTCGATCATGCAGCGTGCGTCAACGGGCGTGGGCCGCATATTCACGAGGAGTCAGGCGATGAATGAAAACGATCATCCGCAGCACGAGCTTCCTTCCGGCAACGATACGCCAGCAGGCGACGCACCCGCCGACCCCGCGCGGCGGCGGCTTCTCGCGGCGGGCGTGGGCCTGGCGGGGCTGTCGCTCGGCGGGTGCAATCTGTTCGAAAACAAGCCGACCACCCCGAAAACTGCCGCCGATATCGCACTCGACCGCACGCTCGCCGCGAAAGTGCAGCACATCGTCGTGATTTACGCGGAAAACCGCAGCTTCACGAATCTCTACGGCAACTATCCGGGCGTGCAATATCCGCTGTCGGCGGTGCCGGCATCGCACTACACGCAACTCGATCGCGATGGCGTCACGCCCATGCCCACGCTGCCGAAAATCTGGGGCGGGCTTGTGCCGCAGGCGCAGGAAGTCGACGGCAAGCGCTACGCGATCACCGAGCAGCAGATCATCGATCTGCGCAACGCGCCCTTCCAGATCGCAGACGCGCACGGTGCGCCGCTGCCCAATTCCGTCATCACGCGCGATCTCGTGCATCGGTTCTATCAGAATCAGATGCAGATCAACGCAGGGCGCAACAACCAGTTCGCGGCGTGGGGCGATTCGGGCGGCCTCGTCATGGGGCACTACCAAAACTCACCCGAAACGCTGAAACTTTGGGGGCTCGCGCAGCAATACACGCTCTGCGACAACTTCTTCATGTCGGCGTTCGGCGGCTCCTGGCTGAACCACATCTTCCTCATTTCCGCGCAGGCGCCCTTCTATCCCGATGTCAAAGGCAGCCCGGCTGCGAAGCTGCTCGCGGTCGTCGAAGGCGACGATCCTGCCGGTTCGCGCCTGAAGCTCGCCCCGGATTCGCCCAAATCCGCGCTCGAGGGCCCGCCGAAGTACGTGCGCGACGGCGCGCTCACGGCGGACGGATACGCCGTCAACACCATGTTCCCGCCGTATCAGCCGAGCAACGTGCCGCCTCCGCAAGGCGGCGACTCGCGCTATGCGGACCGCTCGAACGCGCTGGTATTGCCGCCGCAGACGTACGCGACGATCGGCGACCGCCTGTCGGACAAGAACGTCGATTGGGCGTGGTACAGCGGCGCGTGGCAGTACGCACTGGAACATCGGGACACCGGCGCGGTGCCGGACTTCCAGTACCACCATCAACCGTTCAATTACTTCGCCAAGTTTGCGCCGGGCACGGCCGCACGGGCGCAGCATTTGCGCGACGCGGGACTTGGCGACGATCCGTCGACGAACAAGCTGCTCGCGGACATCGACGCGGGCCGCCTTCCTGCCGTCACGTTCTACAAGCCCCAGGGCAATCTCAACATGCACGCAGGCTATGCGGATGTCGCTTCGGGCGATCGGCATATTTCGAACGTGATCGAGCGTCTGAGGCGCGGGCCGCAATGGGAGAACACCGTGGTGATCGTCACCGTCGACGAAAACGGCGGCTGGTGGGACCACGTCTCGCCGCCGAAGGGCGATCGCTGGGGGCCCGGTTCGCGCATCCCGGCGCTCGTGATTTCGCCGTTCGCGAAGAAGGGCTACGTCGATCACACCGTGTATGACACGAACTCGATCCTGCGCTTCATCTCGCGCGTGCACGATCTCGCGCCGCTGGACGGCGTGGCCGCGCGGGATCGCGCGTTCGCCGCAAGCGGTCAGGCGCCGCTCGGCGACCTGACAAAATCGCTCGATCTCGCGTAACGGCTAGACGCGTTCGACCCACGCTCGCGCGGAAATTTCCAGCAGATAGCCGTAGTGCAGCGCGCCGACCGGCACGACGGCGCGTGCCGGTTTCCAGGCGCCGAAGTGACGCGCGTAGATCTCGTTGAACGCTTTCCAGTGTTCGACGCCGACGAGATACACCGTCACCTCGATGCAATCCGCGAGGCTCGCACCCGCGGCTTCGAGCACGGTGCGCAGATTCGAAAGCGTCTGTTCGGCCTGCTCGTCGAACGGGAGATCGCCGGTATGCGTGCCGTCCGCGCGCATCGGCAATTGACCCGAAACGCAGACGAGATTGCCGGCGCGCGTCGCGTGGCTGTAGTGTCCGGCGGGAATCGGCAGGCCCGGAGCGTTGATGAGTTCGATCGGTGGCATCGTCGGTCGCGTTGGGTGGATGGCCTCGGATTATTGATTCCGAGTCAAGTTTCATTTGAGACTATCACCGTTTTTGCGAAAGTCGAAGCGGCTCATACTGTGTTCATCGCAGTTTGAACATTCAACGGAGCAAGAACATGGACGTTTTCATCACGGGCGCGGGCGGTTTCATCGGCGGCTCGATCGCGGCGGGACTCGCGCGGGACGGACATCGCGTGCGCGGCCTCATCCGTCGCGCGGAACAGGCCGACGAACTGAAACGCCTGAACATCGAACCGGTGATCGGCAGTCTCGACGACGCGGCCTTGCTCGCCGCCGAAGCGCACGCGGCCGATGCCGTCATCAACGCGGCGAGCAGCGATCATCGCGGCGCGGTCGAAACGCTGATCGGCGCGCTCGAAGGCACGAACAAGCCGTTCCTGCATACGAGCGGATCGAGCATCGTCGGTGACGCATCGGGCGGCGAGGCATCGGAGAAGATCTATACCGAGGACGACCTGCCGGAGCCGACGCCCGACAAGGCGCCGCGCGTAGCGATCGACAATCTCGTGCTCGACGCCGCCAAGCGTGGCGTGCGCTCGACGGTGCTCTGCAACACGCTGATCTACGGCCACGGCGCGGTGCGCGATACCGCGAGCGTGCAGTTGCCGCGTCTGGAACGACAGGCGCGCAAGAGCGGCATCGTGCGCCATGTGGGGCGTGGCCTCAACATCTGGTCGAACGTGCATATCGACGATGTCGTGACCATCTATCGGCTCGCGCTCGAAAAGTCGCCTGCGGGCACGTTCTACTTCGTCGAAAGCGGCGAGGCGCAATTCCGCGACATGACCGTCGCGATGGCGAAGGCGCTCGATCTGCGCGGGCCGGAAGACTGGCCGCTCGAAGAAGCGATCAAGGAATGGGGCTACGAGATGGCTTCGTACGGCCTCGGCTCGAACAGCCGCGTGCGCAGCAAGCGCGCCCGCGAGATTCTGGGCTGGCAGCCGTCGCGCACGTCGGTGGTCGAATGGATCGAAACGGGATTGACTGCTTGAGTGAAGTTCGCGCGGCAAATTGGCTTGACCAATTTGCCGCGCCTACCGCTTCACGCAATTACTGCAGCGCCGCCGCGAACTTTTCGATTTCCGCTTCCGGCATGCCCGATTTCGTCGCCGAATCGCGGATTTGCTGCCACGTCGTCGGATCGATTGCGATGCCGTTCGCGCCGCGGTCCGCACGACGCGCCTCTTCCGGCTCGCCTGGCGCGTAGATCGCATCGACGCCTTCCGCGCGCGGCGACGCCTTCATCCATTCGAGGAACGCTTCGGCCTCTGCTTGCGCGGCGGGCGCATCGAACGCGTTCGGATCGACGATCACCGAAGTCATGCAGTTGATGATCGCACTCGATTTCTCCAGCGTCTCTTCGTGCGTCGTGTAGCCGCCCGAGAGCGCGCCGCCGAAGATCTCGCACAGCGCGGCCAGGCCCGAACCCTTGTGCAGGCCGAACGCGGTGAGCGAGCCGAACGGCTCCTCGTGCATCACCTTCGGCTCGATCGTCGGCTTGCCCTCATGATCGAGCAACATGCCCGGCGCGACCTTTACGCCCTTGTTGTAGGCGACGCGCGTCTTGCCGTACGCGATGCCCGCCGTCGCGAAATCGAGCACGAGCGGGCTCTTGCCGTCGCGCGGATAGGCCGCGCAGAACGGATTCGTGCCGAAGCGCCGGTCGATGCCGCCGAAGGGCGCGACGAGCGGATCGCCCGCCACGTTCACGAAGTGGAACGATACGAGTCCGGCCTTCGCGCACTGTTCCGCCCAGTGGCCGATACGCCCGATGTGGTGCGCGTTGCGCAAGCCGACCGCGCATACGCCGAGCTTCTTCGCGCGCTCGATGCCGTGCTCCATCGCCTCGTAGGCGACGACCTGACCGAAGCCCTTGCGGCCGTCGACGGTCAGCACCGCGCCCGCATCGCGCACGATTTCGGCGTGCGTGTTGAGCTGCAACTGACCTTCGGAGAGCGACGCGACATAGCGCGGGATCATGCCGACGCCGTGGGAATCGTGGCCCGAAAGGTTCGACATCACGAGGTGATCCGCGACCAGTTCCGCCTCGCGCGGCGCGCTGCCGGCCGACTCCCAGATGGCGCGGACGTACGCGTGCAGCGTGTCGGCGGCGATGCGCCGTTCAGTGGCGGATGGGGTGGACGTGGGGGATGCATTCATTGCGACACTCGTCTCCATAGTTGATGGCTCGCGCTCTGCTTTTCGAGATGCGCGCGGATTATCACTTTACAGACGATCAACTGGCCTTACCACTTTGTTTTTACGAAATCGCTGAAATCGGCCGAAAAAAAGCCCGGACGAACCGGGCTTTCTCCAGACAGAAGTTCGGCCGCCCGGCCTCAGGGCGCTGCCGCGATGACCTCGGCCACCGACGCCGTCAGCTTCTTCGCGTACGGCACGTGCAGAAATTCGTTCGGACCGTGCGCGTTCGATCTCGGACCGAGCACGCCGCACACCATGAATTGCGAGCGCGGGAAGCCTTCCTTGAGCGTATTCATCAGCGGAATCGTGCCGCCCTGCCCGATGTATGCGACATCCGCGCCGAAGTGCCGTTTCGACGCCTCATTAAGCGACGAGCGCAGCCACGGCGCGAGATCCGGCGCATTCCAGCCCGTCGCCGCGCCCGCTTCGGGCTTGAACGTCACCTTGGCGTTGTACGGCGGATCCATTTCGAGCAGCCGCTGCAGGCGGACGATCGCACTGGCAGCGTCGACGAGCGGCGGCAAGCGCAGCGACAGCTTGAACGCCGTGCGCGGCGCAAGCACGTTGCCGGCATCGGCCAGCGGCGGCAGGCCCGACGCGCCCGTCACCGTGAGCGACGGCCGCCAGGTCGAATTGAGCAGTGCCTCGCGCGGATCGGTCGTCGTGGGCAGAACGCTGCCGCCATCGGCGCCGCACGCCCACGGCAGCTTCTTCCAGACATCGTCGCCGAGAATGCGCGCGGTCATTTCGGCTTCGCGCCGGCGCAGCATCGGAATCGGGCAATGAAAACTTTCCGGCAGCAGATTGCCGGTGCTCGAATCTTCGAGGCGCTCGAACAGTTGCCGCAAGATTCGAAATGCCGACGGCGCGATGCCGCCATAGCCGCCCGAGTGAATGCCCTCGTCCAGCACCTGCACTTCGAGATCGCCGGCGACGAGGCCGCGCAGGGACGTCGTGAGCCAGAGCTGATCGTAATTGCCCGCGCCCGAATCGAGACAGATCACGAGGCCGACATCGCCGAGCCGGTCGCGCAAGGCGTCGATATACGGCAAAAGATCGTAGCTGCCCGATTCCTCGCACGTCTCGATGATACCCACGCAACGCGGACGCTCGACGCCCTGCGCATCCAGCGCCGCCAGCGCGGTGATGCTCGCGTAGGTCGCGTAGCCGTCGTCGGCGCCGCCGCGGCCGTACAGTTTGTCGTCTTCGAGCTTGGGCGTCCACGGACCGAGATCGCTGCGCCAGCCTTCGAATTCCGGCTGCTTGTCCAAATGGCCATACAGCACGACTGTTTCGGTGCTGCCCGAGCGCGTGGCGGGGGCTTCGAAGAAAATGACCGGCGTGCGCTCCGGCAAGCGGACGATTTCGACCTTCAGGCCTTTGACCGGCTGCGTCCTGATCCAGTCGACGGCGTCCGTGACCACGCGTTCGATGAAGCCGTGACGCGCCCAGTCGCTGTCGAACATCGGGCTTTTCGCGGGCACGGCGATGTAGTCCGTCAGCGCGGGCACGATTTCGTCATTCCATTTGCGATCCACGAAATCCCGCAGCGCGACGGAATCGAGCCGTACTGCTTCGTCGTGATGCGTGCTGTCGCCGATAGTCATGACCGTGTTTCCCTTCGAGGCAAACTTCCATCATAGACGGGATTTGCCCGCGGTTCGACCGCCACCGCGCCGCGCGCGCACGTTTTCCGCGACTTTTTTCAACGTTTCGGCGCGCCCGGCCCTCCGTCGCGCGTTCCCGAAACGACGACGCGCGTCACCGCCGGATCGGAGTCGATCGACTGTTCGGTGAAGGGAAAGCGCGCCCAGCGTTTCGCCGCGAACGCGCGCGTCGCGTCGCCCGAATGGGGCGATGCCGGATCGTCCGATTCGGAGTGCGACAGCATCGTGTCGGCTTCGACGCCGTTTTCGCCGAAGGTGACGACTTGCACGTAGCTGTCGCCCTGGCCGCTTGAGTCCATCGGATAGCCCTCGGGATCGAGCGGACGCCGCGCGCAGACGATCGTGAAATAGCCCGCTTCGTCGCAGCCGCCGTAAAGCGGCACGCGCGCGCCGTTGCGCGTCGTGTAGAGGATGTCGCCGCGCCGCGAATCGAGCGCGAAGCCGTTCAGCTTCAGCGCGAGCGCCGCGCCGCCCAGCGCCTGACGCAAGTCCTGCACGACGGCAGGATTGTCGATGTTGAAGCCGCCCGGCGTCGCGAGCGGCTTGTTCGGATCGAAGCCGGATTCGTACAGGCGCTCGGGCGCGATCTGCATCGCGCGCTGCCAGAACTCGTCCCACAGGTTCGCGCCGCGCGCGTCGATATCCGCCGTGCCGTTCCACTTGCGCAACACCTCGCAGGCTTCGTGCAGCGGCCCGCCCGCTTCGTTCACCGTGCACACGGCGTCGAGCAGCGGCCGGCGGAACAGCCGCTCGGACATCGAGTGCGTCTCGAGCACCGCCGATTCGAGCGCCTCGCGCGTCACGCCGCCGCGTTCGCGCTGCAGACGCGCCGCGAGCAGATGGCCGTAGCGCGTGCGCAGCGATTGTTCGACGCGCGCCGCGCCCGCAATACGCGGATAGCCAGACATCGGCGCATTCGCATTGGTGAGCCAGTAGCTGTCGTTGAAGTTGCCGACGTAGTCGCCGCGCACGGCGCTCGGCAGTTGCTCCAGCGGCAACGCGCCCGGCTGCGCGCTCGTCGCATCGACGCGCCACGCGCACGCGCTTTTCGAGCCGTCGAGGAACGGCACGCCCGGCGCGCGGGCCGCGAACGCGCGTCCGGCGGGCGGCGTGCACGATTGCGCGAGCGCGTCAGGCACGTTCGGGATCGGGCCGATGTCCGCGAACCAGACGCGCACGTCGTCGCGACCGATCGCGAACGTGTTGACCCACGGCATGCCGGCGTAGCGCTTCTGGATCGCCATGAAATCGGCGAGCGAGCGCGCCTGATTCCACGCGAAGAAGTTCTGAAAGGCGCGCGTGTTGTCGGCGTTCACGTCCGCGATCGCGAAGGCGGTTTGCGCGGTCCAGCCGAGGCCTTGCGCCATCGCCGACAGATCGACGACCGGCCCGAAGCGCGTCCTGTACAGCGTGCGCGACACGGACTCATACGTGCCATCGGCGCGGCGCGCGCGCACGGTGAGCGGCACGGGCGTCATCGCTTCGCTCTGGCCATCGACGAGATAGCGCGTCGGATCGGCGGGATCGAGCGTCAACTGAAAGATGCCGAAACGCCGCGCGCTCGACACCGTATGCGTCCACGCGATGTTTTCGTTGAAGCCGAGGACGATCAGCGGCACGCCGAGAAAGGACACGCCCGCGACGTTCATCTGGCCGGGAATCGTCAGTTGCGCCTGATAGAAACGGTCCGGGCCGCGCCAGAACCAGTGCGGATTGCCGAACAGGATGCTGCGCCGGTCGCGCGTGATCTGCGCGCCGAACGCGAGCGCATTGCTGCCGATGCCCGGATTTTCGCCGATCGGAAACCGCAGCGAATCGAGCGCGGTCCGCGCGGTGTCGGCGTCGGCGTTGTCGCCGCGCGGGGCCGCCGCGCCCGGTTTCGGCGGATGCGCCAGCGCGATCGGCGTCACGAAACGCGCCGAGCCGCCCGCGAGATTCGCCGCGATCAGACGCAGGTAGATATCGTCGGCGCTGATCTTGTCGACCCACGGCTTGCCCCGGCACGCCGCATGTGCCTCGGGAAATTTGCCGGCGTTGAGGTCGTCGAGATAGCGGTCGTAGCCGTTCGCGAAGCCGTCGATGAGATCGCGCAATTCGGGCGATTGCGCCGCACGGTAACGCTCGACGGCCGCCTGATCGCCGACCAGACGAAAGAAGAAATCGGCGTCGATGTTGCGCGGCTGACCGAACGTCGCCGCCGACGTCGGGCGTGCATCCGCGCCGAAATACGCCGAGCGCTCGCCGCGATACGTGACGAAGCCATCGGCGAGCGTGCAGAGATTGTCCTGCGCCTGCGCGTAGCCGAAACCGAAGCCGAGGCTGCCCCAATCGGCCGCTCGGATATGCGGAATGCCGTCCTGCGTGCGGCGGATTTCGGCGTGCCAGGCCGTTTGAGCGCCGGACTCCGGCTGCTGGCCGGGCGCCGCGCAGCCGCCAAGCAAAGCGCTCGCGAGCGCAGCGGAGATCGCAAGGCTGACGATCTGATTCATCGCGTGAGTTCCTCGATCCGATCGACGTGATGACGGGGCGCAATCGCCGCCCCGCGCGCAGTATCGCATTGCGCATGACGCGCGCCGCAGCCAAAGTCTAGCCGCCCGCGTCCGCTCAGCGAAGCCGATGCACAATGAAGCGATGAACGATCCATCCCGCCCCGCCGACGATCCTCGCCCGACGCCGCCCGAGCGTCCGCTGCCGGAAGACTGCTGCCGCAGCGGCTGCAATCAGTGCGTGTTCGAGTTGTACAGGGAAGCGCTGGAGCGCTACGAGGCCGACGTGCGCGCGTGGGAAGCGCGGCATGCGCAGGCTTCCCGTTCGTGAGTGACTCCGGCCGATTCGAGCAGGCAACCGGGCGCGGCGCTATGCTTGTGACCCCTGTCGTTGTCGAATTCAAACCTCAAGGAGCGCAACCCATGTCCCTCACGATGTATCGCGCATCGATTCCGGTCTTCATTCGCGGACTCGAAGTCTGCGCGGATCTGCTGAAGAAAGGCGCCGCCTTCGCCGATGAAAAAGGCCTCGCTCACGCCGATGTGATCAACGCGCGCCTCGCGCCCGACATGCTGCCGCTCGCCGCGCAGATCCAGCGCGCGAGCGACACGGCGAAGCTCTCGGCGGCGCGTCTCGCGGGCATCGAGGCGCCGCGCTTCGAGGACAACGAGGACAGCTTTCCGGCGCTGCAGGCGCGCATCGAGAAGACGATCGCGTTCCTGAAGAGCATCGACAAGGCTTCGCTCGCCGGCTGCGAAACGCGCACCGTCACGCTGAAGTTCCCGGATTTCTCGCCTTCGTTCTCAGGCGACGATTATCTGTTCGGCTTCGGCTTGCCGAACTTCTATTTCCACGTCGTCACGACCCACGACATCCTGCGCCATCTCGGCGCGCCGATCGGCAAGCGGGACTATCTCGGCCCGCTCAAGTAAGCCGGTCGCGGCGCTGCCTTATTGCTGCCGCGCCGCGATCTGCTTGCGCCAGCCCGCGAGAATCCGCCGCGCGAGCACATCGTAGTCGCCGCCGAAGTGATGATCGCCCGGCAGCTTCACCACTTCGATGCCCGTCTTCGTCAGCGCGGGACACAGCGTGTCTTCTTCGTTCGCGCCGTAGATGCACTGCACCATCGATGGCGGCAGTTTGTCGAATTCCGGCCGCACCTTCAGCGCCTTGTCGCTCGCCTTCATGCCGAGCCAGCCCGTCACGCGAATCTGGAAGTCGGCGTCGGGCGCGAAGCCCATCAGCGAGATATACGACACCTGCGCGCGGACTGCGTCCGGCAGACGGTTGTACGCGAACGGCATCACGTCCGCGCCGAACGAATAGCCGACGAGCGCGACATGGCTCGTATGCCAGCGCGCGTTGTACGTGCGGATGATTCGCGCCAAATCGTCGGCGGTTTGCTGCGGCGACTTCTCGCTCCAGAAGTAACGCAGCGAGTCGAGGCCGATCACCGACACGCCATCGCGTTGCAGCGCCAGCGCCATCGTTTTGTCGAGATCGCGCCAGCCGCCGTCGCCGGAAATCACGATCGCCAGCAAGTCGGTCGGTTGCGCGGCGCGCAGTTCGATCAGCGGGAGATCGGAGACATCGTTCTCGGTCGGACGCCCGGCTTTTTTCAGACGCGGCACCGTCATCGCGACGAGCGCGTCGGCCTTCGAGCGGTTCGCTTCCAGCACGGCCGTGTATTCGAAGAAGCCCGGCAAACCCTTTGCGTGAATGATGGTCGCATCCGGCGCGCACGGATTGAAACGCGGGTCGAGCATCGGGTCGGCCGCAAGCGAGACCGCGCCCGCGACGGTGTTGTCCGGCGCCTGCTTCAGCGCGCTTTCCGCGACCATCGCGCCCTGCCCGGTGCCGACGAGAATCGGCGAAAAATATCGATTCGACTGAACGGTGCGTTCGAGCTGATGGCTCATGTTTTCCGCATCGCCGACGAGGTTGTGGCAGGACTTCTCGGTCTTGTCGGCGGCGAGGCGCGCGGCATAGCGCGGCGTGTCGACGCCGATGACCATCGCGCCCTTGGCGGCGAGCGCATCGGCGGCCTGCTGATCGGCCGGCGTCCAGCCGCTCTTCTCGGAAAACAGCACGACGAAGCCGGTCATGTCGCCCGCAGGCTTCGTGAGTTGGACCTGACCGTAACGTCCGCCGGAGATCGACTCGGCGGCATGCGCCATACCCGTCACGGACACACCACAGACGGCGGCCACCACGAGCGCCGCCGCTTTCTTGCAAAGGAATTTCATGAACGCCAGCCGCCCGCGAGGAGCGAAAGATCCGCCAAAGTGAAAAATACGCCGACCGAGCCGGACGCCGCCAGATAGCGCGGCTCCCAGCGCGGCTGGAACTTGCTTTTGAATCCGCGCAGACCGCGGAAGTTGTAGAAACGGCCGCCGAAGCGCCACACCAGTCCGGCCATCCGATGCCACGGCGATGCGAGCGGCGTCGGCTCCATGCCCGACAGCGGCGCAATGCCGAGCGACAGCGACTTGAAACCCGCTTCCTTCAGATGCAGCGCGAGCTTGGTGAAGAGATATTCCATCGCGTAGGGCGACGCGGCCGAAACATGGCGCATCACGCCGACGGTCGCTTCGGTGTTCATGTCGGTCGTCATGAAAGTGACGAACGCGACCGGCTCGCCCTGCTGGCGCACGAGCAGCACCGACTGCGCCGCGAGGTATTCCTCGTTGAACGCCGCGACCGAGAAGCTCTTCTCGCGCGCCGAGCGGCTGCCGAGCCAGTCGTCGGAGATGGCGCGCAACATCGGCATGCTTGCTCCGATGCGCTCCGGTCCGATGACTTCGGTGTCCAGACCGTCGCGCTCGCCCCGTTTGATCGCATAGCGCAAATGCGAGCGATGCGAGCCCTTCAGATCGAAGTCGGACAGAGCGACATGCGCTTCCTCGCCGAGCTTCATCAGCGTGAGGCCGGCGTCGAGATAGAGCGGCAGCGCATCGGCGCGCACCTGATAGAACGCCGCGCGGCCGTTGTGCGCGTGCGCGAGCTCGACGAACTTGCGGATCAGTTCGGCCCACTCGCGGCGCGGACCGACCGGATCGTGCAGCGCGGCCCACGTGCGGCCGTGTTTCGCGTACATCAGAAAGGCTTCGCGCGACTCGGAGAAGAGGAAGCTCTTGTCGCCCATCATCGCGAGGCCGGCGTCGCTGCGTTCCTGCGCGCGCAGGATGCGTGCGGCATCGGCGAGATCCTGCGGCGCGGGCTTCACGAAGCGGCCCGCCGCCGGGCGCAGCAGTTGCCACACCGCGAACGCGGACGCGAACAGCGCCGCCGCGAGCGTCGCGCGCAGCGCACGCGGGGCGCGCTCGTCGAATGCGAACTGCCACCAGAGATCGCGGCTATAAGGCACGTCGCGGAAGGCGAAGAACATGATCCACACGGCGAGCGCCATCACGACGCCGATCGAAATGAGCCACGTCGCGGTGAAACGCTCGGCGAAGAGCGATGAACGGCGATTGAAGCGCTCGCGCGTCAGCACGAGCAGCACGACGAGAAACGCGAGCACGCCCACTTCGACGAACGCGAGACCTTTCGCGAGCGACAGCGCGAGGTTGGCCACCGCGAGAATCAGCGCGAGCCACCAGGCGGCGTCGAGGCGGCGCATGAGACCGCGCGCGACGAACAGCAGCAGCACGCCGAGCACCGAGCCGAGCAGTTGCGAGCTTTCCAGCACCCAAAGCGGCACGATGGTCTGCAACAGCGCGATACGCATCTTGAACGCGGGCGTCGCGCCCGAGATGACGAGCATCGAGCCTGCCGCGAACGTGACGATCGACAGGAACAACGGCGCAAGCTGCGAAACGTGATGCGGGCTCAGAAAATTGAAGCGGCCTTTCAGCGCGCGGCCTTCGAAGGCGGCCATGACGCCGGCCGACAGGATCAGCGGCAAGCCGAAGTAGATCGCGCGATACGCGAGCAGCGCGGCGACGACGTCCGGCGTCTGTGCGCTGCCGCCGAGCGCGAAGACCATCGCCGCCTCGAACACGCCGACGCCGCCCGGCGTATGGCCGATCATGCCGAGCAGCATCGCCGCCGAGAAGACCGTCATGAATTCGCCGAAGCCGACCTGGGGATTCGGCAGGAGCGCCCAGAGCGCGAGTCCGGCGCCGAACACATCGACGACGGCGAGCGCGGCCTGCGCGACGAAATCGCGGCGCGCCGGCACGGTGAACGACAGCCACTTCCAGCGCGAGTGCAAAGTGCGCGGCTCGCGGCCGCAGACGATGACCATCGCGGCGAAAACGGCGAGCAGCGCCGCGCCGGTCGCGCACAACGCGGCCGGCGGCAGGTGCATCATGCCGGAGAGCGTCTCCGCGCCGAACAGCATGCCGGCGGCGGCCATGAACGCGAGGGACAGCGCGAGCGTGATGCTCGTGAAAATCGTCAGACGGCCGACTTGCGCGGGCGTGACATCGGCCGCGCCGTACACGCGGCAACGCACGGCGCCGCCCGTCAGCGCGCCGAAACCGGTCACGTTGCCGAGCGCCGAACCGACCGTCGCGCCGACCCACAACAAAGACCGCGGCACCGCGACGCCGATGTGACGCAGCCCCACGGCGTCACGCCCGACGAGCGCGGCGAAGCTAAGCGCGGTGGCGAACAGCGCGGCGAACCACGCTTGCGCCGTCATCATGCGCAGCGAGTGCATGACCGACTTGTAATCGACCGAGTGCGAAAGATGCTGGAAGACGACGAGCAGCAGCACGCAGATGACGACCGTGAGCACGGGCGCGGCGAGCCGCTGAAGATCGACGCCGCCGGACAAACGTCCGATCGGGGAAATGGCGCGAAGCCGGGCGAGCAACTTTGTGCGAGACATGCGTTCTATGAAACTGGCTCACGCTGCGTTTCGTCAGCGAATCGACGACGGCAACGGTACGTCAAGGTTATCGGGGTCCACGCATTGCCGGGACTTCGCGCGGACGGAGAGCGCCATTTCGGCTCCCGCCGCCCGCGCTCGCGCCATACAAAAGGCTTCAACGTGTGAAACGCCTATATAACGGCCATGGTTGACCCGACTTGACCAATATTGGGAAAACTACGGATCGAAAGCTGGCTTTCAGATCTGGCGCGGAGTTCCGGACAGCGCGACCGGCACGAACGAGCGGTCGCCCATGCTTTACGGTTTGTCAGGGAAACGGTTAGGATCGACGGCCGTGAAGCTTGTCGGGCATCGAATAGACGCGGGTCGGTAGCTTAAGCGGATACTACAGAAAAAGGCATCGGAATCATGAGAAAAACCACATCGATCTTGTTCGCCGCCATCAGCGCGTGCGCCCTGAGCGCCTGCGTTTCGACCGACGACGCCCTGCTCAAGACCGTCCCGTTCGGGTCGGGCACGTCGCAGTACAAGCCGTACGAGTTCATCCGCTGCGTGAAGGAAAAATGGACGCCGATCGCGCCGCGCGTGCGCGAATACTCGCCGAGCTCCGACACGCTGGCCGTCTCCGTGCCCAGCGGCGGCCTGACGAGCCAGTCACTGGTGCTCGTCATCGCGCAGGCGTCGGCGAACGGCACGGGCTACACGATCTACGGCGACATCGCGGCGGCCGGCCGCTACGTCACCGCGACGCACACCTGCGATTAAACCCGGTTTCCGCGCTTCAGGAGGGCTTGCCGTTGCGCATGTCGACGCCGGCGAGATGCGTCCCGACGACACGCCCGATCAGATAACCATCCGACGCGCACGCGTTGACGCGCTCCTTTCCTTCCCACTGGATCTTGTATTGATCGTCCTGGGAATGAACGGCCGATGCGTCGAACTTGCGCTTCGCCTTGCCGCCGTTGCGCACGTCTTCGCTGACGAGCCGGTTCCATGTCAGCGCATAGCCGTAGCGCACGCCGTCGGCGAACGCGTTGTCGTCGCAGACTTGCGATGGCGGCGTCGTCTTGAGCATCAGGTGATAGCCGTTCGCGGTGCCGACCATGATGCGCCTTTCCCCCGGCGGCGCCGGCGCGACGGGCGCCTTGACCGCCGCCTGAGCCGCTTGCGCGGCCGATGCCGCCGATGCCGCCGCGGCCGCGTCCGTGTCGTTCTGCTGCGGAAGCGGCGCACATGCGCCAAGAAGCAGCGCCGCTGTCACCGTGAATGCCGTGCCGGCGCCTTGCATTTTCGTGAACGTCATCCTGCGAATCACCTACGCTGACCCCATCTCAAATTTAGTCCGGGCTCTACCTTACCATCCCCGGGATGATTCATCGGACCGATGAAAAAAAGACGACGCGGACGCCCTTTCGGTGCGCCCGCGTCGAGGAAGAGAAACGGGAGGCTCAGGAGGCCGACGACGTATTGCTCATCGGCATTTCGATCCCGCGCCGCGCCATTTCGACGATTAGAAACGTTCGCCGCGTCACGTGAAAGCGCGCGAGCAGATCGCTCGAATATTCCTTCGCGGTGTTTTCGCTGATGTTCATCTTTCGCGCGATCGCCTTGTTCGACAGCCCTTGCAGCAGATAGCGCAGCGTCTCGGTCAGGCGCGGCGGCAGTTCGAGCGATTCGATCGTCACGCCCGCGTGCGGCGAAACCGGCTTCGGGCTGTGGCCGCCCTTGCCCAGCACCGTATTCGGCAAATAGACGCGCCCGTTCAGGATCGTTTTCAGCGCCTCGCGAAACACGCCCGCGCCCTGCTCGCTGCCCTTCGAGATGAATCCGCACGCGCCGTTCTTGATGCATTCGAGCACCGTGTCGCGGTCATCCTGCGCCGACAGCATGATCGTCTGGACCTCGCGTTCTTCTTCGCGGATCCAGTTGAGCAGATCCATGCCGGTCGCCTGGCCGCGCAAGTGGTAGTCGAGAAACATCAGATCGTAGGTATTGGCGGAAAGCTTGGCTTTCGCCTGCTCGACTCCATCGGCTTCGTCGATTTCGAGCAAAGGCTCGTTCGCCAGGATCAGGCTTTTCATCGCGCTCCTGGTGAGCCCTTCGTCCTCTACTAGCAACACAGTTTTGAAATAGCCATTTTCCATTGCGACGCTCCGAGAACGGTTCCGATATTACGCGCGCCTTGCCCGACTTCCACCCTCCTTTCGCAGGGATACATTCGGCAGTCTCCCAAAATCTCCCACGTTCCCCTCCCGCGCCGGGTTTAGCGACCGGCACGTTCGGCCGAAACTGAACGCAGTCGAATCACCACGTAACCCAAAACGAGAATGGAGGATGAGATGTCAAGCCGTCTGGCCGCCAGCGAAAGCGAATTCGCATTGTGGCGCATCAAGCGGGCGCGTACCGGAGACGCATCGCGCCGTGTGCTGATCGCCCACAAGGACAAGTCGATCGGCGATTCGCTCGCCGTGCAACTTCGGCTCAAAGGCTTGCAGGTCATCCTTTCGCAGGATCTGAAGTCGGTGCGCGCGCTGGTCAATAGCTGGCATCCGCACGCGCTGCTTCTCGACACGAGCCTTGACAACGAATCCGGCTACGTCTTTCTGCGCACGTTGAGTACGGACGGCGATGTCACCGGCCGCCTGCTCGTCGCGATGAGCAACGTGTGGCCCGCCGATCCGGTGCAGACGCTCAAGGACGCCGGTTTCGACGCCCATTGCCGCCGGCCTTGCGCGACGTGGCGCATCGTCGATCTCGTCGAATCGTTCTTTTCGATGCCGCTCACGCGCTGAGTCGATGGAGGTGCGCCATGAACACGGATATTTGCATCGTCGGGGGCGTGCTGCCCGCGAACGCATCGCGCTGCCGCGCGGTCCGCGAGCGCGCCTGTGTCGAAGCGCGCGTCAGGCGGCGGCGCCGTCGTGCCGGGCCGGGTTCGCGCCGGCTGCCATCGAGAGCGACGCCTGTATTTCACTACCTGGCTCGATGACGGCGATGCCCGTCCCGCGCAAGCCCTGCGCCGCGAGATTGAAGCCGTCGCTCACGTGCGACACCGGTTCGACGCACAGATAACCCGCCCCGGCCGGACAATGCACGACGACGTGACCGAGCGCGTCGTCGGCGATCAATCCGAGCGTGCGGCCGTCGGCGTAATGCAGCGTCGCACGGCCGTCCCAGCCGCTCAGATAGCGCGTGTACCCTTCCGTCTCGCGTTGGTGGAGAAGCGCGGGACGTTCGTCCGTCGGCTCGATCGCGATTTCGGCTTCGTGACGCCAATGCGTCGTCGTATGGAGTTCGGCTTCCAGCGCGCCGAAATACGGATGAAAACCGAGGCCGACCGGCATCGGGCTCGACGACCGGTTCGCGACACGCATCGACAGCCGCGCGCCATCCGCATTGGCCTCGATCAGTTGCACGGCCTCGAACGCCCACGGCCAGCCGTGCTCGCCCTCGCCGTGCGTGTAACGCATCACGACGCAATCCGCCTCGTGCAACTCGACGCTCCACGCCGCGTACTGGCCGAATCCATGCAATGCGTGCGTCATGCCTGGAAACGTCGCCAGTTCGACGACGGAACCGTCCGGCGCGGGAAAACGCGCATCGCGCACGCGATTCGAAAACGGCACGAGCGGATAGCTGCCGCCCTTGGGCCACGCATCGCAAGACCAGCTCGCGACTGTCACCGGCGCGAGCCAGTCATGCAATCCGCGCGCATCCCGCGTGGCGAAGCGCGTGATGCGCCCGCCCGCCATCGGCGCGATTTCGATCACATGCGGCCCGCTCGCGATACTCAGGCGCGGTTCCGCGTTCAGCTCTCCAACTGCACGAAATTTCGTCACTGCTTCTGTTCCTTCACGCGCGACACGAGCTGCGTCGGGCTCACGAACTGCAACGCGATCAGCACCCAGATCATCGTGATGGCCATGTAGATCATCGCCATCGCGTCGATGGACTGCGGCGCGCGCACGCCCGTCGAGAACACCGCATAGTACAGCGCGACGACGAGCGTCTGCGTCGTCGGACCGGCGGTGAAGAACGTCAGCTCGAACATGCCGATGGTCCGCACCAGCACCAGCAAGCCGGCAGCCAGCATGCCCGGCACGAGCAGCGGCAGCAGCACGTAGCGGAAATACTTCGCCGTGTTCGCGCCGAAGATGCGCGCGGCCGATTCCAGATTCGGATCGATCTGCTCGATGAACGGCGTCATCACGAGAATGACGAACGGCAGCGCAGGCACCAGGTTCGCGAGGATCACGCCGGTCAGCGTGCCCGCGAGATGGAACTTGTACATGACCGTCGCCATCGGGATGCCGTAGGTCACGGGCGGCACCATCAGCGGCAGCAGGAAGACGAGCATCGCGAAACGCTTGCCGGGGAATTGCACCCGGGCGAGCGCATACGCGGCGGGCACGCCGAGCGCGATCGACAGCAGCACGACCGCGCCGACCACTTCGAGCGTCACGAGCAGCACGCTCGAAAGCTGGAAGTCGCTCCACGCCTGCGCGTACCAGTGCAGCGTGAAGCCTTGCGGCAGCAGCGTGCCGAACCAGCGCGTCGCCACCGAATTCACGGCGACCGTCGCGATCAGCAGCAGCACGTTGACGAGGAAGAAGGCCATCGTCGTCCAGACGAAGAACTTCCATAGCCTGGCGCGCAGGCTCGCTTGCTGTTTCATCTGTTTGCCCGTGCTTCGAGTCGGGGCGCCGGCCTGCCAGCCGGACGCCGCGCGGTTATCGGTCGTCATTATCCCTTGCCTCCCGTCACCGGACCCGTATAGAAGAAGCGGCGCGCGCCGAGCATGCCGCCGACCACGAGCAACTGCACGAAGCCCATCACGATCGCGATGGTCGATGCAAGCGCGTAGTCGTAGTTTTCGAACGCAGCCTCCGATGCGGCGATCGAGATCACGCGCGTCGGGCCGGCCGGCGCGCCGAGCAGCACCGCCGACGGAAACACCGAGAACGCCTGCACGAACGAGAGACACGCGGTCATCGTGAGGCCGGGCAACAGCAAGGGCAGATAGATCTGACGGAACTGCTGCCACGGATTCGCGCCGAGCGTGGCCGCCGCGCGCGCGAGCGTCGGATCGATGCCGGTCACGTACGAAAGCGTCAGCAGAAACGCGAACGGAAATCCCGACACGATCAGCGAAATCAGCACGCCCCAGTAGTTGTGCGTGAGACGCACTTCATCGCCGTAGAGATGCAGCGCCTGCAACGCCTGCGGGAACCAGCCGTTCGGACTGAAGTACGTGAGCATGCCGTCGGCGATCAGCACGGTGCCGAGCGTCACCGGCACGACGAGCAGCGTCGTCGCGAACTTCTGCCACGGCGACGTGCGGCGCAGCGCGAACGCGACGGGCACCGATACGCCGACGTTGATGATCGTCGCGGGCACGGCGAGCTTGAGCGTGACGATGATCGTCGGCCACATCGACGAATCGGTGAAGAACGTGACGTAGTTCGCCCATATGCCGCCGCCGTTCATCGGATTGAACGACAGCATCAGCCCGTAGGCGAACGGATAGATGAACAGCGCGAGAATGAAGATGAGCGCGGGCGCTACGAGCCAGCCCTTCGGATCGCGCTGCGCGGGAAGCGCGATCATTTTTCTTCTCCGTACACGAGCGTCTTCGAAGGCGCGACGCGCAGCGTGATGCGCTCGCCTTCGCTGCATTCGCCCGCGATGCGCGCCCAGAGCTTGCCGAACGCCGTATCGATGATGATGAGCGAATCGCGTCCGCCGTACTCGACGACTTCGACGTGCGCGTCGAACGCGTTTTCCGTGCCGGGCGCGACGCGCTCCATGTCTTCCGGACGCAGCGCGACCGCAACGCGCTTGCTGTCGAAGCCTTCCATCGGCGTGCCGAGCAGCCTGACGCCGTTCGCGTTCACCGCGACGCAATCGCCCTGCGTGCCTTCGAGCGTCGCCTGCACGACATTGCGAAAGCCCATGAACCGCGCGACGTGCAGGTTCTTCGGACGCGAATAGACTTCCTTCGGCGACGCGACCTGCTGCACGACGCCCTCTTTCATCACGACGATGCGATCGGCCATCGAGAGCGCTTCGTCCTGATCGTGCGTGACGTAGATCGTCGCGCGCTCCAGCTTGCCGTGGATGCGGCGAATCTCGGCGCGCATTTCGATGCGCAACTTGGTGTCGAGGTTAGAGAGCGGCTCGTCCATCAAAACGAGCGGCGGTTCGATGACGATCGCGCGCGCGATCGCCACGCGCTGTTGCTGGCCGCCGGAAAGCTGACCGGGCAGCTTGGCGTCGTGGCCGATCAGTTGCACGAGTTGCAACGCGGCTTTCGCCCGCTTCGTCGCTTCGGCCTTGGATACCCCGCGCATCTTCAATCCGAAACCGACGTTGTCCAGCACCGACATGTGCGGAAAGAGCGCGTAGTTCTGAAAGACCATGCCGAAGCCGCGCTTTTCGGGCGGCAGCACGTCGATACGTTTGTCGTCGAGCCAGATGCCGCCGCCGGTCAACGGCTGCAATCCGGCGATGCAGTTCAGCGCGGTCGACTTGCCGCAGCCCGACGGTCCGAGCAGTGCGATGAACTCGCCGCGCTGGATGTTCAGATCGAGTCCCTTCAACGCCGCGAGTTGCTGACCTTCGGCGTTGGTGAAGCTGCGCGAGACCGAGTCGAGGCGCAACTGCTCAAAAGTGTGCTTCATGACATTTCCTGCGCTTTTTTGTACAAGCGGCGACGCTCCTCGCGAGGAACGTCGCCGTCTCATCACACCGATACGTCGACTTACTTCGTCTTCGCCGCGCCGATTTCGCGGTCCCATTTCTGGAACGCGGCGACCATCGCCTGCGCGTTCAGCGGCAGTACGTGCGGACGGTCGGCGAGGAGCTTCGCGTATTCCGGACGGCCGAACTTCTGGATGACTTCCTGGCTCTTCGCGGGCGCCATCGAGAGCGGCACGTCCTTCACCGCCGGGCCAGGATAGAAATAGCCATCGTCATATGTCAGCGCCTGCTGCGCCGGCTCGAGCATGAAGTTCATCAGCTTGTAGAGCACGTCGAGCTTTTCCTTCGGCACGCCTTTCGGAATCACCATGTAATGGGCGTCGTTGACCCACGTCATGTTGTCGAATGCGCCGACCTTGAATTCCGCCGGCACGATGCCGAGCGCGCGCGGATTGATGTCCCAGCCCGTCACGGTGACGGTCATGTCGCGCGTGCCTTCACCCAGCTCCTTCATCACCGCCGACGTGCCGCCCGGGTAGTACGGAATGCAGTCGTTCAGTTGCTTGAGGAACGCCCAGGTCTTGTCCCAGCCGTTGATCGGGTCCATCGGGTCCTTGTCGCCGAGCACGTACGGCAGGCCCATCAGGAAGGTGCGGCCCGGACCGGAGTTGGCCGGACGCGCGTAGATCAGCTTGTTCGGATGCGCCTTGCACCACGCGAGCAGTTGATCCGGCGTCTTGGGGACATCGGTGACTTTGGCCGGGTTGTATTCGAGCAGCGGACCCGCTGGCATGTACGTCACTTCCAGACCGTAGCCCTGCGCGATGTCCTGCATCTTGCGCGGACCGGGCGCGTACTTGTCGAGCACGCCGGGGAATGCCTTGGCGTTGTCGGGCAGAAGCTTCTCCCACAGACCTTGCTGAATGCCGGCCGCGAGCGCGTCGGTGCCCGTCACGACGAGGTCGATGTCCGAGCGCCCCGCCGCCTGCATCGCCTTGATCTTGCCCGGCAGTTGCGGCGCCGGCGCATTCGTGAACGTGATGCTGGACACGAGGTCCGGATACTTGGCCTTGAACGCCTCGAAGCCCTTTTGCGTCAGTTGCAGATTGCCTGCAACGTCGACGATGTTGATCGACACGGGATCGGCCGCGTGGGCCGCGCTCGTGCCGAAAGCCGCGCTCACGGCGACGCAAATCGCCGCCAGTTTCACTGACAGTCCTGCCTTGAAAGCCATGTTGTCTCCTCACTTCTCTCGCAACCGCTGGTCGGGAAGAGGTCCGGTCGGATCGTCGATGTTGTCGATTGTGTTGATCGCCGGCCTGTTTGTACTTCGTTCTGATTCTTGCGTGTCTATCGTGCGCGTGCGTCCTCGTTGCGGCTTGGATGCTGAAAAATAGCTAACGAGGTTATAGGATGTCAAGCAAATCGCAACCCGCCGATGCTGTTACCGAAACAGCCGAACCGCCTTTTTTCCTCTGCCGATAGCGCTTTGCAAGCCGTCTCGGGATATACCCCGAGCGCTTGTTACCTCCCGCTTTAACCTGTATTTAACTGGGGTTTCCTGCACGTTTCCCGGAAACGCGGAGGGTTTCATCGAATGCGAGCAGCGCGCGCGCTTCACGTTCGATGGCCGGCAACGCAGCTTCGGGCGACGCGCTCAGCAGCGGCAGTATCGGGCCCATGTCGGCGATGCCCGATAAGGTCACGGCGTCGTGCAGAACGCGGATCAGCGAGACTTCGTCGCGAAGGGTTTCGAGCGGCATAAAGTGCTCGTAGATGGAATCGGCCCCGGTGCCGCCTGCTTTCGCGGCGCGCAGCAGCGCCATCACTGCGTGCGGCGCGATGCATCCCGAGCCGGTCGTCCATGACGCGAGACCGAAGTCGCGCGTGTGAACCAGCGCGGGGCGCTCGCCCATGCCCGACACGACCTTCGACGCCGGCACGCTTTCGAGCAAGCGCCGCAGATAGCCGTCGTCCGCTGGATTGGCCCGCTGAATCGCGTATTTCACCGCGAGCAGCGTGCCGTCATCGACGAGGCCGGCAAGCCTGTCCACGTCGATGTAACTCTCGCTCTTGATATAGAGCGTGAACGGCATGCCGGCCACATCGGCAAGACGTCTGAGGCCGTGCGCGACGCCCTCCGGCGTGGTGAAACCCGCGAGCGGCAGGATCATCGCGGTGCGGTAGCCCGTCTGCGCGAGGATGCGCGCCTGATCGAGCATCTTCCCGTAGTCAGGGCCGATGGCCGGAATGACGCGAGTCCGCGGACCAGCCGACCCGGCCAGCATGTCAAGCAACTCCCGGAACTCGCTGACGGCGACGTGGTACAGATTCGCGTTGCCGCCGTAAAGCAGCGTGGACACGCCGCCGGCCTCGATGTGAGCGATCAGCCTGCGGTTGGCTTTGGGATCGAGCGAATAATCCGGGCGACGCGCCAGGGGCGGCACCGCCATGACGGATGCGGAAAACTCGCTGACGACGATGGGATCGGTATTCATGACGCCTCGCTGAATCGACGGAAAAGGTCCGCAGAAGGTAGCAAGGCGGGTTAAAGTTGTCAAACAACTTTGCCGGGAGGGAGCCGGTTTATCGCAAGTTGGCTAAGGTTGTGTGACAACTGTCGGGTCGAAATTATTCACCGAACATGCGCTCGACCGCGTTCTCGAGGTGCGCCTTCATCGCTTGCCCGGCTCGGGCGGAATCGCGCGCGCGGATCGCTTCAAGGATTTCGCGATGCTCTCTCTGAACGAGACGCTGGCGTTCGAGCGTCTTCACGTACGACAGGTTGCGTGACAGGTTCATGCTGACTTCGACCTGTTCTTCGATGAACGACAGCACGGTGATGAAGAACTGATTTTTAGACGCTCGCGCGACCGCGAGATGAAACGCGAAATCGTCTTTCGCGCCGATGCCCTCCTGCGTTTCGACGACGCGTTCGAGCTGATCCCACGCGTCCTGAATCGCGCGGATGTCTTGCTCCTCGGCCTTGACGGCGGCCAGTTCCGCCGCGCCCGACTCCGTCACCACGCGAAATTCGTAGCAGCGACGAATGTCGGATAGCGTTTCCAGCGGAGCGAAGCGGCGCACGTCGGGATCGGGGCGGCGACCCACGATCGTTCCCGATCCGCGCCGCGTCACGATGATGCCGTCTGCGCGCAACCGCGCGAGCGCCTCGCGCACGGTCGGACGCGAGGTGGCGAATCGTTCCGCGAGCGCGTGTTCGGTGAGGAGCCGGTCGCCCTCCTTGAACTCGCCTTCGATGATGCTGTTGAGGATGTCGCTATAAATCCGGTCGGCGAGGCCGGATGACTTACGCTCGTTCATGTTCGCGCGTGACGTGCTTGTCAGGGTGGAGACCGATTGTAAGGCAGATTTTGTCAGGCAGATTTTTCGCGCGAGGCACCGCAAGCCGCCTGTCCCATGCTCAGTATTTCGCCGCACGCGAAGTGCGAGCCTTGAATGACATTTCGGCATGCGAAGCGATATTGCGCAGCGTAAACAAAAACGCGCCCGCGGTCTCCCGCAAGCGCGCTTCGGCCATCGCCATCGAAATTCAGATCGACAACAGCTTCCTCGCTTCCGTCGCCGTCGCCACCGGCCGACCGTACTCCGCGCATAACGACGCCACCCGGCTCACGAGTTGCGCATTGCTCTTCGCGAGCGTGTCCTTGTCCCAGCGCACGTTGTCTTCGAGTCCCGTTCGGCAATGTCCGCCCAATTGCAACGTCCAATGATTCACTTCGAGCTGATGGCGCCCGATGCCCGCAGCCGTCCACGTGGCATCCGGCAGATTCTTCTTCAACTGCTCGACCTCGAACTCGAGAATCTCGCGTCGCGCGGGCAATGCGTTCTTCACGCCGAGCACGAACTGAACGTGCACAGGCGATTTCAACAAACCCTGATTCACGAGATCGACGGTGCTATAGAGCATCGCCAGATCGAAGATCTCGATCTCGGGCTTCACGTTGTGATCGAGCATCGTCTGCGCGAGCGAGCGCACGAAATCGGGCGGATTCTCGTAGACGATCGTCGGAAAGTTGACCGATCCCGTCGCGAGCGACGCCATGTCAGGCTTCAAGTCCAGCATCGCGCCGCGCTGCTCGAACGAACGCCCGCGCCCGCCCGTCGAGAACTGGATGATGATGTCCGGGCAATGCCTGCGGATGCCTTCCTGCAATTCCGCGAACCTGTGCCGGTCCGAGCTCGATCGTTCATCCTCGTCGCGCACATGCAGATGCACGAGCGTCGCGCCCGCTTCATACGCCTCGTGCGTGCTTTCGACCTGCTCGGCAATCGTGATCGGCACGGCAGGATTGTCTTTCTTGCGCGGCACCGAGCCGGTGATCGCAACCGATATGACGCAAGGTTCTTTCGTAGGGGATTGGGTCACGCTTCGCTCCTTGACGGCGCCATGCTTGAAACAACTTCGCGGAGATCGTATATGGCGCTCAAATTTGAACTAACTAGTACATTTGTGATGTTGAGGCATTCTCCGTGCCGCTGCAAGCCACGCAAACCCTAAGCTCGCGACGCGCGTTCGTACGACGAATCGGGCCGCTTGCCCCGCTACTGTCGCTGCGCATACTCGGCGAGCATTTTTCCGACCTGCTCGTCCGTGATCGCCGGCTTGATGTCGAACATGAACAAATCGGCCCATTCGTGCGCCCATTGCGCGAGCGGCTCGACGTTGTCGCATTCGCACACGGCGATACCCCAGATCGAACCGATCGCATGCCAGCGGCCCAGCAGATGAATGCCGTCGGGCGGCGCGCCGCGAGTTTGCAGGAATCGCTCGGCCGCGAGTCGTTCGGCCTCGGGTTGCGCAGTCCAGTTGACGATGAATAGCATGGCTCGATCCTCCTGTTGGAACGCCATGAAACGGCGCGACGCGCCGGGCTCGCCGCCGCATCGGCAGTTGCGCCGATGCGGTTCATCCAGTATAGGAGGCGGCCGTGGATCGCATTGCTCAATGCATGACGACGACGGGCGTCGCGAGCACCGGCTGCGCGTAAGTCACTCTGACGGCAGGCGCAACTCCATACGGCGTCACGATGACGGCAGGCTGCGGCGGCGGAGGCGGCGGCGCGGCGACCACCACCGGCGCGAACGCCGGCTCGACGACGATCGTGCGCGCGGGCACGTAGTAATACGGCGGCCTCGGCGGCGGCGCGTAGTAGTACACGGGACGCGGCGGCGGCGCGTAAACGACGGCGGGCGCGACGTAGGAAACCTGCACGCTCGTTCCAGCCGATGCGGTCTTCGCGCAGGTCAGGCTGATGGCGGCAACGGCGGAAACGCTGAGCAAACGGCAATTCATGTTGAAGTCCTCATGCATCGTGAGACGTTGAATACGGCAGCAACAAAGAAATGCAACTGCCGGCGATGAGAACGATAGCGAAGCCCTGCCCGATGCGTGAGTCGTAACTTATGTCGCGGGATGTCGGCGCGAATGCGCGGCATCGAACGCGAAATACGGCGACATGATTCGTAGCATCCCCAAGATTGCGTTCGCGGCGCGGCTCAATAGAATGGCATCACCGTCGACGTTCATCCGTAGCGAATCAGGGGAGAGAGCCATGCGAAAGATTCTTGTCATCCTTGCGGCATGCGCGGCGTGCGCCACGTCGGGCGCGGCGTTCGCGCAGACCGCTACGCAGCCGATGGGCGCGAGCCCGCGCCTCGAACACGTGCTCGGCCAGTTGCAGACGCGCTTTTCGAGCGCCAACACCACGCACGACGGCAAGCTCACGCGCGAGCAGGCATCCACGGGCATGCCGATGGTCGCCAAGCACTTCGACGAAATCGACACGCAGAAGAACGGCTACGTCACGCTGCCGCAAATCGAAGCCTTCATGCACGAGCACGCCGCGCAACGCTGACCCGGAGCCTCCATGGAAACCCTGCCGAAGATCATCGTGCTTGACGACGAAGCCGAGTTGCGCAACATGCTGCAGCGATTTCTGAGTTCGCAGGGTTTCGAAGTACGCGTCGTCGAAAATGGCAAGCGGCTCGACCGCTATTTGCAGCGCGAGCCTTACGACCTGCTGGTGCTCGACTGGATGATGGAGCCCGAAGACGGCCTTTCGGTCTGCAAGCGCCTGCGCGCCGAAGGCCAGACGCTGCCGATCCTGATGCTCACCGCGAAAGGCGATCCGGTCGACAAGGTCGTCGGCCTCGAAACCGGCGCCGACGATTACCTTGCCAAGCCCTTTCTGCCGCAGGAACTCGTCGCTCGCGTGCGTGCGTTGCTGCGCCGCCAGAAGATTGCGGCGGGCGACCCGACGCATACGCAGCAGCGCATCCGTTTCGGCGATTTCCGCCTCGATCTCGCGAAGCAAAAGCTGTATCGCGGCGGCGAGCCGTTCGAGATTCATTCCGCGCAGATGCAGTTGCTCACGGCGCTCGGCTCGTCGCCGAACCGCGCGGTCAGCCGCGACAACCTCATCGCCCGCACGCGCGGCCGCGATCACGACGCGCTCGATCGCAGCATCGACGTGCAGGTGTTGCGGCTGCGTCAGATCGTCGAGGAAGATCCGGGCAAGCCTCGGTTCATCAAGACCGTGTGGGGCGTCGGCTACATGCTGCTCGCGGAAATCGAATCGTGAAGTGGGCGCCGCGCTCGCTCTTCGCGCGCAACATCCTGCTGCTGGTCGCGCTCGTCGCGGTGAGCCAGGTGTGCGCGATCGCCGTGCTGCTCCATTTCATCCAGACGCCGCGCATCGAGCGCGCGGCGGCGACCTTCGCGAGCTATATCGTCACGCTCGATACGCTCCTGAAAACTTCGCCGCCCGAAGCCGCGCAAAGCGTCGCCGTGAACCTCGACCTTCGCGCCGAACTGCCCGCCGGCGCGCGCGACATGGCGCCGGGATCGCGCTTGCGCTTCTATCAAACGTATCAGCGCCGGACGTTCATCGAGAGCCTGCGCGCGCATCTGCCCGCCGACATGCTCGTGCGCTGGCAAGGCGCAGAAGCGTCCGACGACGGTCAGCAGCGCTTGTGGATCCGCGCGCATCTGGCGGGCGAGCCGCGCTGGCTGGCGCTGCCGGTGCCCGAAGCCGCGCACGACGACGGCCTCGCGACCGCCCTTTTCCTTTCGCTCGGACTCGGCGCGCTCGCGTTCGCGACGGCGTACTTGATCCAGCGCCATCTGAACCGTCCGCTCGCGCATCTCGCCGATGCCGCTCGGCTCGTGTCCGCGGGCGGCGAGCCGGGCGTCCTGCCGACCGACGGTCCGACGGAAATCGCCCAGGTCAGCGGCGCCTTCAATCGCATGACGGCCGCGCTGAAGGAAGCCGACGCCACGCGCGCGCTGATGCTCGCGGGCATCTCGCACGACATTCGCACGCCGATGACCAAGCTGCGCCTCGCCATGGCGATGTCCGCCGTGCCATCGACGGACGCGGCTTTCGCGGCATCGGCGGAAGGCTATCTCGACACCATCGATACGATTCTTCAGCAGTTCATGGACTACGCGGGCAGCGGCGCGAAGGAAACGCCCGTCGTCGGCGATCTCAACGCGCTGATCGCCAATCTGGCCGCCGATTTCGCCGGACTGGGGCACGAGTTCGCGCTCGATCTCGGCGAGATCGAACCGTTCCCGTTCCGGCCGATCAGCATGATGCGGATGCTCATGAACCTGATGCAGAACGCAGTGCTCTACGGCGTAGTCGGCCTGGAAGTGCGGACGTGGACAGATCGCGAGGCGAACACGGCCTGCGTCGTGATCGCGGATCGCGGAAAAGGCCTCGGCGGTCAGGATCCGGAAGCGCTGAAGCAGCCGTTCAAGCGCGGCGGCGGCGAAGGCCAGCCGAAGGGCACGGGCCTCGGACTTGCAATCGTCGAGCGCATCGCGCGGCTGCACGGCGGAACGCTCGAACTGCGCGCGCGCGACGGCGGCGGCGCGGAGTCGCGCATCGTTCTGCCGCTCTCGAGCTAGCGTTATTCGGGATCGGCGATCGCCTGTTTGTCATCGCCCTCGTTCGCCGTCTGCGCCTGATCCTCGGCGACCGTGGATTCGCGTGCGAGCGGCGCGATTGCGTGCAAGGGCACCATCGGCTGCGTGCGCGCATTCACACCGGCGGGACTGGGCTCGTTGTCGTGGATCAATGCGCGAATGCGCGGATAAATCTGCTGCTCCCAGCGCTTGCCGTTGAACACGCCGTAGTGGCCGACGCCCGTCTGAACATGATGCGCCTTCAGATACGGCCGCAGCTTGTCGCACAGATCCTGCGCCGCGAGCGTCTGGCCGACGGCGCAGATATCGTCGCGCTCGCCCTCGACGGTGAAAAGCGCGGTGCGCCGGATCGCCGACGGATCGACCTTGCGGCCGCGCACTTCGAGCTGCTTCAGCGGCAGTGCGTGCCGCTGAAACACGGTGTCGACGGTTTCCAGATAGAACTCCGCGGTGAGGTCCATCGTCGCGAAGTATTCCTCGTAGAAAACGCGGATCGCATCGGCCTTCGCGACGTCGCCCTTCGCGCGTTGATGATGCATCTCCTCGAACGATTCGATGTGACGCGCGAGATTCATCGACATGAACGCGCCCAGCTGTACGAAGCCCGGATAAACGCGCCGCATCGCGCCCGCGAAACCGAACGGCACCATGCTGATGAGATTGCGCTCGAACCAGTCGATCGGCTTGCTTTTCGCGAGTTCGTTCACGCGCGTCGGGTTCACGCGCGTATCGATGGGACCGGCCATCAGCGTCATGCTCGCCGGCTCGGCGGGATGCCGGTCCTCGGCCATCAGCGCAACCGCCGAGAGCGCCGCGACGGTCGGCTGGCAGACGGCGAGCAGATGCGCGCCCGGCCCGATCGTCTCGATGAAATCGATGATGTGCTGCACGTATTCGTCGAAGCCGAAGCGGCCGTGCATCAGCGAGACGTCGCGCGGATTGCGCCAGTCGGTGATATAGACGTCGTGATCGGCGAGCATCGTCTGCACGGTGCCGCGCAAGAGGGTCGCGAAGTGGCCGGACATCGGCGCGATGACGAGCACGCGCGGCTGCACGATGGACGCATCGTCCTTGCGAAAATGCAGCAGATCGCAGAACGGCGTCGATGCCGCGACTTCTTCCAGGACGCGCATCGTTTTGCCTTCGGCTTGCACCGGCGCGATATCGAATGGCGGCCGCGCGTGCGTCAGGCCCGCGAGCGCGACCTGTTCGCAGAGCGCCGCCATACCGCGGGCCTGCGGCGTCTCGCCGATATCCTTCCAGACACGCAGCGCGCCTTCGACGAGCGTGGCGGCGTGGCGGATCGGCAGCATCGAATCGGACCAGGCCTGATAGCCCGCATAGGTGAACGGATTCATGGCGACGAAAGGAGGCAATAGCCATGCCAATCGATGGCTACATGGACCTTCATATGTCACGCGATTGGCATAGGCTTTGCACAGATGCCATTCACGAGCGCGTTCTGCCGCGCTTCGGTGCTTGGGCGCACCGCGCTCGATCCGTCTTGGTGCACGACGCGCGAGGAACGACTCATGGCGAACGCCACGCTCACCATTAGCAGCAAGAACTATTCGTCCTGGTCGCTGCGCGGCTGGCTGCTCACGAAGTTCAGCGGACTGCCGTTCGAGGAAGTCGTGATGCCCGCCGACGATCCCGGCGCGCGCGCCGAACTGCTTTTGCTGTCGCCATCGATACTCGTGCCGTGTCTCTTTCACGATGGCATCAAGGTCTGGGACACGCTCGCCATCGCGGAATATCTGAATGAAGTGTGCCCCGATGCCGGCCTGTTGCCGAAGGAGCGCGCCGAACGCGCGCATTGCCGCGCGATTTGCGGCGAGATGCACTCGGGTTTCGCCGCACTGCGCTCCGCCCTGCCGATGAACCTGAAGGCGCACTTTCCGGGCTTCAAGGTATGGGCGCGCGCGCAGACCGACATCGAGCGGATCGTGACGATCTGGCATGAATGTCTCGCGCAGTATGGTGGTCCGTATCTGTTCGGCGAACGGACGTGCGCGGACGCGATGTTCGCGCCGGTCGTCACGCGCTTCGTCACCTACGATGTCAAGCTCGACGCCGATATCGTCGCGTACGGCGAGCGCATTCTCGCGATGCCGGAGATGCGCCGCTGGATCGCCGATGCGCAACAGGAAGCCGAGGAAATCGACGAACTCGATATCGAGTTCTGAAACGGTCGCGCGAGTCAGGCCGATTTTCTTTTCCTCCATTCGTGAACCATACTGGTCTTGAAGGAGGAAGTCGCAATGGAACCTTCAATCGATGCAGGCGCTTCGACCCGGCGCGCGCCGACGTTGCACGTCCGCTTTTCGGACACCGACGCGATCCCGTTTCCGACGCGCACCGTCGAGCGTGGCGATGCGTTGTATTGCGCGGGGGAGCCGTTGCGCAGCCTGTATACGGTGCAAAGCGGTTGCTTCAAGACCGTTGCGACATTCCCCAGCAGCGACGATGACAGCGCGCCGCACACGCAGGTCACGGGCTTTCACTTCGAAAACGAAACGCTCGGTCTCGACGGCATATGCACGAACCGGCACGAAAGCGACGCCGTCGCGCTCGAAGCGAGCGTCGTGCGGATCATGCCGGTCGGCATTCTCGAACCGCTGTGTCGCGAATACGCGGGGATGCAGCACGAACTGCTCGCGATCATGAGCGCGGAAATCGTGCGCGCATCGCGTCTCGCGCTGATGCTCGGCACCATGCCCGCGCGCGAACGCGTCGCGGCGTTCCTGCTCGATTTCGCCGAACGCCTCGACGCGGGCGCAACGTCATCCGGCGGACATCCGGTCGATCTTCTCTTGCCGATGACGCGCGCGGATATCGGCAGCTATCTCGGGCTCGAACTCGAAACCGTGAGCCGCACGCTCTCGAAGCTGCAGCGCGAAGGCGCGATCGGGCTCAACGGGCGTCAGGTCCGCATCGTCGATCGCGCGATGCTCGAACATCACTGATTCACGCGCGGACCGTCAGCACCGCCGCGCCCGTCAGCTTGCCGTCGCGCAGATCGGCGAGTGCGCGGTTCGCTTCGTCGAGCGGATAAGGTGTCGTGTGCAGATCCAAATGAAACTGCGCGGCGATCCCCATGAACGCGCGGCCGTCCTCGCGCGTGAGATTCGCCACCGACATGACGCGCCGCTCGCCCCAGAGCAGCGCATACGGAAACGAAGGAATGTCGCTCATGTGGATGCCGCCGCACACCACGGCGCCGCCCTTCGCGACCGCCTTGAGCGCCGCGGGCACGAGCGCGCCGGCGGGCGCGAAGATCAGCGCGGCGTCGAGTTCATCGGGCGGTGTCTCGTCGCTGCCGCCCGCCCAATGCGCCTTCAGGGCGAGCGCGAGACGTTGCGCCGCGATATCGCCCGGACGCGTGAACGCATAGACCGCGCGCCCTTGATGCTTCGCCACCTGCGCGACGATATGCGCGGCCGCGCCGAAGCCATAGATGCCGATGCGCTGCGCGTCGCCGGCCATCGCGAGCGTGCGATAGCCGATCAGTCCCGCGCACAGCAGCGGCGCGGCTTCCACGTCCGAATACCGTTGCGGCGGATGCAGGCAGTAGCGCGCATCGGCGACGACGCGTTGCGCGTAACCGCCGTCGATCGTATAGCCGGTGAAACCCGGCGCATCGCAGAGATTCTCGCGGCCGGCGATGCAGTAGCGGCAACGGCCGCAGGTATGGCCCAGCCACGGCACGCCCACGCGATCGCCGGGCGCGAAGTTCGTCACGCCCGCGCCGAGCCGCGCGACCGTTCCCACGATCTCGTGGCCCGGTATCACGGGCCGCTTCGGATGCGCGAGCTCGCCGTCGACTACATGGAGATCGGTGCGGCACACGCCGCACGCATGGACGTCGATGAGCAGTTCACCTGCGCGCGGCACCGGATCGGGCAGATCGCGCAACTGCAGGAAAGGACCGTTGCCGTCGAAGACCATTGCGCGCATGAATTCATCTCCATCGATATTGCAGTGCAGCGTGTTGTCCGTCGCAGCAGCAAACGAACGGCACGCACGCGCGATGCGCTGGGGCGCGCGAAGCCGCCTTGGTGCACCGATGCACGCTCGCCGGGCATTCTGGTTACGCCACATCACGCGATGATGCGGCGCACGCATCGCGCATCGGTTGCTCGCGCGTGCGGCGATTTGCCTCCGATGACTGTCGCTGAACGGTCAGATTGTCGTACTAAACTTGACTCATGCAGTCACGAAGCGAACATGTGTCGGCGACACATTTCGGCATCGGACTTGCTTGTTTGGTTCGGACATCATCGCTGTTGCGGCGCGGCAAGTTCGCGATCCGAAGCGTGCCATACGAACGCATCGGCGATGGAACCCATTACATGCGGCGCGATTAAACTTATCTGCGGCGTCCAGTTCGAACCTCTCATCGCGGTCTGAGAAGATCGCGTCGCAACGCCTCAACAATACGCGCGGCGCAAGCCGCCATTCAACCGAGGACGCTCATGGCCGGCGAAAGCGCCGAGCGTCTTCGTCCATCGAATTTGCTTCATGGAGGATGACATGCGTATCACGGTCAAGCTGGATGGCTTCGAAGGCGCTCAATCGGCGGCCTACGCCATCCTGTGGCTCGACAAGGAAACCCGCCGATGGTCGCGCGAGGGTCATCAGTCCGTCGATGTGCCGGACTGGGGCGGCTTGCGCACAGGTTCGAACGGCACGATGATTTGCGGCCAGCAAGTGGGCGATCCCATCTGCGTTCTGGAGCGCCTCGATGTCGACGCGCCGGATGGCCCATGCGAGGGTCTCGCGGGACGCGTCCTCTGGTATGCCGACGGCGCCGGCATGAAGAGCACCGGACGCTGGCACGTCCAGTGCATCGATCGCGAGCAGATCAAGGCGGAGCACGGCGTATTCGCCGACGAGGAGAGAATCTGATCGGCACGCGCTCAATCGTCAGGGCTCGTCGCTCGGGAACGGTGTCAGCATCACGACGAACGACGCAGCCCCGATGAGTATCGCGAGCACGCCGTAGTACATCACCGACGTCTCGTCGAAGAGCAGGCCGCGCAGCGCCGCATTGATGCCGCCCAGCGTCACGAACACCGCGCCCAAAGCCGCGACGATGCGCCCTTCACCCCTGATCATGATGTTCTCCCGACCGTCGGGCGCACCGATACCGCGCCGCGATAATTCAATGGTCGCTTGCTCGGCGCGGCACGAATTGACCTGCATCAACCTCAATCGAACGTCGCGCGCGCCGGGGAGGCGACCGCTCGTTCTGGTGTTTTCCCTTGCCCCATTTCCACGGCTTATATTGGTAGTATCAGGTGCTGGCTGCGCGTTGGCATGGCTTCGCGCACACGGCGCATGCTGCCCGGGCCATCCTCGCTTTTGCCCGCAAGAATGGCTCGCATTCGACCGACAAAACCCTGGGGAGGCACGATGAACCAAAATTTCAGCGATCCGTTCAGCCAGTTTGCAGCCATGTTCCAGCAGTACCAGCTTCCTGGGTTCGACGTCACCGCGATCATGGAATCGCGCCGCAAGGACGTCGAAGCGCTCGCGGCGACCAATCGCGTCGCGTTCGGCGGCATGGAGGCGCTGCGCGACAAACAACTCGAAATCCTGCGCCGGACCTTGAGCGATCTCGAAGGCATCGCAAAACAATTCGCCACGACCTCGACGCAACCGCCGTTCAACGCCAACGAAGTCGTGCAACGCGCGCTGCACAACGCGCTCGCGGACATGCAGGACATCGCGCGCACGACCCAGCAGACTCAGGCCGAAGCCTATGCGCTCGTCAGCAAACGCATGGAAGACGCCCTGAACGAACTCAAAGCTTCTATCGAGAAGCCCAAGACCTAGCCTCGCGCGGTCCTGACGAGGCCCGGCCTCCGGCAACGACGAGCCGCGCGTGCGGCGAGCGGAGGTGCGTCATGCAATTCGACGAATTCGCAGCGTTCGAGAAGGACGGCTGGGAGCATGTGGTCCCGTCGTACGAGGACTATTTTGGAAGGCTGACCGTTCAGGCGCATCCCGCGCTGCTCGATGCGCTTTCGGTCGCGCCGGGCATCCGCATGCTCGATGTCGCCGCCGGGCCGGGCAATCTCGCCGCGGCGGCGATCGAGCGTGGCGCGACTGCGGCGGCCGTCGATTTTTCCGCGTCGATGATCGCGCACGCGCGGCAGTTTCATCCCGAGATCGAGTTTCATCTCGCGGGCGCGGAGCAGTTGCCGTTCGGCGACGAAAGCTTCGACGCCGTCGGCATCAACTTCGGCATGCTGCATTTTCCCGAGCCCGAGCGCGCGCTCGACGAAGCGGCGCGCGTGCTCCGCCAGGGCGGACGCATTGCGTTCACCGCGTGGGCTGCACCCGAACGCGCGGTCGGCTTCGGCATGGTGCTCGACGCGGTGCGGCTGCATGGGACGCTCGATATCGGACTGCCGCCCTCGCCGCCCTTCTTTCGCTTCAGCGATCCCGACGAATGTGTGCGCGTGCTCACCGAAGCCGGCTTTGCCGACGCGCGCGCCGTCGAAGTCGAGCAAACGTGGCATCTCGTGCTGCCCGAAACGCCGCTCGACGCCTTGATGCACGGCGGCGTGCGAATGGCGGCGCTGCTGCGCGCGCAATCGAAAAGCGCGCTTGCCGCAATCGCGCAGGAAGTGCACGCCCGCGTGACGGCGTACGCGCGGCACGGCGAGCTGCTCGTGCCGATGCCCTGTGTGCTGGCGTCCGCCACGAAACCCTGAGCCGGCGCTACTTTTTGGCTTGCGTCGTGATCTGGAAGATATCGACGGCGACGCGCTCGCGGCCGTATTTGCCCGCGAGCGCCGAGAGCCGCTTGTCGACGGCGCGCAGATATTCGGACTTCGCTTCGCTGTCGGGGCGCGGCGAGTCGAAGAGCGGCGCGGGCGTGACTGTCAGCACGATCATCTCCGAACCGAACGGCTTGCCGACGACCCAGTCGCCCATTGTGCCGATGGTCGCCGTGTAGTTTGCGGGCGCCTGGTTGTCGCGCGAGCGCGCGTTCGGCAACAGATGCACGACGCTGCCATCGAGCATGAAATAGTCGACGTTGACGTAGGACTCGAACGCGGGCGTCATCAGATCGACGATGAGCGGGTCGCCTTCGGTGAGGCTCGTCGCGCGCGAGCGCGTGTGCACCGATGCCGGTCGCCCCGACTGGCGGTTGGCCGTCCAGAACGGGCCGTACACCTGGAGCAGATCGCATTTGTCGTCGGCGACCGGCTGCACGCCGAAGTTCGTCGTCTTCACGCCTGGCACGCGGCCGAGCGCTTCCTTCAGTCGCGCGAGACCGTATTTCTGCGATACGAAGCCCTGCACGTCGACGGTCTGATCATGCACCGACGCCACCAGCGCCGAGCACGGCACGCTCCCGAGCACGGGCGTGACGGCGGCCATCGTGAGTTCGGGAACGGGCGTCGCGGGCACGGCGGGCGTGACCGCCACCGCCGCCGAAGCGGGGGGCGCGCCGGGCGAATGCGGTGTCACCGTTCCCGCGGCGCTGCCTTCTGCCGGCGCGGGCGGCGCTTCGTGCGCAACTTCCTCGCCGCCCCTCGACTGATCGTAGAAGTAATATCCCGCGCCCGCCGCCAGCAGGGCCACGAGCGCCGCCGCGCCGATCGCAAACTTCGGCACGCCGCCTTTTTTTCCCTTGCGGCCCGCGGGCGACGCGGCATTTTCGTCGGCGATATCTTCGAGAAATTGCGTGACGCTCGGCGTCCTCGCTTCGCGTTCGAATGCGAGCGCGGCCTTCAGCGCTTTCCACTGCTTGTTGCCGAGATGCTCGGGACGCTGCGGCTTCATGCCCGCGCTTCTCGCCTGCAGCGCGGGCACGCGATCGAACGGATGCTTGCCCGTCAGCAATTCGTAGGTGATGCAGCCGAGCGCGTAAATGTCGTCGCGCGGATCGGGCTCGCGATGCTCCAGCATCTCCGGGCTCGCGTACGCGGGCGTGAGCGCGCCGAGGCTGCCGGGATCGAACACGGTCGCCTCGGTTTCCTCCTCGGGCCGCTGGATCACGCGCGAAATGCCGAAGTCGATCACCTTCACTTCCGACGTGTCCGTGAGAAACACGTTGGCCGGTTTGAAATCGCAGTGCACGAAGCCGCGTTCGTGCGCGTAGGCGAGCGCGTTGGCCATGCCCTTGAAGATCGGAAAGACCTCGGAGAACGGCATGCCCTTGAAGTTCGGGTTCCGAAGCAGACGCGAGAGGGGCTGGCCGGACAGATATTCCATCGTCAGATAGACGACCTGACCGTCGCGGTCGAAGTCGTACACGGTGACGATATTCCGATGCGCGAGCTGCTGCGCCTTGCGCGCCTCGCGCTGCAACGCGATCAGCGATTTCGGATTGCCGCGGAACTGGAGATTGAGCACCTTGATCGCGACATACGGCCGCCGGTCCGACGCTTCGAGCTTGCGCAGATCGAGCGCCTTGTACACGGTCCCCATTCCGCCGATGCCGAGACATTCTTCCAGCACGAAGCGGCTGTTGAGCGTGTCGCCGACGCCTTTCATCTGCTGATCGTGATCGACCATCACTTGCGTCGCCTGACTCCCGGTGCCGCCGCTCGGATCGCGCGAAGGCGGCGGCGCGAAACCCGGCGACGTTTGCAGACGCGTCTCGTCGCGGCTCGCGGGCCCGGTAGGGGAATCGGCTTCGGGACGCATGCGCGCCGCATGCTCGATGCGGCGGCGGATGGCCGCATAGATGTCGGGGGGCAACGGCCGCGCCGCGTGCTCCTCGTCGAGGATCTCCATGAGCCGCCTTGCCGGAGTCTGTTCGGTCGCCAGTGCGCCGTCCACTCCCGCAAAGAACTCGTCGCGCGACCCGCCGTCGCCCCGATAAGTACGAATCGCTTGCGCAAAACTTGTCATCTGTGCGACGCGACGCGGCTCCAATCGATCGACAACTACTTGTCGTAACAAAACCCCGGTGATCGTTCGATACTAGCCTTCACATGGAGCTTTCGCAAATGGCGTTTTCGATCATGAGCGGCATCGCGCACATGTCGTTCGGAGACCGACACATCGATGACGAGTGTTGGCGTCACGCCATCGAAATACGCTTGGCACGAACTCGCCGCGTGGCAAAAAGGATCGAAAAATCAACGCACTGGACAGTTCGTGCCGCTCGCACGCGGCGTTGGCACGCGATTCGCATTGGTCTTCACGAACGTCTTTGCGGCAGAAGGCACGCGCCTTGTGCCGCCATTGGCGTTCACGCGCGATCGGTGTTGCGGATCACGGAGTCGCTCCGGCACATCGAAGACGATTGTCTATACTCGATTGCGACTCCCCACTCTGGAGGAAGCATCCATGGCCGTCATCAAAATCAGGGATCTCGCCGACAGCGTCGAACTCGACAGGCAGGCGATGCATACGATCGTCGGCGGCGCGCGCGATGGCGTGCGTCCATTGTTTCGCATCCGGCCGGCATCGGCGACAAATCGCGTCGTCGATTATCCGGGCGTGCAGGTGAAGGACGTGCCCGCTACGCAGGCCGGTCCGTTCACCACGAGATTCGTCTCGAAGAAATAACGTCGATAGCGGCGAGGGATCGCGTCCTTCGCCGCTTCAATGGCGCGTCGGCATGCTCGCGCCCGTCACTCCGCTGCCGATGGAACTGCCGAGCGAACGCGCCGTGCGCTTGACGAGCGCGAGACGCATGCGCTCGCGCCCTTCTCCATCGAAATCGCCGAAATAGCGCGTCTTGCCCGCGACCACCGCGCCGACCGGCACGCCGTCGAGATACAGCACGCGATTGGCTGCGAGCGCCGGCACCTTTTCTCCCGGCAGCAAGGTGCCGACGAGATTGAGCGGATCGACCGCCGACAGCGCCACGAACACGCCGTCCTTCGGCCGCTTGCGCATGTCGCGCAGCAGCGGCACGGCTTCGGGCAGCGCGAATTGCTCGCCCGCGAGCCCGGCGACGAAGCGCCCGCCGCGAATCTCGCCGCGCGCTTCCAGCCGGTGATAGACGCGCAGCAGATCGCGCCACGGCGGCAGCCATTGCGCCTCGCGCTCCAGAAGACGCCAGAACACGACACCGTAGCGCCGCAAAAGCGTCAGCGCGATGTGTTCGAGATCGCCGTCTTCGCGCGCGTCGTCCGGTTTCGCGCGGCGCAGGAGCGCCCAGCGGCCCGCGTCGTCCATTCCGCCGATGAAGAGGCCACCGCGCCTCGGACGCCGCGCGAACGCGTTGCGCTTCGCCGCCGGAGCGAGCAGCGCGCGCAGGCCCGCGAAACTGTCGGCATTGACGAGTCCGAGCGCGACCAGTTCGCCGAGCGCGTCTTCGAGTTCGGTGCGCAGAAGGCGCACGTCGGAGAGCAGTTCGTCGAAGAACATCGCGCCGTGCGCTTTCAGCGCGTCGAACACGCGTTCGGCACGCGACGACAGTTGCGGCGCTTCGTCGGGACGCATGAGCGCGTTCCATGCATCGAGGTGACGGCGCGGCAGCAGCACGATCGGCGTGCCGCGCACCGGACCGCCCGATGCGCGCGAGCGTCCTGCCGGACGCGTCCACATGAGTTTGCCCGCGCGGCACAGATCGTCGAGCCACATGCCCGAATAATCGGCGATGCGCGCCGGCAGTATTTCTTCCTCCCACGCGACGGCGGGCGCCTCGAAACCTTCGAGCTGTTCGAGCACGGCGCCGAGCGCGTCGCGGCCCTCGCCGCGCGAATCGGGCGCGACGCGCTGCCATTCGAGCAGAAAGCGCATGAAATCCTGCCGCTCGACCGGCTCGATTTCGCGACGCAGCCGCCGCACCGTATAGCGATGAATCCGCGCGAGCAAATGCCGCTCGCACCACTCTTCGACCTGCGCGCCCGGCGTGAACCGTCCGCGCATCACGTAGCCCTGCGCTTCGAGCCGCGTCAGGGCGAGCGCGATCGCCGACGCGGGCAGCGCGAGCGGACGCGCGATCTCCGGCACCGTCAGCGGCCCGAATCCAGACAGACGCGCGCGCACGATTTCGACGAGCGCGTCGTCGGTTGTCCACGCATCGTCGAAACCGGGCGGCGGCTGCAGCGACGGATGCATCGGCGCATGCTCGTAGACGGCGCGCACACACGCGAGACGTTCGACGGGCGTCCACAGCGCGTCGTGCTCCGCGATCTGCAGACGCGTCGCTCGGCCGGAGCGCGCGAGCGCATCCAGCCACGCGATCCATTGCGGGTCGCGTTGCGCTTCGGATTCGGCGATGCAGGCGAGCGTCGAAAGCGCCTCGTGCATTTCATCGGCGCTCGTGACTTCGGGCCAGGCTTCGTCGCGCACGCTCGCGATGGCGTCGGGATCGAGCGCGCCGAGATCGTCCGCCGAATGCGGATCGCTCCATCGGCGCGCGAGCACGGCCTGCGTGCGGCGTTCCTCGAGCGGCGCATCGTCGAGAAACGCATACGGCCGCGCCGACAGAATCTCGGCCGCGAGCGGCGACGGCGCGGGCAATTCGCGCGTGACGAGCCGCACATCGCCTGCTTCGATGCGCCGCAGGAGCGCGAGCCACGCGTCGGCATCCATCGCGTCGTGGAGGCAATCGTCGATCGTCTGCTCGACGAGCGGATGCGTCGGCACGTCGCGCTCGCCCGAGATGTTTTCCGCGCACGCGACCTGATCCGGGAACACCGCCGCGAGCAGATCCTCGCTTTTCATGCGCTGCAACTGCGGCGCGACCTTGCGCCCGCCGGTATAGCGCGGCAGCGCAAGCGAGTTGGTCGCGTTCCAGCGCCAGCGCACGCCAAAGAGCGGCGCGTCGAGCAGCGCCTGGATCAGCACGTGCTCGGCAGTCGCCGATTTCAGATAGCGCCAGACGTCATCGAGCGCAAAGCTGTGGCTGCCCGTCAGCGACAGCACGATCGCGTCCTCGGTCGCGGCCGCCTGCAGCTCGAAGTTGAACGTGCGGCAGAAGCGCTTTCTCAGCGCGAGTCCCCACGCACGATTCACGCGGCTGCCGAACGGCGCGTGGATGACGAGCTGCGTGCCGCCGGATTCGTCGAAGAAGCGCTCCATGACGAGCGTGTCCTGCGTCGGCAGCACGGTCAGCGCGGCGCGCGAACGCGCCAGATAATCGACGATCTGCCGCGCGGCTTCGATGTCGATGCCACTTTCTTGTGCAAGCCGCGCGACCGTCGCTTCGACGCCGCTATCGAGCCATGCGTCGACATCGGCGCGCAGACGCGAAATCGCATGAGAAAGCTCGTCGCTGCGGCCCGGCGCTTCGCCGAGCCAAAACGGGATGTTCGGCGGCTGGCCGTTCGCGTTTTCGACGCGCACGCGCCCGCCTTCCACGCGCACGATCCGGTACGACGTATTGCCGAGCTGAAAGATGTCGCCCGCGAGACTCTCGACGGCGAAATCCTCGTTCACCGTGCCGATCTGCAAGCCTTGCGGTTCGAGGATCACGGCGAAATCGGCGTTGTCCGGTATCGCGCCGCCCGAGGTCACGGCCGTCAGCTTGCCGCCGCGACGGCCGCGCAGCGTGCGCGAGACCGCATCGCGATGCACGTACGCCGCGCGCACGCCCTGCCGTCCGGTATAGCCTTCCGCGAGCGTGCGCAGCACGGCCTCGTAATGCGCGCGATCGAGCGTCGCGTACGGATACGCGCGCGTGATGCGCTCGAACAGTGCGTCCTCGCCCCACTCGCGGCACGCGACTTCGGCGGTGATCTGCTGCGCGAGCACGTCGAGCGGCGCGTGCGGGATCGTCAGGGCATCGAGTTCGCCGCGCCGCACGCAATCGAGGAGCGCCGCGCATTCGATCAGATCGTCGCGCGAGGTCGGGAAAAGCCGTCCTTTCGGCACGCCGCCGACGTGATGCCCGGAGCGCCCGACACGCTGCAAGAATGCGCCGATCGAGCCGGGCGAGCCGATCTGGCAGACGAGATCGACATCGCCGATATCGATGCCCAGTTCCAACGACGCCGTCGCGATCAGCACGCGCAGTTCGCCGCGCTTCAGACGCTGCTCCGCGTCCAGCCGATGCTCGCGCGCAAGACTGCCGTGATGTGCGGCGACGGCTTCCTTGCCGAGGCGCTCGGTCAGATGCCGTGCCGCGCGCTCGGCCATGCGCCGCGTGTTGACGAAGACGAGCGTCGTCCGATGCAGCCCGGCAAGCTCCGCGAGACGGTCGTAGACGCGCTCCCACATGTCGTTGGACATGATCGCTTCGAGCGGCATCGGCGGGAGGTCGAGCGCGAGATCGCGCGCTCGAACATGTCCGACATCGACGATCTCGCAGGGCTGGTTATCACCGACGAGAAACTTCGCGACGAGTTCGATCGGCTTTTGCGTCGCCGACAAGCCGACGCGCACGGGCCGCTGCCCGCCCGCTTCCTCGCACAGCGCGTCGAGGCGCGCGAGCGACAGGCTCAGGTGCGAACCGCGCTTGCTGCCCGCGACCGCATGAATCTCATCGACGATCACCGTGCGCGTGGTCGAAAGCATCGCGCGGCCGGAATCGGACGACAGCAGCACGTAGAGCGATTCCGGCGTCGTAACGAGGATATGCGGCGGGCGCTTCCTGACGGCGTTGCGCTCTTGCTGCGTCGTGTCGCCGGTACGGACGGCCGCGCGAATCTCGGGCGCCGCCACGCCGGATTCGCGCAAGGTCTGGGCGATGCCCGCGAGCGGCTCCTCCAGATTGACGTGGATGTCGTTCGACAGCGCCTTCAGCGGCGACACGTATACGACGCGCGTCTCGTCCGGCAGCGTCCCGCCGCGCGCGACGCCGTCACGCACCAGTTCGTCGATGGCGGCGAGAAACGCGGTAAGCGTCTTGCCGGAGCCGGTCGGCGCGGCGACGAGCGTCGAGCGGCGCGCGTGGACGAGCGGCCACGCGCGCGCCTGCGCCGCGGTCGGCGCGGGAAAGCGGGCGCCGAACCACGCGGCGACGGCGGGATGAAAGCCGTGCAGCGCGTCGGCGATGGAAGCGGATTTTCGGATCATTCGGACATTCTATGGGCGCTTGAGAAACGGCGTATTACTGGCGCTTTTCGGACAGTTCCCATGCGACCCGGAACGCTTTACAGCGATGCTAGGCGGTTCGCCCAAGCAATCCGTTCAAACGCTTTCCGCCGCTCATGATCGTCCTAAGCCTTCTGTCCGACCACGCGCCCGGCGCGCTCGCCAACCATCGCCACTACGCACGGGAATTCGGCTATCGCCACATCGAGATCGACTTGTCCGATTTGTCGGGAAGCAACAAGCACCTGCAATGGGTCTACAAGTACGAAGCGTTGCTGCGTCATTTGAGCCGCGCCGCGCCGAACGAAATCCTCATGCTGCTGAGCGAGAACGCCGCGATACTGCGGCCCGTCGCATTGCCCGATCTCATGGCCGGGCGCGACTGGCTCCTGACTTGCGCCGAAGGCCATATCCCGCAGACGGATATCCTCATCTTCCGCAATACAGAACCGGTGCGCCGCAAGCTCGCGGATCTCGTCGGCCGCTGCCGGCTCGGCGTCGCGTTGCCGGAAAACGAAGGCGAAATGCTGCATGACTTCACGATTTGCCCGCAACAGTTCCGCGTCGGCGACGTGTACGTTGTGCTTCCGGCCGCGGTCAATCTCGAATGCGTCTGGGCGACGTGGAACAGCTTCTCCACCTGCTTTCGCGACGAGAAACATCATCGGCGGCTTCGTGCGGCAGCGTTTGAACACATCAACGAATGCAGGACGCGCGCAACGCCGTTTCTCTCGCTCGCCAATTCGGGCGTGCATGAAACCGAAACGCAAAGCGTCTATCAACCGAACCACGCGATCGCGATCGTCATGCTCTATACGCCGAATATCGCGCAGTACGGGCGCATCGCCGAGGCCAACATCAGGCAATATTGCAAACGCCACGGTTACACGCTTTACGTGCATCGCGATGTTCCGCCGCGATTGAACGACGGAAAGACGTCGGCGAACTGGCACAAGGCCGCGTTGCTGCACGCGTACTTGCCGCATCATCAATGGGTGTTCTGGCTCGATGCCGATGTGCTCATCAACGACATGAACCGCCGTCTCGAACCGCTCACGCGCGAACGCGACACCGTGTTGGCACGCGATATCGGAACATGGGCGTTCAACTCCGGCATCATGGGCTTTCAGCGCAATCAGCAGAACTACGACGCTCTCGCGCGCGTGATCGAAAGGTGCCGGAACCTGGACGACAGATCCCACATCTATGCGAACCAGGGCGATCAGTATTACTTCATCGATGTCTTCCACTCGCTGCCGGACTTCGATGCGACGCGCATTTACGATTTCATCGAACTGAACACGCCCTGGGTCTATCGCCGCCCGGACAGCTTCATGGTTCATTACATCGGCATGTGGGAAGATAACCGCGCGCTTATCATGGACTACGACCTCCGCCACGCCGCGATGGAATGACGCGCTCGCCACCATCGTTGCCGCGCCGCCGGTAAGATGTACCGGACGGCGCCGCGCGTGCCCTGCAACCAAACCGCCACAATCACAGCCGATCATTAACCAGCGCGCAGGATTCGATCTGCGCAAGCCGCACGCACGACGCTCGACCAATCCTCTCACTCATCAGGAGAACCAATTGAACGACGACGTCACTGGCACGACCGCCCTCGAGACGCCTCTCGATCCCGATCTTCTCGCGAAGATCGACGCCTACTGGCGGGCCTGCAATTATCTTTCGGTCGGCATGATTTACCTGCGCGCGAATCCGCTGCTGCGCGAGCCGCTCGAGCGCGAACACATCAAGCGGCGTCTGCTCGGACACTGGGGCTCCGATCCCGGCCAGTCGTTCGTCTGGGTACATCTGAACCGGCTCATCAAGCGCGATGATCTGAACGTCCTGTTCGTCTCCGGTCCCGGCCATGGCGCGCCCGCGACGCTCGCGAACTCGTGGCTCGAAGGCCATTACTCGGAGATTTACCCCGATCGCAGTTTCGACGAGCGCGGCATGCTCAAGCTCTTTCGCGCGTTTTCGTCGCCGGGCGGCATCGGCTCGCATTGCACGCCGGAAACGCCGGGATCGATTCACGAAGGCGGCGAGCTCGGTTACAGCCTGTCGCATTCGTTCGGCGCGGCGTTCGACAATCCCGATCTGATCGTCGCGGCGGTCGTGGGCGACGGCGAAGCGGAAACCGGCCCGCTCGCCACATCGTGGCATTCGAACAAGTTTCTCAATCCCGCGACCGACGGCGCCGTGCTGCCGATTCTCCACCTGAACGGCTACAAGATCGCCAATCCGACGATCCTCGCGCGCATTCCGCACGACGAGCTCGAAGACCTGTTCAGGGGCTACGGCTACGCGCCGCATTTCGTCGAAGGCGACGATCCGGAAACGATGCATCAGCGCATGGCCGCGACCTTGGAACGCTGCATCGCCGATATCCGCGCGATTCAGGCGAACGCGCGCGCCAATCCTGAGAACGTGACGCGCCCGCGCTGGCCGATGATCGTGTTGCGCACGCCCAAAGGCTGGACCGGACCGAAGGAAGTCGACGGCCGGAAGGTCGAGGATTACTGGCGCTCGCATCAGGTGCCGATCGCGGATGCCGTAAGCAATCCCCGCAGTCTCGCGCAACTGGAAGCGTGGCTGCGCAGCTACAAGCCCGAGGAACTGTTTGATGAAGACGGCCGTCTGATCGAACCGCTGCGCGCGCTCGCGCCCGAAGGCACGCGCCGCATCAGCGCGAATCCGCACGCGAACGGCGGCGCGCTGCGGCAATCGCTCGACATGCCCGATATCCGCGACTACGCGTTCGAGTTCAAACGCGCCGCAAGCGTCTACACGTCGCCGACGGCCGTGCTCGCCACGTTCCTGCGCGAAGTGATCCGCCGCAACATGACGAGCTTCCGTCTCTTTGGCCCGGACGAGACCGCGAGCAACAAGCTCGACGGCGTGTACGAAGTATCGGGCAAGCGCTGGATCGCACAGACGCTGCCCGAAGACGAAGACGGCGGCGCGCTGTCCGTCGACGGACGCGTCATGGAGATGCTGTCGGAGCACACGCTCGAAGGCTGGTTCGAAGGTTACGTGCTCACCGGGCGTCACGGTCTTTTCGCGACCTACGAAGCGTTCGTGCACGTCATCGATTCGATGTTCAACCAACACGCGAAGTGGCTCGAAAAAGCAAAAACCGAAGTCGGCTGGCGCGCGCCGGTGCCGTCGATCAACCTGCTCATCACGTCGCTCGTGTGGCGGCAGGATCACAACGGCTTCACGCATCAGGATCCCGGCTTTCTCGATGTCGTCACGAACAAGAGCCCGAACGTCGTGCGTATCTATCTGCCGCCAGATGCGAACTGCCTGTTGAGCGTCGCGGATCACTGTCTGCGCACGCACGACTACGTGAATGTGATCGTCGCGGACAAGCAGCCGCATCTGCAATATCTGAACATGCAGGACGCCATCGTGCATTGCGCGAAGGGCATCGGCATCTGGGACTGGGCGTCGACGGATCAGGGCGCGGAGCCGGATGTCGTGATCGCGTGCGCGGGCGATATCGCGACGATGGAAGCGCTCGCCGCCGTCGAAATCCTGAAGGCGCATTGCACCGATCTGAAGATCCGCTTCGTCAACGTCGTGGATCTCTTCAGGCTGCTGCCGGACACCGAGCATCCGCACGGCTTGTCGCATCGCGATTTCGATTCGATCTTCACGCGCGACAAACCCGTGATCTTCAACTTCCACTCGTACGCGTCGCTCGTGCACAAGCTCACGTACAACCGCACGAATCACGCGAACATGCACGTTCACGGCTATCGCGAGCGCGGCAACATCAACACGCCGTTCGAACTCGCGATCATCAACGGCGTGGATCGCTATACGCTCGCGATCGACGTGATCGACCGCGTGCCGCGCATCGCGGGCAGCAGCGCGCATACGAAGGAATGGCTCAAGAACCAGATCATCGAGAGCGTGCGGTACGCGCATGAGGAAGGCATCGATCGCGACGAGATCCGCGAGTGGACGTGGAAGGATTGATGCGAGACTGAATGCGGCATGCAAGATGCCATCTGGCCTGATGAATGCAAAACGCCAGATGCAAAATGCAAAAAGCGCCCGGGGACATGCAGTCCGCCGGGCGCTTTCCCGTTCGCAGAAGCCTTGGCGTCAGGCTTTGCGCTCCGAATGATCCTTCTGCCTGAGCGTCTGCGGCAAGCCGAAGAGCAGCAACAGCGCGCACAGCACGCTCATCGCGCCGATCGCATACAGCGCGGGCGTCGTGCTGCCCATCGTGTCGCGGATGCGGCCGACCATCACCGGGCTCACGATGCCGCCCAGTTGCCCCAGCGTGTTGATCAGCGCAATCCCGCCCGCCGCGCCCGCGCCGGTCAAGAGCTTCGGCGGCAGCGCCCAGAACGCCGGAATCGAGGCGATCACACCCGCGCCCATGACGCCGAGCGCGGCGATGAGCAGCGTCGTCTGCTTGTCGAAGATGCCCGCCGCGAAGAAGCCGGCAGCCGCCATCACGAGCAGCGTCGCGACGAACTTGCGGCGCTCGCCCGACCGGTCCGACATGCGGCCGACCACGACCATGCAGATCGCGCCGCAGATATATGGGACGGCCGTGAGCAAGCCGATGATCGTCGGATTCTGCGTGCCCGCCGCCCGGATCAGATGCGGCGCCCAGAAGTTGAGACCGTACGACGCGATCTGAATCAGGAAGTAGATCAGGCCGAGCATCAGGAAGCCGGGCGTCCTGATCGCGCCGAACAGCGAATGGCCGGTGTCGGTATGCTGACTTTGCGTCGAGATCTGGCTCTTCAGATACGTCTTCTCGTCGCTCGTGAGCCACGCGGCGTCATCGACGCGATCTTTCAGCACCTTCAGCACGAGAATGCCAAGCAGCACGCACGGCAGGCCGCCGAGCAGGAACAGCCAGTGCCATCCCGCGATGCCCGCGACGCCATTCAGATGCCCGAGCACGAGCCCCGACAGCGGCGCACCGAAAAGCCCCGAGAAGGCCGACGCGAGAAACAGCATCGACGTGATGCGCCCGCGATAGCTCGCCGGAAACCACAGCGTCAGGTAATACAGCACGCCCGGCGCGAAGCCCGCTTCCATCGCGCCGATGATGAAGCGCAGTCCGTAGAACTGCCATTCCGTCTGCACGAAGACCATGAGCGCGGTCGCGATGCCCCACGAAATCATGATGCGCGCGATCCAGCGGCGCGCGCCGACCTTGTAGAGCAGCATGTTGCTCGGCACTTCGAAGAGCACATAGCCGATCACGAAAAGACTCGCGCCGAGACCGTATGCGGTGTCCGACAGGCCGAGCGAACTCTGCATCTGAAACTTCGCGAAGCTGATATTGATGCGGTCGAAAAACGCGAAGAAATAGCACAGCATGATGAGCGGCATGAGCCGCAATGCCACCTTGCGGATGATGTGCGAGGTGTTGCCGACAATGTGCGGCTCATCGGCCGCGTGGACGCTTAGATCGCTCATGTTTTGTCTCCAGTGTTGTTTTGGTCTTTTGAATTAGATCGCTTGCACGTAATCGGGCGCCGGATGCAGATCGCAATTGCGTCCCGCCTTCGCGACTTGTCCCGACACTTCGTGTCCGACGAGCGCGGGCAACGTGCGCGACAGCGCAATCAGCCTTGGCAGATCGATGCCCGTCGGAATGCTCATCTCATCGCACATGTTCACGAGGTCTTCGGTGCAGATGTTTCCCGAAGCGCCCGGCGCGAACGGACAGCCGCCGAGACCGCCGAGCGCGGCGTCGAAACGGCGCGCGCCGGTGTCGTAGGCAGCGAGGACGTTGGCGAGGCCGAGGCCGCGCGTATTGTGAAAGTGCAGCGTCAGATCGGCGGCGGGGACGTGTTCGAGCACGCGTGCGACCAGCCGCGCGACCTGACGCGGATTCGCCATGCCGGTGGTATCCGCGAGCGTGATGCCGTCGATGCCCATTTCGCGATACGTCCGCGCGATCGACACGACGCGCTCTTCGTCGATGCGCCCCTCGAACGGGCAGCCGAACGCGGTCGCGACGGTCGCGTTCAGCGAAGCCTTGCCGGAGGCGAGCCGAACGACATTGCCGAAACCGGCCAGCGACGACTCGCAACTCATACGCATGTTCGCGCGATTGTGCGTCTCGCTCGCGGACATCACGAGGTTCAGTTCATCGGCGCCCGCGGCGAGCGCGCGCTCGGCGCCCTTCACGTTCGGCACGAGCGCGACGTAGATCACGCCTCGCCCGCGCCGGATGCCGTTGAAGACCGCGTCGCCATCGCGCAGCGCGGGAATCGCTTTCGGCGACACGAACGAGCCCGCCTCGATGCGCGTGAAGCCGCACGCCGACAATGCGTCGATCAGCGCGATCTTGTCTTCGGTCTCGACCCACTGCTTTTCGATCTGCAGACCGTCGCGCGGCGCGACCTCCTGCACGACCAACGGTTCTTTGTATTCGTAATTCATTGCACCGCTCCTTCGGCACGCAGCCGTTCCACTTCATCCGCGGCGAAGCCGAGCGATTCGAGCACCGATTGCGTATGCTCGCCGAGCGCCGGGCCTTGCCAGTGCACTTCGCCCGGCGTATCGGAGAGCTTCGGCACGATGCCCGGCATCTTCACCGATGCGCCGCCCGGCAGTTCTGCCTTCAGCAGCATGTCGCGCGCTTGGTAATGCGCGTCGTTGACGATGTCCGCGACGGAGTAGATGCGACCCGACGGCACTTCCTCGCGTTCGAGCGTCGCCAGGACATCGTCCATCGAGTGATGCGAGGTCCACGCGGTGATCGCTTCGTCGAGCATTGCGCTGTGACGCACGCGGCCGTCGTTGCGGGCAAGCGCGGGATCGTCCGCGAGATCGGGACGGCCGATCACGTTCATGAGCCGCCTGTAGATCGGGTCGCTGTTGCCCGCGATCACAACGAAGCCGCCATCCTCCGTGCGATACGTGTTCGACGGCGCAATGCCCGGCAGCGCCCCGCCGCTGCGCTCGCGCACATGGCCGAGCAGATCGTATTCGGGCACGAGGCTTTCCATCAGATTGAACACGCTTTCGACGAGCGAGACATCGACCACCTGGCCGTCGCCCTTGCCGGTCTTCACGCGCAGCACCGACATCAGCGCGCCGATCACGCCGTGCAGCGAAGCGAGCGAATCGCCGAGACTCACGCCGACGCGCGCCGGCAGCCCTTCTGCGTCGCCCGTCGTGTAACGGATGCCGCCCATCGCCTCGCCGATCGCGCCGAAGCCCGGCCGGTCGCGGTACGGACCCGTCTGGCCGTAGCCGGAGATGCGGACCATCGTGAGCTTCGGGTTTATTGCATGCAAAACGTCCCAGCCGAGACCGAGTTTTTCGAGCGCGCCGGGCCGCATGTTTTCGATGACGATGTCGGCATCGGCGGCGAGACGCTTGATCACGTCCGCGCCTTCGGGCGACTTGAGATTCACGCACACCGACTTCTTGTTGCGCGATTGCAGATACCACCAGAGCGAAGTGCCCTCGTGCAGCTTGCGCCATTTGCGCAGGGGATCGCCGGTATTCGGCGCTTCGATCTTGATGACTTCCGCGCCGAATTCGGCCAGCATGCGCGCCGCGAACGGCGCGGCGATCAGCGTGCCGATTTCGATGACGCGAATGCCCTGAAGAGGTCCGCTCATGCCGCTGTCTCCTGATGATGTGCTTTTCGATGGAGACAAGCTTATTGGCGAACGCTCGGGGGCGTCCAACCGCATTTCGGCAAGCATCGTTCGTCAAACGCGAACGCTCGCCGGTTTTTTGAATGCTAAATGCCTGCTTCGACGGTCCGCAGATGATCGAACAGCAGCCGGCTCACGGGCGATAGCGCATCCGAATCGCGCACGACGATCACGAGGCTGCGCGCTGCCCAGTCGTCGTCGAGCGCGACGGCCGCGAGTCCGAGCTGACGACCCATCGCTTCGAAGACCTGCATCGGCAGCACGCCGACGCCCATGCCCGCCTGCACCATGCGGCACACGGCGTCGAAACCGGGAACGTGGATGCGCAACCGCAGTGCGCGCCCCGCCTGACGCGCCGCGAGATGCGTGCGCTGGTTGATCGAACTCGCCGAATGCAGCCCGATGTGATCGAAGTCGAGCGTCTGCGCGAATGCGATGCTCGCGCGCTTCGCCAGCGGATGATCGCCGGGCATGACGAGCGCGAGCCGGTCGTGCCGGTAATGCGCGGTTTCGAGGCCGCGCGTGTCGGCGTCGCCGGAACAGATGCCCAGGTCGACGAGACTGTCCGCGACGCCTTCCACGATGCCGCCGCTCGGGCGCTCCTCGAGATCGATCTTGATCTGCTCGTGCACGGACGAAAACGCGCGCAAGTCTTCCGGCAGGAATTCGACGATCGCCGAGAGATTCGCCATCATCCGCACGTAGCCGCGGACGCCGCTCGCATGTTCCGCGAGTTCGATGCCGATGTTCTCGACATCGCGCAGCACGCGCCGCGCGTGATGAAGCAGCGTTTCGCCCGCCGGCGTCAGCGCCATGCCGCGCGCCTTGCGTTCGAACAGCGCGGCGCCGACGGCCTGCTCCAGTTCGAGCAGACGCTTGCTCGCCGCCGACACCGCGATCGCCTCGCGTTCCGCCGCGCGCGTGAGCGTGCCTTCCTCGAACACCGCGAGAAAGAGTTGCAGCGTCGTGAGATCGAGACGCCGAAGGAGATTGCGGGTAGCCATCAGCGCGCGTATTTGAAGGTGCCTTGCGCGCTCGCGATCATCACGCGATCGTCGACCCACGCTTCGCCGCGTGCAAAATAGACGGAGCGTCCCTGACGTTCGAGAAAGCCTTTTGCGACGACCTTGTCGCCGATGCCGCGATCGAGATAGTTCACGGTCAGCGAAAGAGTGAAGCCGTGCACAGGCGCGGCGCCGGTCGGAAAGAGACCGGCGTAGCCGCAAGCGGCGTCGAGCAGCGTGGCGATCGCGCCGCCTTGCAGGATGCGCTGCCGGTTCAGATGCCCGGCGTGTATCGGCATCGTGAATTCGGCGTAGCCCGCGCGCCATTCCGTGAGCGTCGCGCCGAGCGCTTCGAGAAACGGATTGTCCAGATCCAGGTTCGCCACCTTTGCTCCTGATTGCCTGCGTTGCGGCGATTGTGCCATCGGCGGCCAGGCGCTGCCGGGCGGCACGAACCTGTTTTCCGGACATCCAGAATGGAAAAAACCCGCACGCGGCGGGTTCGATTTACGCAGTTCCGATTTACAAACTCACCGGACCGCGTTCCGTTTGGCAACGCACACAGAAATTCGCTATATGCGTTTCATGAAGGTCCGTCATGAATCGCATGGCGCATATTTGTCCGCGTAAATATGCGTCGTGACAAAGCGTCTCACGAACGCAACACACTGCATTAAAGGGCGTCAGTTATATCCGCGAATGACGCAGGAGTTTTTTTCCTCATCGGTCTTGCCGAAACGTCCGCAAATCTCTGCGATATATTCGGGTTCCGCCGATACCTGACTCGAACGATGCGACACCGGAACGCTCGTGTCGTGCGGCAGCTCGCCGTCGTCGATCCAGGCGTAGAAATGCGCGCTCGTATTGGCTTCCATGTTTTGTCTCCTATCTATGAAGCGCGAAAAAAGCGTTTTGACAGATTCAGAATGCACTCATCGAAAGCGGCTGGCCCTAGTGGATTTCATTAATGGACGAAGCCCGCCAGCCTGACGATGATGATAAGAATGCCCGTTCGCAACGCAAATCCGAACCGGTTCCAATCCGCCTGTCTGTTTCGTAGCGAAAAAAATGCCCGGTGCATGACCGGGCAGACTTGAATCATCGATTATGGAAAGCGGCGTTGGCAGTCTTCTATCAGTTATACGACATTCTTTTCGACGATCGGCCGGCCTTCCAGCACGCGAGTCCAGTCGAGCGGCGATAAATCGAGCGTTTCGTAACGCCCGCGCAAAATCAGTTCGCTGACGCCGCGCCCTGTTGCCGGGCCTTGTTGCAGGCCGTGTCCGCTGAACCCGTTCGCGAAGATGCAATTATCGACATCCGGATGATGGCCGATGATCGCGTTCTGATCGAGCACGTTGTATTCGTAATAACCGGACCAGCAACGCTCGACGCGCAGCGCCTCGAACGCCGGCACGCGATGCGCGAGCGTCGGCCAGATCACGTCGTCGAAGAGCGCGTGATCGACTTCGTCGAGCGGCAGGTCGTCGGGATCGTTGTCCGCCGAGGGCGACGTGCCGCAAATATACGTGCGCCCTTCAGGACGGAAATAGACGCCCGTGGGATCGATCAGCAACGGCGCGCGCTCGAGCGTCGCCGGCGACGACACATTGAAGATGCTGCGCCGACGCGCGAACACCGGAATGTCGATGCCGAGCATCGCCGCGACCGGACGCGACCACGCACCCGCCGCGTTCACGACGACATCGCATGGATACGTTTCGCCGCTGGCCGCGCGCACGGCGTTCGCACGCCGTCCTTCGCGTTCGATGCCGACGACTTCCGTGGTCACGTAACGCGCGCCGAGCGCCTGCGCCTTGCGACGCAGCGCCTGCACGAGACCGTAGCCGTCGAACCAGCCTTCGCCGCTCTCGCCGAACGCGCCCGCCGCGAGATCGTCCGTGTTGAGCCACGGAAAACGCGCGCGCAGTTGCGCGGCGTCGAGCAGGCTGATGTCCGCGCCGAGCGCTCGCTGCAACGCGTGGTTTTCGCGCAGCGTCGACGCACCCGCCGCCGTCGCCAGAAAGAGATAACCGCCTTCGTGCAGATCGATCGACGGACGCTCGCCGTTCACTTCGAGCCGCTCGCCGATCGAACGCAGGAAGTCGATGCCGAAGAGCGACATGCGTACCGAAAGCGGCGTCGAGAACTGCTGCCGGATCGAGGCCGCCGACAGCGCCGACGACGAACGCGCGTAAGTCGGGTCGCGCTCGATCACGGTGACTTGCACGGTCGGGTCCGATGCGCGCAGAAAGTACGCGACCGAGCTGCCGATCACGCCGCCACCTACGATGACAACGCTCGAACTCACGTTGGCCTCAGCTCAGATTGAAGTCGATGCCCTGCGCGAGCGGCAATTCCGACGAGTAGTTGATCGTGTTGGTCGCGCGGCGCATGTAGGCTTTCCAAGCATCCGAGCCCGATTCGCGGCCGCCGCCGGTTTCCTTCTCGCCGCCGAATGCACCGCCGATCTCCGCGCCGCTCGGCCCGATGTTCACGTTCGCGATGCCGCAGTCGCTGCCCGATGCGGACAGAAAGCGCTCGGCCTCGCGCAGATCGGTGGTGAACGCGCACGACGACAATCCGTGCGCGGCGGCGTTGTTCGCGGCGATGGCTTCGTCGAAATCCGTGTAGCGCATCACGTAGAGAATCGGCGCGAAGGTCTCCTTCAGCACGACCTCCGTCTGCGACGGCATTTCGACCAGCGCCGGGCGCACGTAGTAGCCGTTTTCGTGGCCCTTCACGGTCACGCGCTCGCCGCCCGTCACCTTGCCGCCTTCGCCCTTCGCCTGTTCGAGCGCGTCCTGCATGCGCGCGAACGCCTGCACGTCGATGAGCGGGCCCATCAGCACGCCCTGCTCCAACGGATTGCCGACGGGCACTTTGGCGTAGAGATCTTTCAGACGCGCGACGGTTTCGTCGTAGATGCTTTCGTGCACGAAAAGACGCCGCAGCGACGTACAGCGCTGCCCTGCCGTGCCGACCGCCGAGAACAGGATGCCGCGCAGCGCGAGATCGCGATTGGCCGTCTGCGACACGATGCCCGCGTTGTTGCCGCCGAGTTCGAGGATCGAGCGGCCGAAGCGTTCCGCGACCGCGACGCCGACCTTGCGGCCCATTTCCGTGCTGCCCGTCGCGCTGACGATGTCCGAGCGCTTGTCCGCGACGAGCGCCGCGCCGACCTCGCGCCCGCCGATGACGACCGACGCGAGGCCCGCAGGCGCCGCGCCGAATTCATCGATGGCATCGCGCAGGATGCGGTCGACGGCGAGCGCGGTGAGCGGCGTTTTCTCCGATGGCTTCCACACGACCGCGTTGCCGCACACGAGGGCGAGCGCCGCGTTCCACGACCACACCGCGACCGGGAAATTGAACGCCGAGATGATCGTGCACACGCCGAACGGATGCCACGTCTCCGCCATGCGATGACCCGGCCGCTCCGACGCGATCGTCAGGCCGTACAACTGGCGCGAGAGACCGACGGCGAAATCGCAGATGTCGATCATTTCCTGAACTTCGCCCAAGCCTTCCTGGAGAATCTTGCCCGCTTCGAGCGACACGAGCCTACCTAGCGCCTCCTTCTTCTCGCGCAGCCGATTGCCGAGCAGGCGCACGAGTTCGCCGCGGCGCGGCGCGGGCACGTTGCGCCACGAGGCGAACGCGGTGCGGGCGGCGGCGAGCGCGGCGTCGACGTCGGCGGTGGTGTTCTGCTTCACGCGGCCGATGACTTCGCCCGTGATCGGGGAAGTGACGGCGATATCGCCGTCGGTGACGAGGCTCGCGATGCCGAGGTCGGAAAGAATCGATTGTGCATTCACGATGAAAGTCCTTGCGAAGCGGGTTCGTTCGTCGGAGCAAAAGTTTCTGATAAGAAACTTTCGGAAGTCAGGAGACTATACGCGCTGCCGATGGCGCTCACAACAGCCGTCAATATTAGGGTTGTCACCAGATGCGGGCCGTTCGCCGCCGTTTTGCGCGATGTTATTATCGGAAACAAAGCGCTCCCACACGTTCCCATGTCCAGCCCCGGCACTAAGAATTCGCCCGAACAATCCGCCTCCGATCTCGGTGCCCGCGTGAAACGCGCGCGGCTCGCGCACGACCTGACGCTCGAAACCGCGAGCCGGATGTGCGGCGTGTCGCGCTCGGCGCTGTCGAAAATCGAGAACGGGCTGATGTCGCCGACCTTCGACGTGCTTCAGAAAATCGTGCGCGGCCTGCAGATCGATCTCGCCGAACTCTTCGGCACCGCGCCCGCGCCGAATGCGAGCGGCCGGCGCGCGCTCACGCGCCGCAACGAAGGACAGCGCCACGCGTATCGCGGCTATCAGATGGAATTGCTCGCCACCGAACTCGCGCACAAGGCGATGCTGCCGTTTCGCATCCGCATTTCGGCGCACACGCTCGATGCGTTCGACGACTGGGGCCGTCACGAAGGCGAGGAGTTTCTTTACGTGATCAGCGGCAGCGTGTGCCTCTATTCCGAACTCTACGCGCCGACGCATCTGCATGCCGGCGACAGCATCTACTTCGACAGCCGCACCGGCCACGCGGCGATTTCAACGAGCGACGAAGACGCCGAAGTGCTGTGGATGGCCACAGGCGGCGTGCCGGCGCCCTCATCCGCGCGCGATGCCGTGGACGCCGGCTGACGCGTTCATCGCAGAAAAGACGCATCGGCATTTCGTTCGGGCCGACGGTGAAGGTGCAGACCTCGTGGATATCGGCGGGATTCGTCGCGAGTTGCGCGGTGAAGTTCGCCGTCAGCATCGACACGACGAGACGCATTTCCACCGCCGCCAGACAGTGGCAAATTCGGACACGATCGGATCGAGTGGAGTAGGCATTTCAAATTCTCGTTTCATGATGAAAACGATGATAATGCAGGCGTTTTCCCCGCGTCCCCTCGTCCATTCGGGCTAATCCAGCATCAGCCTGCACTGACAGCCTTCCCCTCCACCTTCGCCGCCGACCGCTTGAAATAGGGCGAACTCAACGTCGCCGCGCCCATGTCCGACGCCGCTTCCAGCAGCGCGGGCGCGAGCTCCTTCAGACGCGCCTCCGGCAAACGGCTCGTCGGCCCGGCGAGGCTCACGACGCCCACGACGACGCCCGTCACCGGATGATGAATCGGCGCGGCCATCGACGTCATGCCGGCCTCGTACGTCTCGCTCGCGATGCCGTAGCCGCGTTTGCGCGCCGCCTGCAGATCGGCGAGAAACTGCTGGATCGTCTTCGGCGCCTTCGGTCCGCCCGAGCCGGGCTTGCCGAGCCCGCCCTGCTTCGACACGAGTTCGAGCGCCTCCTCATCGGAAAGCGACGACAGCCACGCCTGTCCGCTCGCCGTGCAATGCAAGGGCGGCTGGCTGCCCATGTCCGGGTCGTAGCGCAGCCCCGACTTCGCGCCCTGCGCCTTGCCGACGAACGTAATGTGATCGTCCTCGACGACGCCCAGCCGCGCCAGTTCGCCGGATTGCGCCGCGAGCCGGTCGAGCACGGGCTGCGACACGTCGAGTACGCCGCCCGTCGACAGATAGATGAGCGCGAGCGACACGAGCTTGAGCGCGAGCATGTATTCGCCGTGATCCTCGTCCTGCCGCACGTACCCTTCGTCGATCAGCATCGCGAGCAGGCGATGCGTGCCGCTGCGAGGAATATTGAGCGTGTCGGCGATGGCAGCGAGTTGCATCCGCCCGCCGTTTTTCGCCAGCAATTCGATGATCGACAACGCCCGCTCCAGATTTCCCGCCATCTTTCAGTCTCTCGAAGTTCCGATGATTCGGAATGAGAACACGATTCCACCTCGGAATTCAACCGGCGTATGTTTCCTCCAGCCATGCAATCGTCGCCTCGCGCAGACGTTTCGCACGCGTGAGCGCGCTCGCCGATTTCGCCCATTCGTTCATCGGCACTTCGAGCGAGAGCGGAAGATCGTCGGGCAACGCGCGCAGAATGCCCGCGAGATCGAGGCCGCCCTCGCCCGGAATCATCCGCTCGGCGCGCGCCTGATGCAGCAACGTTTCGAGATCGGTCGGGCGCTCGGCGGGCGCGTCGCAGAACTGCACGTAACCGAACCATTCGCGCGGCAATTCGCGCAGCGTTCGCGTCGACGATCCCGTGCGGTCGAAATGGATCGGATCGACGATGAGGCCCGTATTCGCGCGCTGCGCCGCTTTCACGATGCGCGCGCCCTGCACGATGTCTTTCGCGTCGGTCCAGGGCATCGGTTCGAGCGACGGCGACAGGCCATACGGCTTCGCGAGATCGCACAGCGCGGCGAGCCGCTCGGCCGTGCGGGCCCCGTCGGGATCGTTGCCCGCGACGAGCACGTAGCGCGCGCCCAGCTCGGCGGCGGTTGCGAGCATCGGTTCGTAATCGGCGACGTTCGTGTCGGGCTTGAGGCGCAGGATTTCGGCATCCAGCACGCCGATGCCGGTATCGCGCAAAGCCGCGAGCGTCTCGCGTTTCAGCGGCGTCGCGCCGACGATCTCGTGGCGCACTTCCGTATCGGTCGCGGGCACGAGGCGCAGGCCGACGAAGTCGTAGCCCGCCTGCGCGGCGCACTCGACCATCTGCGGCGGCGTCAGTTCGAGGATCGTCAGCGCGGACAGAGATAGCTTGCGTCGTGACATCGGCAATCTCCGGTTAGCGCAGCGGCGAGAACGGCGCGGGCACGTAGATGGTCGATTCCATCGTCGTCAGATGCGCCGGTCCGCCCTTCGGCGGCCAGATGCCGTCCTTCACGGCTTCCGCGCGAATCCGCGAGCGCTCGTCCACGCTCTTGTACGGCCAGATGTTGAGAAAGCGCGGCACGGTGCCGTCGAGCGCGTACATCGCGCCGATGAGCGGCGAGCGTTTCGTGCGCTCGGGCACGGCGTTCTGCCATGCGTCGATCGTGTGTTGCAGGCTCGCGAGCTTCGTGCCGTAGACGCGCATCTCGTAGATGCCGCCGTGCACGGCCGGCTCGATCGGCGGCAGGAAGGGAAAGAGCGCGTAGCTGTTCACTTCGACATCGGTGATGAACTCGCCGCAGCCGAACGGATTGCCTTCGAGCAGCAAGCGCCGGCGTTCCCCGATCAGCGCCGCTTCGGATTCGAAGCCGCGCAGCACCATGACCTTGCCGAGCGCGCCGATATCCGAATACCAGCAGCCGAGCAGCTTCGAGCCGGGCGCATCGCCGCTTGCCTTGATGTTTTCGAAGACCTGCGCGTTCGCGCCGATCTTCACCGTCAACGTGACCGTGTCGTACAGAGTCATTGCAGAGTCCTTGCCTGATTGAAGTTGGAGAGATTCGTGATGCTGTCCTCGCGCGCCGGTTCGGCCAGTTCGAGGCCCGCGAGATAGCCGAAGGTCATCGCTGGGCCGAGCGTGATGCCGCCAGCGGGATAGTGGCCGCCCATCATGCTCGCGGCGTCGTTGCCGACCGCGTAGAGGCCGGGAATCGGCGCGCGCATGTCGTCGAGAACACGCGAGCGCGCATCCGTCGATAAACCCGCGAACGTGCCGAGGCTGCCCGGCACGATCTTCACCGCGTGAAAAGGCCCATCGACGATCGGCGCGAGACACGGATTCGGCTTGTGCGATGCATCGCCCTGAACGCGGTTATACGGCGTCGAGCCTTTGTGGAACTGCGGATCGAAGCCGTCTTTCGCGTAGCCGTTGTACGTGGCGACCGTATCGGCGAGGCCGCGCACATCGATGCCGCATTGCTGCGCCAGCGCTTCGAGCGTCGGCGCGGACTTGAGATATCCCGAGCGTTCGTAAGGCCGCAGCGGAAACGGAAACGGCTTCGCGAAACCGAGGCCGTATCGGCGCTGAAACCGGTGATCGCAGACGAGCCACGCGCACGTCTCTTCGCCCGGCGACGTCGTGCCGATGAGCGCGGAGATGAAGTCGCAATACGACGACGCCTCGTTCGTGAAGCGCCTGCCCGCGCGCGTGACGGCGATCAGACCCGGCTTCGCGCGCTCGATCAGATGCGGAAACGCGACTTCGCGTCCCGTGGATTTCGGCACGAGCGACACCGGCGCCCACGCGGCGGGCGCTTCGAGCGACGCGTCGAAATGCGCGCCCGCCGCTTCGCCCAGGCGAATGCCATCGCCGGTATTGCTCTTGGGCGCGGCGGACCAGTGCGGCATCACGGGAAACGTTTCGGTCTGCCGCTTCGCGTCGTGCGGATAACCGCCGCACGCGAGCACGACGCCGCGCCGCGCGCGCACGTCGTGCATGACGCCATCGATCTCGACGCGCGCGCCCGTCACGCGATTCGCCTCGCGCGTCAGCGATACCGCCTTCGCCCGCGTGCGCAGATCGACGCCGCGATCCGCCGCCGACTTGAGCAGCCGCGCGACGAGCGCATTGCCGTTCACCAGATGCATCGAGCGCCGATAACGCAGCATGTGCCACGCAAACGCGGCGAAACGCTTCGCGACGTGCCACGCCGACTTCGCGCTGCGCGTCGCGTTCAGGAAGTGCGCGAGGTCTTGTCCCGACGCGATCGCCATGCCCTTGATCGTTACTTCGGCGAGCGGCGGACGCAGCTTGTCGATGAGCGGGCCGAGCTCGCGTCCGTCGAACGGCATCGCGCAGACCGAGCGGCCGCCCGTCGCCGCGCCTTGCGTCGTGTGGAAATCGGGGATGCGGTTGCCGTCGATGAAACGCATCGACGTATTGCGCTCGAAGAATTCGATCATGCGCGGACCGTGCTCGATGAGCGCATCGGCTTTCGCGGCATCGAAATGCGCGCCGAGTTCGCTCTTCAGATACGTGCGCGGCGCGCTTTCATCCTCGACGATGCCCGCGCGCGTCGCGAGCGGATTGCGCGGAATCCACATCCAGCCGCCCGACCACGCGGTCGTGCCGCCGAACACGTCTTCCTTCTCGCAGACGAGCACGGACAGGCCGCGCGTGGCCGCCGTGACCGCGGTCGACAAGCCGCCCGCGCCGGAGCCGAGCACGAGCACGTCGCATTCGAGAATCGGTTCGAGCTTCATTTGGCGTGCGCGTGCATTGAAAGATCGACCGGAAAATCGAGCGCTTCGTCCTGCTTCGGTTGCTTCGCGCGCGACGTCGCGTGGCGCGCCGCGAGGTAGCCGAACGCGAGACCGGGTCCGAGCGTGATGCCGGGGCCGGGATACACGCCGCCCATCACCGATTGCGCATCGTTGCCGCAGGCATAGAGGCCGACGATCGGCCGGTCGTCGCGGTCGAGCACGCGCGCGTCGGTATCGATAACGAGGCCGGTCGCCGCGCCGATATCGCCCGGATAGAGCCGCACCGCATAGAACGGCGCCTGGCCGATCGGACCGAGGCACTTGTTCGGGCCGGTCCAGTTGGCGTCGCCGTTGGCGTTCTGATAATCGGTCGTGCCGCGCTGGAAATCCGCGTCGACGCCGGTTTGCGCGTAGCGATTCATGCGCGCGACGCTATCGGCGAGACCGGCCTTGTCGATATCGAGCTTGTCCGCCAGTTCGTCGAGCGTCTTGCCTTCGACGAGATAGCCATCGGCGAGAAACGGCGCGAGTCCCTTGCCGCCCGGACGCACCATGCCAAGGCCGTACTTGCGCAATCCTTCGGAGTCCGTGACGAGATAGGCGGGCACGGCGGGCGTCGTCCTGTTCGCCGTCTGCATCGCAATCCCGAACAGGTGATACGACGTGTTTTCGTTGAGAAACCGCCTGCCGGACTTGTCGACGGTCATCATGCCGGGCTTGCCGCGATCCATGATGAAGTGCGGAAACACGGCGGTCGTACCGTCGGCGCGCTTGCGCACGGAGACCGGCGCCCAGAACGCGTTCGACAGCCCGCCAACGCCGAAGCGCGCGCCCGCCGCGAGCGCGAGATCCTGCGCGTTGCCGCTGTGGCCGGGCGCGCCGGGACACCACGCCGCATCGGCGCCCGGCAGCATCTCGGCGCGCCGCATCGGATGACGATTGAATCCGCCGCTCGCGAGAATCACGCCGCCCTTCACGTTGACGCGCCGACGCTCGTTGATCTGGCTCAGCGTCACGGCTTCGATGCCATTCGCGCCCGCGTGCAAAGCCTCCACCTTCGTGCTCGTCAGCACGGTCACGCCGCGCTGAAGCAGCGAGTAAAGCAGACGCCCGATCAGCGCGTTGCCCATCACGAGACGCGTGCCGCGCGGCGAGCTCATGCGGTCGCGTGCATGACGCGCGAGCAGTTTCGCCGCGTGCCTGAACGATGCCAACGACTTCGTCATGTTCAAAAGATGCCCGACGTCGTCGCGGTCGACCATCATGCCGCCGAGCACGGTGAATTCGGGAATCGGCGGACGAATCAGCGAGAACGCGCGGCCGAGCTTGCGGCCGTCGAACGGCAGCGGCTCCAGCGCGCGGCCTCGCAACGTCGAGCCTTCGATTTCCGACAGATAGTCCGGATGGAACGGCCGCGCGCGATATTTGACATCGGAGTTCGCTTCGATGTGCGCGACGGCCTTCGGGCCGGCGTCGAGGAACGCGCGGCGCATCGCGGCGCTGCTGCGCTCGCCGACCGCGCGATTCAGAAAGCCTTCGGCATTCGCGGACGAATCGTCGCGATTGACGCTCGCCGCGTGCTTCGACGCGGGAATCCACGTCGTGCCCGCCGAGTACGCGGTCGTTCCGCCGACGTATTCGGTGCTCTCGACGAGCAGCACCCGCGCGCCATCGACCGCCGCGACCAGCGCCGCCGACATGCCCGCGCCGCCCGCGCCGACCACGATTACATCGAAGGTCTCGTTCTGTTCCAGTTTGTCCAGTGTCTCCGCCATGTGCGCGCTTCCTGTAGAACTCTCTTTGATGTTGGAATACTATTCCAGAAACGCGACGTAAGCCAAGTTCTTTTTGAGACGATGGAGAAACGGTATGCGAGTGCTGGTTACAGGCGGAAGCGGCTTTCTGGCAGCGTGGGTCATGCGGCGGCTGCTCGCGCGCGGCATGGATGTGCGCGCATTCGATGTCCGCGAGGACGCGCGCCTTCTGTACGCGCTCGCGCCCGAACGCGCCGGTGACGTGCAATGGCGGATCGGGGATATCGGCGAGGCGCGCGATGTGGCGAACGCGCTCGACGGCTGCGATGCCGTCGTACATCTCGCGGGCGTGCTTACGCCCGCGTGCGCCGCCGATCCTGTGCGCGGCGCGCGCATCGATCTGATCGGCACGCTGAACGTGTTCGATGCGGCCATCGCGTGCAATTTGCGCTCGGTGCTTTACGCGAGCAGCGCGGGCGTCTTCGGCCCCGACGATGGCGCGACGCCCTTTCCGCTGACGCACTACGGCGCGTTCAAACTCGCGTGCGAAGGCTCGGCGCGGGCGTACTGGCACGATCATGGAATCGCGAGCATCGGATTCCGGCCGCTCGTCGTGTACGGCGCCGGACGCGAGACCGGTTCGAGCGCGGGTCCGAGTCTCGCGTGCCGTGCGGCCGCGCGCGGCGAGCCGTACACGATTCCCTTCACGGGCGCGACCGGCCTCGTCTACGCCGATGACGTCGCCGCCGCCTACGAACTCGCGCTCGTGACCGCGTTCGACGGCGCGCACGCGTTCACGCTCGCAGGCGACATCACGCCGATGCAAAGCGTGATCTCGACGCTCGAGCGCATCGCGCCCGGCGCGCGCATCGACGCAGAAGGCGCGCCGTTGCCCATCGCGACATCCTTTCCCGACGATCCCGCGCTCGCGCGATTGCTGCCCGGTCTTCCGAAAACGCCGCTGATCGACGGATTGCGGCAAACCGTGGCGTTCTATCGATAGATGAAGCGGGTCTTGGCACCGCCTGTTCCTTGGGGCACGATCGCCTCTTCAGGAACACGGTGCCAGCATGCAAAAAACGACACTGCTCAAAGGCATCCTGCCGATCAGCCGCGCCGCCGCGTGGCGCGACGCGCTCGCGGGCATCTCGCTCGCATCGATGGACATTCCGCAAGTGCTCGGCTATGCGCGCATCGCCGGCATGCCCGCGGTGACGGGCCTCTACACCGCGTTCCTGCCGCTCATCGCGTTTGCGCTGTTCGGGGCGTCGCGGCATCTGGTCGTCGCGGCCGATTCGGCGACCGCGACGATCTTCGCGAGCAAGGTTTCGTCGATGGCCGCGATGGGCAGCCCGCAATACGTCGCGCTGGCGGGCATGGTCGCGTTGCAGACGGCCGCGCTGCTCCTCGTCGCGCGGCTTTTCAAACTCGGCTTTCTCGCCGATTTCCTGTCGCGCACGGTGCTCACCGGTTTTCTCGCGGGCGTCGGCGTACAGGTGTCGATCGCGATGCTCGGCGATCTCTTCGGCATGACGGTGCCGTATCCGTCCTCGCGCAGTCTCGCCCAGCTTGCTTACGTGCTCGGTCATCTCGTGCACGCGCACGGACCGACGCTCGTGCTCGCGCTGGCCGTGGTCGTCGCGATTCTCGGCTGCAAGCGTTTCGCGCCGCGCCTGCCGATGCCGCTCATCGCGGTAATCGGCAGCATCGCCGCGAGCAAGGCGTTCGATTTCGCCGCGCACGGCATCTCGGTGCTCGGTCCGGTCGATGGCGGCCTGCCCGCGATCCGTTTTCCCGACATCACCTGGCAGCAATCGCTCGACCTCGTGCCGGTCGCGCTGTCGTGCTTCGTGATGATCATCGCGCAGAGCGCCGCCGCGGCGCGGGTCTTCGCGCAGCAGTATCGCGAGGACGTCGATACCAACAGCGACATCCTCGGTCTGGCTGCGGCGAACGCGGCGGCGGCCGTGAGCGGCACGTTCGTCGTCAACGGCAGTCCGACACAGACCGCGATGGCCGACCGCGCCGGCACGCGCAGCCAGTTCGGACAGCTCGTGTTCGCGGCAGTCGTCGCCGTCGTGCTGCTCTTCTTGAGCGGCTATCTGCGCTATCTGCCGCATTGCGTGCTGGCGGGCATCGTGTTCACGATCGCGATCGGGCTCATCAACGTGCAAAGCCTGAAGGACATTCGCGCGGAAAGCCCCGGCGAGTTCGCGCTCGCGCTCATCACGGCGGCTGCGGTGGTCATGGTGGGCGTCGAGCACGGCATTCTGCTCGCGGTGGCGTTATCGCTGCTGCGGCACGTGCGCCACAGCTATCATCCGCACACGATGGTGCTCACGCCCGTCGCGCCCGGCAAACCGTGGCAGTACGAGCCGACGAGGCCCGCCGCGATGACCGCGCCGCACCTGATCGTCTATCGCTTCGGCGCAGATCTGTTCTATGCGAACGATCACTTTTTTGCGTCGGAAGTGACGAATCTCGTCGATACGGCGCCGGACGAGTTGCGCCATTTTGTCGTCGATGCCGGCGCGATCACGGACCTCGATTATTCGGCGGCCCGCACCATCGGCGAACTGGTCGAAACGCTGCGCGCACGCGGCGTCGTCGTGATATTCGGACGCGTGAACCGCTTCCTGCGCAGCGACATGGACCGGCACGGACTGACGCCCGCGCTCGGCGCATCGAACGTGTACGACACACTTCACGAAGCGCTGGCAGCGGCTGGCGCAAGTCCGGGCGCGCACGAGCCGAACGTTCTCTGAATGCGCGTTGGCAGCCGTCTTTCTGCCGGCGCTTTTTGGTGGTCGCGGCTCGGGAAGACCGTTAGTTGCCTTCCTTCAAGTAGCAATTTTGTTGAATAGCATTCCATTTTCAACTAGCATTCAGCGAGTGCGGTCACACTATTTTCCGATCACGGATCAGGAGGCAATCGAGGCATGGCGCAGGACACTTCTTTTTCCGCATCGCTCGATGCGGGCTTGAGCGGCGCGACGCGCGTCTATTTCATCGTCGGCGATCCGATCGCGCAGGTACGCTCGCCTTCCGGCGTAACAGCGGCGCTGCGTGCGGCGGGACGCGATGCAATCGTGATTCCGGCGCACGTCGCGCCCGAAGATCTCGGCGCGTTTTTCGCGGGCATCGCGCCGCTGCGCAATTGCGACGGCGTGATCGTCACCGTCCCGCACAAGTTCAGCGCGACCGAATACTGCCGTTCGCTGACCGATGAAGGCGCGTTCCTCGGCGCGGTCAACATGCTGAAGCGCAATGCCGACGGCACCTGGCACGGCGGCGCGTCGGACGGCATCGGCATGGTGGCGGCGTTGAGAGATGCGGGCTGCGACCCGAAGGGCAAACGCGCGCTGCTGATCGGTGCGGGCGGCGCGGGTTCGGCGATCGGCCACGCGCTCGTCGATGCGGGCGTGGCCTCGCTCGCGATCCGCGATTTCGACGCCGCGCGCACCGGCGCCCTCGCCTCGCGCCTCGCTGCGCTGGGGCGCGGCGCGGTGAGCGTCGCCGACGATTCGGCTGCCGAAACCTACGATCTCATCGTGAATGCGTCGCCGGCGGGCATGCGTCCGGGCGACCCGCTGCCGATCGACGTCTCGCGCCTGCCACCGACGACCTTCGTCGGCGATGTCGTGACCAAGCCGCCGGTCACGCCTTTCATCGAGGCCGCCCGCGCGCGAGGCTGCACGACCGTCACCGGCACGCAGATGTTCGGGCGCGTGTGCGATGCGATCGTCGCGTATCTATTGAAGGGGTGAATCGCGGGACCGTTTGCCGTGCGAGGAATCGGAGCAATCTGGTTCAATCGCGAAACACGATCAGTCAACATTCCCGCCGCGCATTCGCGTCCCTCGCGAAGCGCGCCGGCTTGCAAGCTCCGGAACGAATCGTCGACGAACGCCGCCCCTTCGAAGGCGGCGTATTTCTGCGCCACGTTCCCGCCACGCCGGCGCTAGCGGCCGATTCCACAAGACTCGTGCGCTCGCATCGAGGGCAATGGAAGCAAGAGGCTGGAATGAACTCGGATCGAAAAACAATTCAACGCGTTGCGCGAGCTGGCTTCGCGGCCATCGCATGTGCCGTGCTCGCGGCGTGCGCATCGGGACCGGGCGCATCGGCGCCGCTGCCGGCTGACGGCACGCTCGCGACCGGACGCATTGTCGGCAAACAGTATTTGACGACTGTGTCGACGAACACGGCTTCTTCTTCCGGACCGACCGTCGGCGTGGGCGGCGGCGGCATCGGCGGCAATGGATGGAACGGCGTGGGCGGCGGCGCAGGCCTGAGCTTCGACCTGACGAACCTGTTCCAGAAGGCCCCGGAACAGACCGCGAAAATCTACCGCTACAGCGTGCAGATGAAGGACGGCTCGAAGCGCGACATCGACAGCCCGCTCGATCTCAACGAGGGTGCCTGCGTGACGACGATCGACTCCAGCCAGCCCGGCTACCCGAGACTGACGGGCGCGGACGCCTGCTGATCTTCCGGCGCCGCTCGTCCGATGAGCCGCCCCGACACCGCCGCGGCGACGCGCCTGATAACCGGGGCCCAATCGCCCGGTTCGCGCTGACGAATGAGCCGCACCGAGTCGTACCACGGCTGCGTCTCGTCTTCACCCCAACACCAATGCGACGCGCGATCGATCATCACCAGCACCGGCTTGCCGAGCGCGCCGGCGAGATGCAGCGGCGAACTGTCGATGGTCACGAGCACATCCAGCGCGCTGACGAACGCGGCGGAATCATGAAACTGCTCGCGATAGTCGGGAACGCCGGCGATACGCGCGCCCGCCGAACGCATTGCGGCAATATCGTCTTCGCGGCCCGGCGCAACGGGATGGAACGTGACGTTCGGCAGGCTCCAGAGCGGCGCGAGCGCTTCGACGGGAATGCTGCGCTGGGCGTCGCGACGATGCGTCGGGCTGCCCGCCCACACGAGACCGACGCGCAACGCATGGGTGCCGTCCGATGCGAGTTCGCGCCGCCACGCGTCGATGCGCTCAGGCGCGGCGTGAAGATACGCGCGGCCATCGACGTGATGCGGCAACAGACCGATCCAGACAGGCAGGCTCATCATGCCGACGGTGTAATCGACCGTGCCGAAGTCGTGCGCTTCGATCTGCACGCAGTCCGGCACGAACCGCCGCACCAGCGGATACAGCGCCGAACGCACCGCCAATAGCGCCGCGCCGCCGTTTCTTCGCACGCCCTCCGCGAATTGCGGAAAGTACCGCACGAATTGAATGTCGTCGCCGAGGCCGAGTTCGCTGTAGACCACGACGCGCTTGCCGTCGAGCGGCTGCCCGCGCCAGCCCGGCGCGAGCCGCTCCATGCGCGCGACGACGCCGTTGTCGCCCTGTTGCGATGTGCGGCGATCGAAGCGCATCCAGCCGCTGCGCCACGCGCCGCGCCGCAATTCGAGGTCGGCGAGATCGACGGCGAGCCAGGCCGCATCGGGCGTCTGCGAGAGCGCCAGACGGTACATCGCTTCCGCTTCGCCGTAGCGCGACTGCTCGTTGAGGTACATGGCGATTGCGCCGGTCACGTGACCATTGTCCGGATGATGCCGCGCGGCCTCGCGCATGATCGCTTCCGCCGATACGCTGTCGTGACGCAGCCAATAGCAATGACTCAGTTGCCAGCGAAGCTCGTAGTCTCTCGGGAATCGTTCCAGTGCTTCGACGCAGAAACGTTCGAGCGCGAGCCAGTCGCCCGAGCGGCGGATGTCGAGCGCGACGGCCAGCGCGTGGGCCGCATCGGACAAAGAGAGCGGAGGTGCGAATGAATCGGAATACATGAATGACTGCAATAGAACGGTGTTTGAAACGCGTGCTGAGTTTATATGAATCGAGGTTCATAGGAATACCGAAAAGCACGAGATAAATCCGAAAATAGCAATGCCGGATCGTTTAATCTGCATATCGAACTATCTTCAGGTCATGCTGAAATGCAGTGATTCGAATCGGCGATTGTGTGCGGCGCGGCGCTTTGCCATACTGAGTTCATTCGCCCTGTCTCCTCAAGCGTCCGCACTCGACTAACGAGCCCACAAGCGGACGCTCTCGCCGCCTCCCCGGGCGGCGTTTTTTTGCACGCGGCCTATTACCTCTGGCGTAATTGTCCGGCTCACTTTCTCCTGCGACGATGCACTCACACTGTTCATCGACGAGGAGACGGAAATGCCTGCAAAGCACTCACGCCCAGGTTTTATCGCGACCGCAGACGGCGTCGAATTGTTCTATCGCGACTGGCATCCGCAAGGCACGCCGGGCAACGGCAGGACGATCGTCTTCGTTCCGAGCTATTCGCTGCCAGGCGACATGTGGGCCTATCAAATGCTGTCGCTCGCGCGACAGGGCTTTCGCTGCGTCACCTACGACCGGCGCGGCCACGGACGATCGAGCGATCCGGGCGGCTGCTACGACTACGACACGCTTGCGGACGATCTCGCCGCACTCATCGATGCGCTCGATCTGTCGGACGTGACGCTCGTCGGCTATTCGATGGGCGGCGCCGAAGCCGTGCGCTATCTGACGCGTCACGGCAGCACGCGCGTTGCGCGCCTCGCGTTGATCGCTTCGACCTTGCCGATGCTCGCGAAGACGCCGGACAATCCCGACGGCATCGACCGCGCCTATACCGATGCCTTCCTGCACGACTTGACGACGGACTATCCGCAATGGCTGGCCGACAACGCGCGTCCCTTCGCCGGGCCGGGCGCGTCGCAGGCCATGATCGACTGGATTCGGGAAATGGCATTGCGCACGTCGCATCAGGCGCTTTTCGCGTGCAACGAAACCGTCAATCGCGGCGATTTCCGCAACGAGTTGCGCGACATCGACGTCCCGACGCTCATCGTGCAAGGCAATCGCGACGAATCGAATCCGCTCGAACTGACTTCGCAGCGCACGGCGCGCCTGATTCCGAACGCGCGGCTCGTCGTCTATGAAGGCGCGCCGCACGGCATCTTTCTGAGCGACGCGGCGCGGCTGACGGCGGATATCGGCGCTTTTGCGTCGGCGTAGCGATTGGCGCTCTGTTGCGGCGGCTTAATAACAGGCTCGGCGTTTGTCGGATAAGCGCTGAGTCCTGACGCGTTTGAAAACACTCATAACAATAGACTCTGGAAGAATCCCGGCACACCATAGCACTGCGAATCGACATTCCACCGCGCGGCTCTGCAATCGCCGCGCAATCCGCCCCACGTCCACCGGAGTCCATCGCAATGATCTTCCACGCCTCCATTCCCGCCCACGATCCGAAACACGTCGCGCAAGTGCTCGCCGAACTGTGGGATGGCTTCGCCGCGCCCTTCTCGCCCTTTCCCGGCGCGTGGATGGCGGTCGCCGGCGACGATCGCGGCAGCATCATCGAGGTCTATCCGAGCGATCAGGTCATCACGCCGGGCGGCGGTCACGAGGAAAGCGTCAGCTATGGCGCGGACACGGTGAAGCGCCCGCAGTACAGCGCGTTCCACATGGCCATCGCGACGAAGCTGAACGCAGAGGAAGTCATCGCGATCGGCGAACGCGAAGGCTGGCGTGCGGTGCGCTGCACGCGCGGCGACAACTTCTTCCACGTCATCGAATTCTGGATCGAGAACTCGACGATGCTCGAATTCCTCACACCCGACATGCAGGCCGAATATCTCGCCTTCGCGACGCCGGAAAACTTCAAGGCGATGGCCGCGGCTGCGGCCTGACGCTCACTTGCCGCGCCGCAGCCCGAAAAACAGCGCGGCGCCGCTCGCGAAGAGCAGCAACGAAAGCAGATGCACGGCGAGATCCATGCTGCCCGTCGAGGTGCGGATCTGGCCGATCACCCACGGACTCACGATCCCGCTCGTGATGCCGATACTGCTGATGAAAGCGATGCCCGCCGCCGCGCTCTTGCCCGGCAGATGGCTGGCGGGCACGGCCCAGAAGATCGGCAGCGCGGCGAAAATCAGCGTCGCGGCGAGCGAGAGAATCGCGAGCATCAGCGGGAAGCTCGGAAAATGCAGCGTGAGGGCCGCGAGCGCGATGCCGCCGCCGATCGTGCAGCACGCGAAGTGCTTGCGCCGCTCGGCGACGCGATCCGAATGGCGCGCGATCAGAATCAGACCCACCGCGCCGATCGCGTTCGGCACGACGGTGTAGAGGCTGACCGACATGACATCGGTGATGCCGAAGTCGCGGATCATCAGCGGCATCCAGAAGCTCAGCGTCAGCGACGCGCACGTCAGCGAGAAATAGATGAACGCGAAGAGATAGACGCGCGGATTGCGCAGCGCGTCGAGCATGCCGCTGTTATCGTGCTTCTCGTGATGACCGGTCGCGCACAGTGCCGTGAGCCGATCCTGCTCCGTTTGCGTGAGCCATTGCGCATCGCGCGGCGTGTCCACCAGCAGGCGCAACGCGATAAGACCGAGCAGCAGCGCGGGCGCGCCCTCGATCGCGAACATCCACTGCCAGCCGTGCAGGCCCATCACGCCGGCCATATCCCCCATGATCCAGCCGGACACGAGTCCGCCGAACACGCCCGCGACGGCCACGCCCGCGAAGAACACCGACATCACGCCCGCCCGCCGTTTCGCCGGAAACCAGTACGTCAGATAAAGCACGATGCCCGGAAAGAAACCCGCTTCGAACACGCCGAGCAGAAAGCGCAGCAGATAGAAATGGCCGGGCGTCGATACGAACATCATTCCGACCGACGCCGCGCCCCACAGCAGCATGATCCGCGTGAACGTGCGGCGCGCGCCGAACTTCGCGAGCAGCAGATTGCTCGGCACACGCTAACGGACTGAATGTGAACCGCATGGCGCGAGCTGCGTTAGGTTGTGAATCGTAGCTGAAACCTGTAGACGGCAAGCTGACGGACGGTCAGCGACCGCTACTTATGCGATCGGTCGTTCGCGCGAAGACGGCGCTCGTCCCTGCATTGTCCTCGCTAGCGACCCATATAATCGTCGAACGAAACTATTCCGATTACCAGGAGCGGCTGAACCGATGGAAGAGAGACAATTTTCTGAAGAGGAAGTGCAGGATCTTACCGACCGGGTATTCTTGCTAAAGAATCGGATAGAAGAAGGAAAATTCCACGTAGTTGAGCATTTGGCTGAAGGTTTCACGGAGAGCCTGCGTGCCGTCCGGCTACGTCACGACGGCAAGGTCGATCCGCATTCGGTCGATGGAAGGATTCGAGCGGCGACCCTTGCGATTCGAGCGATGCAGCACCGCGAGGACTCGAAGCGAGCGATCAGTCTCGCGAGGATCCAAAGCGAATATTTCAATTACCTGTTCGCCCAGTTCGATTGGCTCTATGCCGAACTACGGAAGCCTAACGCTACGCCCGCGCGTATTGCCGCAGTTGCGGCAGCCAACGAAAACATCGTGAAAAGCGTGATGGTGGCGCTTCCGGAAATAGCGGATGATCTGCGCGAGTTCTGGAAGGCTGTCACGGAAGCCGGCGCCTTCCATTTACAAGACGGTCGTCAATTGAAGACGACGTTTGCAGGCGATCTGTTCCCAGCACACTGGGAAAACGCAGTGTCAACCGCGGGGCTCTACGTTGATACTATCATACTTCCATGTCCGGTCATGAGGATCGCGCCGCTGATAGGACTTGCACCGGACCGTGATGTTGTCTCAATGCTCATAAAGCACGTCGTAACCGCAATGACCTATCGCGACGTTGCCACGGCGGATATAGATCCCCCAATCGTGCTAATTCTGCCGAACGAGGAAGACGTCATTTCGCAAGACCGTCAGGGACTCGTTAGACGCGCGAACCCCGCCGTTCTCAAACACGCGGCTCATCTCTTTCAACGGCCTTTCGAGAGCATCGAAGCACTCGGTGAATTCTGCGGATCGCTCGGCACAGTTGAACAGGTGCTTGCAGAGTTGAAAGTGCCGGAGCGACTTCTTTTCGATACCGATTGGGAGCCAGGCGCAAGTGCGCAATTGCAGCGATCGTTGCACGATCGGGTCTTTGCTATGCCGGGCGTGGATCCGACGGTCGCTGGTAATCATGTGTTCGAGGCTTGCTTGGGACGTATGCCGCAAGCGCTAGCGGCGCAAGAGAAAGCACTGCAAATTGGTGCGACACCGCTGATTAACGCCGAAACGTCGTGGCGTTACTATACGTGGCTTCTTGAGTATCAAGGCGTCGAATCGAAGACGGCTCCTCACGGACGAGAATCAATGCATGTCGTTCGTGCGATGGTAGCTGAGCGAGGAAATAATCTGGCATGGCTCGGAAACGTGCCAGTAGAGACGGTTGTCGAGATCCGAAGGAAGGGGCTGACCGACGAAGTCCGCGCGTTGCTCGGGAAAGGCATCTCAGAACTCATCCACATCGATCCCGACAACTACTTCAGAACCGCAGATCAAGTGGTCGACAACCTTGACCGGGCGTTTCAAGAACATCAGAAGCAATTACTCGAAGCGAAGGCCAAAAAGCTCAAGCTTTTTGGAATCGACGTTGCGTCTTGCGTGACCTTCGGTGCCATCGGCGTCGCTGCTGCTTTGACGTCAAATCCAAGCTTAGGCGTCGTGTCAGCGATCGCAGGCGTCGCAGGCCTTCCCAACCTCAAAGACATCAAATCAAAGTTCTCGGACATACTGGCTGAAGATCGTGCCAGACGCAGCTCGCCGACAGGGCTCTTGTTCCGACATGTACGAAATTAGCGGACGTCGCCAAGCAGCTGCGATCCAAATGGAATATTAAGTCTCGCGCAAGTAGGAGCAAGAACGAGCCAGCTTGAGGTGGGCCTGCTCACGCTGCGATCGACGCGGGCTGTCACACGCCGCGCCTACCATGAGCGCACGCGCAAATACTCGTTCCACTCTTGCGGGGACGTCGGGGCGAGTCATCTGGAAGGCAAATCGACGAGCGATCATAGGTAATTACCCGCGCTCGTCGGCGTCCTGTAACCTATACGATAGAATCGCAAATCGTCAACCGGTTTTAAGCGGCAAACGGCCGTTCGATTTCAGTTGGAAAAATCGGGCTCGTAACCACCACCGCGAACGTTCACGTCACCACCGCGCACGTTCACGCTTACGACGCTCGAATTCTTGGAGTCGCGTATGTGCTACGGAAACCCAGATCAGTTACTGGCCGACCTGCTGCAAGCTCGCCCACTCGTGCCTAACGAACATGGGCATACAGCGTTGGAAGACTTCGAGCACTTCTGCGCTTATTCGGGTTGCGACCCAAACAGTTCTTGGGCGAAATACGCCTATATCAGCGCACGATTTCCGCCAGCGGCGGCATGAGCGCGATCCCGCTGATTGATGTCAAAGACTTGATGTTAGCGACGCTGACACGAGCACCTTTCTCGCGCGATGACTGGCTGAATTGAAATATGACGGCTATCGCTGTCTCATTCGCAAAGTCGGTGTTCGCGTCCATCTCGAAGTGGCCTGTTCGCGCTGCGAGCGGCGAGGCCGCTATCGACTGTCCGGGCTCGTCGCTCGACTCGGCGACGAGTTCCCGATGACTGATCTAGGCTCGGAGTTAGCAGATTGTCCAAGGCGTAACGCCTCGATGACAGAGCGATGCGACGTGTACTTTCCCGGCTTTATCAAGATCATGACGGGCGAGGATCCTGCCGCGAAACCGAACGCCGTCAGCGACGATGACGACGACTATTGAGACGGGAGACATGCAGCCATGAACAAGGCGTATCTGATCGATCCGCTCGCGCGGACAGTAACCCTGATTGACCGCGGAGACAGAGACTCGCTCGCGCCCGCTTATCGGATGCTCGATTGTCAGTACGTTGAGGACTATGCGTTAGCAGATGCCGGGCGCGACACGCTCTATGTCGACGAATATCAGCACAGAGAGCGCGGCGCGTTGATTTGTCATCTCTTTCCGCACGCTGCTTTTGTCGGGCGTGCGCTCTTGATCGGCGCGACAGCCGACGGCGAGGAAGCCGACCCTGAGACACCGCTTAAAGCTAGGTGCGCAGCGACTCACTTTGTTTGAAGTTGTCAGCCTAAGTCGCAAACAACAAACCGACGACTCGCGAGCATACGCGAGCTTCACTTTCTGAGAGAAGCCATGAACGCCAGTTACTACACGTTTCATGTCACCAACTTTATATGCATTGTCGATCGCGAACTCGAAGGCTGTCGAAGTGTCACCAACGATATTCAGCGGATCATCGATGAAGACCTCATACCGCTTCTCTTGCCGACACGACGATTGATCTATCGCGACTCCGAGGGACGATGGGACGAGGTAAAGCTCAAGCATGAAATCGGCGCAGTCGCTTTCGACAGCTTCGCGCCGATCGATATAAAGCTCGCATCATCGTTCGACGTGTTGACGCCCGCGTTCTTCGGCGATGCCTCGGACGAAGACCTGATCGCGATCGGATACGAGCGGCCGTTTCGACTCCTCGAGGATGGCCGTATCGCCGCGCTACAGACGATCAATCCGTGGCTCGTCGCTGTTGTCGTTGACGTCCACGCTTACGGTCACGCCGATGCTTACTACTATCGATCGAAGCAAGCCGCCAAAGATGCGCTGGATAAATGGAGCGGCGTTGGCGAGCCGCAGAACTGGATACGTCATCCTCAAAGTGGGCGGCGACGAGATAACGGCGACGCGGCGCACGAGTATATTCAACCATGATCCGGAGTGTCGATGGACCAATCCGACCAGAGATTGCGCGATGATATTTACGAGATGTATGAGTTGTCGGTGGTACTCGGGGCTTGTCTCAACTCAGCGAGAAGCGATCCCGATACGGTGAGCGTGCCGCGCTCGAAGCTCAGTCGCTTCGTCAGCCTCGTCCCGTTCATCGCGGGATACGCGATGGCCGTCATGCCGCTGACACCGACGCCCGCCACTAAACGACGCGCTAAACAGGTCGAGAATGCTGATCCCGCGCTCTGCGCTGTAGCTCTTGCACAGATGCTTAAGCATGTTGATTACACCAGCCGCAAATGCACGTTTACCGAACAGATCGGTGCGGTGCTGCCGGTCGAAGTGATCTACCAAGCCCGCGCCGCATTGAACGCCTATAAAGGACGACGATGATGACCGCTTGCGATGACAAACTGCGCGACACAATGTACGAAGCCTATGAACGGTCGGTGACGTTGCGCGAGTTGCTTGATACTGCCGAGCCCGAAGCAAGGGATCTGCGTGTCTCGCGTGACGACCTCGAACGTATCGCGTTGATCCTGCCTCTGATTTCTGGTTTCTGTCTGGCCGCGCTGCCGACCGCGCGCACGGTGCAACGACTCGAAGCGATCGCCACAGCCGACTTCGATCAATGCGCGGCGATGCTTTCGCTCGTGCTCGATCAGATCGACTACATGCACGGCGCTTGCGCGATCAACGATGCAATCGGACAAGTGCTACCTCCCGAGACGCTTATCAAAGCACGCGCAACGTTGAACGGCGGAAGATAGCCGAAGCTCTCTCGTTTCTGGAACGCTGCCCCGCTTTCGAGCGGGGTTTTTTTTGCGCGCTCGACACGCAGAAAAGTTAGAGAGGTTGCACTGACGAACTCGTGTACTTGGTGAGACGTTCTCGACAATATTCGTTCCGTCGGCGGCGCTGACCGCCAGAGACAAAACGGAGCAGCAAATGAACAGCAACATCAATATTCGCAAGTCGCTTGACGCGCTGATCGCGGCGGGCTTCCCAGTGTCGTACCATACGTTTCGCCATCCGATCTTCATTCAGAAGCGCCGTATCGCCGAAGCGTGCGAACTTGCCGGCATCGCGCCGGTTTTGAATTGAACGGAGTCGAGCATGAAACGAGTAGCGATCACTGATGTCCGCGGCAAGTATCCGAAGTTCGATTCGATCGTCGCAGACGACGCGAATCCGTACTTCCTGATCGACGCCCATGTTAAAGCGCACGGCGGCAAGCCGTACAAAGCAGGCATGTCGTCGTCCGCATACTACGGCCGCTTTTGGGTTGACGAAAAACCCGTCACCGAATAATTGGAGCTAGTCATGACTTTCTTTGTAATGGGCCTGTTTGTGTTCTTCCTGCCGATCATCATCGCGGCGTGTCGCAAGCATCGCAACACCGCGCCGATCGTGCTCGTCACTCTGCTGCTCGGCTGGACGTGCATCGGTTGGTTGGTCGCGCTGATCTGGGCGTTCACCGATAAGGTGAACGACACGCAAAAGCCTCGCGTATGGGGTCCCGCATACAAGCAACCGCGTGAATGATTAGAGCGTTTGCACTGACGAAACACCTGTGCCGCGGTTGAGCATCACAGCAATATGAAGTTGTCGGCGGCGCTGACCGCACGAACCGAATCACGAACCAACTGTTTAGGAAACCTACCATGTCGAACAATGTTGAAGTCACCATGATCGAAGAATCGTCGCTCAACGCAATCCGCCGCATCGTCGCCGGAGAGATTCGCCGCTATGCAGAAGACCAGGCGGCCGCGAAAGCTGCTCGACCGAAAGCGCGTGTCGAATTGACCGCCGAGGAAGCGAAGCAATACATGACCGTTGATGAAGTCTCGGCGGTCACGGGTTACGGCGTGCCGTCGCTGCGCTCGATGGCAGCGAAAAAGATCGCACCGAAAGCGTTTCCGATCCTGCCCGAGCGTGTTGGCGTGCGCAGTCTGTACAACCGCGAAGCGGTCATGGCGTCGCCGAAAGCGCAGCAGCACGCCGGCCAGACGAACGGCTTTATCGCGACCCCGAAGAACATCGAATCGCTCGAAGTGATAACGATCGACGTGAAAGACGCCGGCGCGATCAGCGCGACGATTCAGAACGCGATCAGCGCAGCCGTGAATAAGCCCGCCGCGAGAAAGGCGACGACGAAGCAGGCAGCATCGGCAGCGAAGAAAGCGCCGGTCGCAACGAGAGCGCCTGCAGCGACGAGAGCGGCACCGGCCGCGAAGAAAGCGCCCGCCGCGAAGAAAGCGACGACGCGCAGCAAGTAACGAACGATCCGCGCGCGGCGACGCGCATCTTTTGAGGAAGTAGCAAGCATGACGATCACTGCAACTCTGGTCCCTGAATCGCGCCGTCTCACGTTCCTGCCCGAGACGTTTACGCCGCGCATGATGATGCGCGCCGAGGGACTTATCTACCATCAAGCGTCGATGCTGTCGAAGCAATACGGCGGCGGTCTGTGGGAGTTTTACACGCTCTCGAACGGCGGCCGCTACGCCGCGCCGGTTCGGCCGGACCAAGTCGCCGTGCGCGTCGATGGAAACGGCTATGACGGCATCGTTAGTGCCGACGCGTTGTCGTCCCGCTGACGCTGGTTATCGTCGCGCTGACGCTGATTGTCGTCCTGCTGCTTCTGCGTGTCGGGCGACGGCGGAACGCTGCCGCGCTGCTGCTGCGCCGGTTGCTGGCCGGGTTGCTGGTTGTTAGAGGTCATGCGGGTTCTCCCTCCGTGGGTTGCGCGGGATTGCGCAATGCTTCGTTCTCGGGTGCAGCGGACACGAGCGCGACGCGCGCGATACGGGCGATATGCTTGATCGTCTGCGCGTCGGTCGTCCCTTCGCAGAGTTCGCCGATCAGCGTCAGCGCGGCGCGCAGGCGGCTGTTGTCGTGCGCAAGATGGTGGCGAATGGCGTCGTGTCGTACTGCCATCAGAATTCCTTGTCGGTTCATGATTCAAACGGATCTTCAATCAACGGCTGCACAGGTATCGAGTCGAATAGCGACTGCTGCGGCTTGATGTACGGGATGCGCTCGATCGTCACTTCGACGCACGCTTCGGGCTTCGGTTCGCCGCGCTCGGCGTGCAGCCGCCAGACGAACGAGTCATCGATAAAGACGCGGCCCTTCATCGAGTCGAGCAGGATTTTCAGGCTGTTGTCCAGGTCGATGCAGCGCACATCGTCTTCCCACTCGTCGCCGAGCTTGCGCATACGCGCGCGAGCGTCGAGCGGCAGCTTCGGATAGAGCTTCACGGTCAGCGCGATCCGGCCATAGATCGGTTCGCGAATCTTGGCGAGCTTCAACAGCCAATGGACCTCGCGCCTGTACGCCTTCGCTTCGGCCGAGACGACGACCTGAACGTGACCGCTGATGACGAACGACTTCCAATATCGATTGCTCGACGGCGGATACGGAAGCGTCAGCGTCAGCGGCTGGTCGAGCGCGATCGACGGCGGCAGATCAGGAGCGCGATGGCCGGCCATGATTACGCGGTTTCCTTCGGTCGATGGAACACGGGCAACGTCGCGCCGATGACCTTGAAGTGAACGAGGCGCAGCAGGACAACCGGCGTGTCGTCGGGCGTGATGACCAACTCGCAGCGCGTCACGCCTTTGAGTTGTTCGCCGTTGACGAGCACGACCGGCGTCATGCCCGACGACAGATCGAGTGTCAGCATCATGCCGGTTCTCCCTGCTTGCTCTTGCGCTTCTTCAACGGCGGCAGCGTCGGCGGCTCGACCGACTCGCGCAGTCCGGCCGCATAGGTCAGCTGCTCGCGCGCATAACGTTTGATGTTCTGCTGGCCGTAGCGTTTGCCAACGTCGGGCCACTTGGCAATCTCAGCGAGCGCATTGAACAGCGCCTCTTCGAGCGGGTTTAGCATGATCGCTCTCGCGCATTCTGGCCGCATACGAACCGATATGCGAGGTGTGAACGTCGAGGTCTTCGAGCGCGTAGAAGTAAGCGGGCTTGACGTGATAGCGCGGATACGTCTCGTGCAGATACGAGTACACGCTTTCGATATCGGCGCGCTCGCCGCGTGCCATCAGCGCGCGAATCGCGGCAAAAATCATGCCGTTTAGGTCGCAAGAAAAATGCGACGGCATCAGCCACGCGCAGTGACACAGCGCATCGCTCTTGAGCAGCAGACATGCAAGCACCCGACGTTCGCCGCGCGATTGCAGATCGGTCTCGTAGGACGGGAAGCCTTCGTCAATCATTGTTGTCTCCGTTAATGATGTGATAGAGGCGCGCGGCTAGCTCGATCGTCAGATCGTCACCGGCCCGAGAGTTTTCGTTGCCGATGATCTGCGCCAACTGCTGCAAACAGACATGGCATCGACCCAGATCATTGCTTAGGAAATCGAACAATGTCGCATACGAAAGACGTTCATGCTCGGTCAACGGGAACTGCATGTCACGCAGCCGATTAGCGGCGATGCGGGCGAAGGTGCTCACGACGCTAGCTCCTCGTCATCGCTGCCGGGCTCGCGATCGCCATAGATATGCGGACTCGGCACGCGCGGCGGAAGCTCGTCGGGCTGATCGTCGTCGCGCTCGGCCTGATGGTGCGTCATTTCCCACCGTCGAATCGCGTCCTCGGCGAACTCGATCTGGACCGCGTTGATCGCTTGGCCTTCCTTAGCATTCGCAGGTAAGCGTCGAGCCCATTCGATGCCATCGGGTCGAGCCTGTTCGAACGTATCGGCAACGATCGTCTTGATGTAGGCAAGCTGGGCGATACCTTCGGGCGTGATCGTCGGACGTTGATCGGTCAGGCACGAGTGCGGCGGGATCATCGGCGTCTCGAATTGCTTCGGCACCGGCCGGCATAGCTCACGAAACGCCGGCAGATCGGGCACGGAACGCGTGTGGAACAGAGCCGCGACACCACGACGCAAATCGAGGTCGGTCATGTCCGCGAGACCTTCGCGCCAGATTTTTTTCGTCTTGTTGAGGTCTTCGACGTTGCGCCAGAAGTCGTGAAAACGCGCACCGTAAATCGACTCCATGCGGCTAAACAGCCGTTCGATCCAGTGCTCAGAAACGGCGCGAGTCATCGCTGACCTCCGGCATCGGAACGTCGATCACGTTCGCATCGTCGTCCTGCTGGCGATGCGATCCGGTCAGCCCGCGGGAGACGCGTTTGCGATCCTTCGCGATCGAATCCAACTCGTCGCGGCGGCCGTGGCCGTTGACGCGCTGCGTCGTCGGCGTCGTCGTCGGTTCGGTGCCGTTGCGCAGCCAGTCGAGCGCGGTCGTCACGGCATAGGCGCCGGGACTGCCGGCGTGCCGGGCGATGGCAACGTCGAGGGCATGACCGAGCGATTCGACGCTGACGCCGGCATCGATCGCGGCATCGAGGTTCGTCGCTGTCGTCGCCGTCAAGCGCAGTTCCTTGTCGGCAAAAATTTTTCTGGCGAGCGCGTTCGTCGTCTCCGTCTCGGCGACGCTTTCGCGCGCGCGCGAGTTTGACCGATGACTTGAGACTGAGCGATTGGTTTTAGGTTTTATCTCTCTGGGTTTTAGAGACTTTCCTTTTCCTTTTCCTTTTCCGTCAAAGACGATTCCGTGAGTGGTCCGTGTATGACTCGTCAATGCCTTATCTGGCAAGGGATAAAGCGGCTTACCCGGACGGTTGATGACCTGATGTTTTGCGAACGTCGGAACGTGCAAAAACCGCCCTGAAAACGCTTCCGCAAAACTTGCTAAATTTGCTGGATCGTTCACTGAGTTATCCGTGACATTCACGGAATACTCAAGGAGCAATCCTTCTTCGATCAGTGAAACGATCAGCGGCTCGACCTCGATTTCGTCGCCGGGAAAGACCTGCATTTTGAGTCGAATCGGATCACGCGGAAGGTTGCCGTGATCGTCGGCAAAATTCCACGTTCCGATAAATAGCAGACGCGCCGGATACGAACAGCGCGCAAGCTGCGGATTAGTCCAGAACTCAGGCTTGATCGTGCGGATTCGAGCCATGATCGTGCCCCAGTCACTCGCCGTGCGGCAAGGGCGCGATCTGCGTGGCGTTGAAGGTGCGGAGCTGGTCGAACATGCTGCGTTCGTCGTGCTGAGCGCCGAGTCGTCCGCTCGTTCGCATGTTGAGCCACCAGCCGAACAGGTCAGGGGTGCGAAGCTGTTCTTCGCGTTCGTGCGCGTCGCGCCATTGCTGTTGGCGACGGGTTCTGTTATTCGTTTGCATGGTCAAGTTTCTCCGGTTTCCGGAGTGAACCACGTCGCGCGACGGGACAAACGAGCAATCAGCGTATTCCTCGCCGATTCGCGTTTCAACCATGCAAACCGCTGAAAACTTTAGCTGCTCAATATATCGGGCGTATAAACGAAGGTGCTCGCGCAGCAGCCGGAGGGTGCGGCCTGCCTGTCGTCCTACTGCCATAAGCCTTTCGGTTGGCTATACGTTGGTCGGTTCGCTGTCCAAGTCAGGTGTTCGATCGGACAGATATTTTTTTGTAGCACAAAGGGACGATCGTTCGATCTACGAAGTACTTGAGTGGAAATCAACGCGCGTTGATAAGTGCATACCCTGGTGTGATCACGGCAAACGCTACCGGAAACATTCCCATTTCGCTAATCTTTTAAGAAATGTCTACGACTGTCCGAAGCGACCGTTCCGGACATTTCTAAGGTTTTACTTCAAGAAAATGGTGCAGCACGGGCGATCCTTCATACGTTTCGTATCGCGAAAAACTGGCTTTCCTTTAATCGCGCGAGAGATATTTTTCATCCTCGTGCCGCACCGATCGTCGCCCTGTTATTCAGGAACGAGACGATTATCTCGGGCATTCGAAATACACGCGTTATTGCAGTAGTACGTGCGGTCTCTAAGTGACTTCGATCATGCGAGCACGCTGCCGCTTATCAAGATGCTCTACCCCGGCACAAGCGGCGAGACGATCGCGCTGCCGCCCGAGGCGCTTCACTGGCACAAGGTTCTGGTCGATGCCGCGCAGCACGTCAAGCGTTACGAAGCGATTGTCGACGGCAGCAAGGGGCATTTGCTCGAACTGCTCGGCGATGCCGCGATCGGCACGCTGCCCGGCAACAGCGGCGAGTATCGGCGCAAGGTCGTGAACCGCCGCGGCTTCGAGATCGCGCCGACTTCCTACATCGACTTCCGTTTCAAGTCCAACAAGGGTGAAGCAAATGACGAGTGACCGCACGAGCGACATTGCGACCATCGAACCGCCGCCGAAGCTGTTCGGCCTGACGCCTGATCTGTTCTCGCTGCTCGAACGCGTTGCCGCGATGATGGCGTCCGCTACCGTCATGGTGCCCGAGCACTGCCGCGGCAAACCCGGCAACTGCTTCGCGATCGCGGCACGCGCGCATGGCTGGGGGCTCGATCCGTTCGCGCTCGCGCCGAAGACGCATCTCGTCGGCACGACCCTTGGCTATGAAGCGCAGGTCATCGGCGCGGCAATCAATAACTCCGGGCTGCTGCGCGATCGTCTCAACTTCGAATGGTTCGGTAACTGGTCGAAGGTGCTCGGCCGCTTCGAGACGAAGACGAGCAAGACTAAGAAGAACGAGCACGGCGAAGCGCAGACGTATCGCGTGCCGGCATGGACGCCCGAAGACGAAGAAGAACTTGGCGTGCGTGTCTGGGCCACGTTGAAGGGCGAGGACGAACCGCGCACGCTCGACGTGCTGCTGACACAGGCGCGCGTGCGCAATTCGACGCTGTGGGCCGACGATCCGCGCCAGCAGCTTGCTTATCTTGCCGAAAAGCGTTGGGGCCGCCTGTACACGCCTGAGGTCATCTTGGGCGCATATACGCGCGACGAACTCGAGACGATCGATCTGGGCGAGCGCGATATGGGCCGCGCCGAAGAGGTCCAGCGCCCGCGCGCGAACGATCCCGGTGAGTCGATCAAAGCGAAGCTGCGCCGCGTCACGCTCAAAGAGGTGCTGAAGGCTATCGACGACGCGACGACCGGCGCGGAACTCGTCGAAGCTGGCGAACTCGCCAAGAAGCTGACCAGCGAAAACGACAAGGAACAGGCGCGCCAGCAGTACGACGCGAAACGGAAAGCCGAACAGGCCAAGTCGACCAAAACCGGCAGTGAGGTCGCTAACGGCGCCACCAGTGCGCCCGACAACGGAGCGCATGGTAACGCGAAGGACGACACGAACGGGGACGCGAGCGGCGGTTTTACGGTCACGTTCGCCGAGGTCGCGAGTTCGATGGAAAGCGCGCTGCGCCGGCGCGATCGTGACGCGCTCGCAGCTGCGGCCGATCTGATCGCCCAGGTCGGTGACGATCAGCAGCAGATCGAACTGCGCACGATGGTCGAAGGCTTCATGAACGAACTAGACGGCGACGGTGACGAGGTGGCGGCATGAGGCGAACCCGCGAACGTCTGCCGCTGCACACATCCCCTTGGCCCGGCTGCACGCGTCAAGTCAGCCCTCGAAACTGGGGCTGCTCTGAACATTGGTACATGCCCGGAACCATCCGCTCGTGGATCGGCCGCGCGTATCGATATGGCATCGATCACGACTGCCATCCGACACGCCGCTATGTCACCGCGCATCGCGCAGCACTGCGATGGATTGCCGAACACGGAGAACAGTCATGACGATCAATCGAAAGATCATTGCGAACGAGTACGCGCTTTTCGCGAAAGCCAACATTCCGCCCGACGCGGCTCCAGGACAGCATGCCGATATGCAGCGCGCGTTCTTCGGCGGCGTCATCGTCATGCAACGCATCAATCGATTGATTGGCGAGATGACGGATAGCGAAGCGGTCGCGATACTCGAATCGATTGAGGACGAGACCAACATATATGCCGTCGCGCAGTTCGTCGCCGCCAGCATCTTCGTTGAGCAGGAGAGCAAGTCATGATCGACTTTCAGCAAACAGAATTGCGCGTCGTGCATGTGAACGTGAGAAGCGAGATTGTCGGCGACGATGAACGTCTCGCGATGGACTTGCGTATTGAGATGAACCTTCCGAACGTGTGCCTCGACAAGCTCGATGCAGACCTGCGGCCGTCGCTCTTTTGCGCGAACGGCAACGGCGACTTGCTCGGCAAGGATGCACAGCACATGCCGCACCTACGCTTTCCGCAACTCGGTCCGCTATCGTGGGATGGCTCGGTCTCGCCGGTCGCGCTGCTGCTGCATCTCGGCACGAAGAAAAACGAACTGAAGCTCGCGGACGCGAAGTTCAACAAGCTGCGCATCATGCCGCATGAGGGTGGAACCTGCGGGCTCGTCTGGCGCCTGCAGGTGCATCCGACCGAGGAAGAATCCGCCAAGGTCATGACTGTGCTTAAGCACACGATCAAGGGCACCCTCGACAGGAGCGAGGCGACGGACGACAGCGAGGACGACGATGAATGACGATCATCGGCGATTCTTCGATGCGCGCTCGCTCGATCGTCGTCGTCACCGCCTGCCCTTGATCGGGCAGCTTATCGGCGGTTTGCTGGCGTCACTCGTGATCGTCTTGCTAATGCTCGCGATCACAGCCGCAGCATGGGCCATTCTCTATCTGATTCACACAGCACCGTGAAAGAGAGTCCATCATGCAGCGAAAACAGGAACGTATCGACGACGGCGCGCTGTCGCATGTCGTCATCATTGGGGAGGAAGGCGACGGCTTTACGATAACGACCGAGGACGGGCGGCCAGCGACGCTCGCGGTCATCGATCCGACGACCGGCGAAGTCATCGAAAGCGGTGCCGATTTGGTCGGGGAGGTGTGGGATGTGGCGATCGAGGCGTATCGCCGTTTTCTGGTTGGCGAGAAGGCCCTGCGCGTCATGTCGGGACCGCCGGGCTTCTTCGCAGATAAAGAACCAGACTAAGTCGTGACGAGTCGTTGCGCATTTGCGGAACATCGGTGGAAGTCACGCCCCAGAGAAACGGAAGATCAACCGCGAAGCTCCTTCACAGTGGCAACTTCTAGCCGTTCAGTGACCTGCAGGTCGATAGATCGCAGAGCTACGATCGCAAAAAAGCTCTAAGGACGGATAAGGTGCACCGCCTCCGCAAGCGGGCCGGTTTTATCCACATAAAGGCTGGCAAGGTATTTGCGGTCGTTGTCTGCCAATCTGATGCCGGATCCGCCGCTCGTCTTCGACCTCAACACCATCTTCAGCGCCTCGACCGGAAACGCAAGGATCGCGTGTTGAGGGTCGAAAGCATACAGGAAGCTATCGTCCCGGAGATACGCGGATACCGACTTGCGGACGCCAGTCATCGCTATCAATTCAAGGTGCGCTGGTGCGTTGGGTTCAGAGAAGCGTGGCGTAGTATAGTTCACCTCCTCTCGACGCTTCATCAGCCAATCGAGCGCACCATCCACTCCAATCGGCTGTGAGAGCAAGGCGTTGTTAGGCAAGACCGCGCCGAACGACGTAAGTACCACCTTATGCGTGGGCCCATCCCTTTTTACTGCCATCGCACCGGCACTGCTCTCCCAACTGTACGGCTTTGTCCCTTCGTAACATATTGCTGTTCCGTGGGCCGCTAGTATCGCACGGGTCATATAGAACACAGCGTAGTACAGCTTTACCGTAGCCCACGTGAACAAATCCCTTTCGATCGCTTGCACCGCGTCTCCAATAGAGACGATTCCGGAGTAGACGTAGTCTGCGGCGTCCCGGTTCAGCGCCTGATGAAGCGCGGCCGCTTGTGCCGCGTTGAGGGCCACTGTAGAGAGCTTACCGCCAAGCGCTACGGGCTTCAGCTGTCCATCCACATAGCTTTGAGCTTGGTGCATTGTCAGACTTTGATCTTGACAGTCGACTTCTTCTGAGGACGGAACACGTCAACCAACCTGTCATACACTGCCTTCGACGCACTGGCTCCGCCGAGACCTTTGATGTTTTCTTGAAGAATCAGGGATTCTTTCGAAAGGTCTAAGGACTTTGCGATCGTTTCAACCTCGAAGGAGCCCTGTAGGTTGCAGTACGGGACCAGCTTCAGCCGCAAGAACTCAAGTGCGCCCATGAAACCTGCGGCATACATGAACGCGTTCGTCTTGCTGTCCCACTCAGGACCGTATTTCTGTTGAATCGCACTAAAAACGTTGACGATGATTTGTCGCTGTATCTCAAGTTCATGAATGTCTATCTGCTCCAGCGCACCCTTGTCTTCAACGAGAGGCTTGATAGCACTGACTGCCGTGGACAAAGCAATGCCACCTTTTCGAGTCTTATGCCCCGGAAACTTTATCTCGTCTTGATACGGAGATGTTCCGTCTTGGTTGAGGAAAGTAGCGATGTCACGTGCGCGAACCGCAGCGGCGTCGACCAAGTCTGCACTTGCGATTCCAAACAGATCGAAGACCAAACTCCGAGGAGCCGGCTTTTGCTCTTCGTTGATCGCTAGGAAGATGTCCGCGCATTCCTTGGTCGAGAGCTTCTCGTATATCACGACTGGAAGTTCGAGCTTGCCGATGTCGGCGCGTTCCTCAATAGCCGCTCTGATACCTGCGATGCGGTGTTGACCATCAATGATTTGGGCAGACTGACGCTCGTCAGCAAACGTCAGCTTGCCGTTAGCTCGTGCGATGGGATTTTTGTCGTTGACCCAGTTCAGAACAATCGCGTTGGGATAATCGCCGCCTGCGAGAGTGAAGTCTTTGATGCCCGATATGCGAGACTGATTGAGCATTCGCTGTATCGCACCTTCTTCGCTCGACTGGCCCCGAACGGCGGCATAGCTTATCTTGGTTACAACACTCGCGGGCAGCTTGGTCAGGATGAACTTGCGTCCCCCTTGCTTGACTTCTATGAAGCTCGGCTGTTGCTTAGCCATTGAATTTTTCTCCGGGACTTTCGGTTCGCCCTTTTTCCGATGAGAGTATGAGCGGAAATTTCGTGCTTCGGCACCGTATGCGGGCTGAGATGCACGATAACTGGCGTAGCTGCGGCAAATTCTACCCGACCCGAAGGATCCGCAGGCTAGGTGGCCTGCTGACCAGCTATTCGGCCCGCTTCCTTGCGCGCGCGAGGTTGGCGACGGCGCGTCAATGCCTGATGCTTCGGATCGTCGACGATGGTTTCGCTATGCCACGCGCCAGTCTTGCGGTCGATGAGAAAGCCGCGGATGACATCGTGTTTGGACGTCAGACGTAGCTCGATCAGTTCTTCGTTCTTTCGCGTGACCGGCCTGATGTCGATGCGTTTGAACGTATCGAGTACGAGTTGACGGGCTTGCGTGCGCGCGGCCGCGTCGAGTCGCGTGACGTCCTCGCGCAATTCAATCCAGCGTTGGGCCATCGCCGGCTTGGACGTTCGATCGAGCGGGACCAATGCAAACTCGTGTTTCGTGACGCTGGCCTGATGCGCCTTGAGTAGCGTCTCAAGCTCGCGGAGCTTCGTCACGAGTGAGGGCAGTTCGCCGTCGGATAGCGCGAGAGCTTCGGTGACGCGATCGATCTGCGCCTGCGTCTTGTCGACTTCCGCGCGCGCCAGCCTGAGCAGACCGTTGAGATTGCGCGCTATGTCGTCGTTCTCGACGAATAGCGACGTTAGCTTGATCTGGTCGCTGCAGTAGTCCATGACCGCCCGTTCTACAGGGACGATCGACATGCTACCGGTCCCGCATCGCTTCGACTTGTCCGCTTGCGTTGCGCTCGTGCAGTAGAGTCGACGATGACCGTCCTGCGGTAGTCCGTCCTCGCGCAACGATCGGCCGAGCATGTTTTGATTTGCGAGCGCGCTGCCGCACTTCATGCAGAACGTCAGTCTCATGCCCGTAACGAAGCTGACTATCTCTGAGCGCGTGCCCGCTGTGCGCCCGCGTTGCGATCGAAGCGCCTGCAGTTCGATGAACTCGGCCTCGGTCAGCGCCGGATAGTAGTTCGGCATCGCGTATTCCTGACCTTCGATCTCCACGGTTTTTTCGCCGATTAGCGCGCGGTTCTGGATGATTTCGTGCAGTCGCGTTGTGTTGCTCAACCCGCCTTTTCTGATCTTGCCGTTGACCATCCTATCGGGCGGCAACGGAATGCCGGCGGCCTCTAACTGATCGAAGCAGCAGCGGAGCGAATACCCTTGACGGAAGAAGCCGATCAGCGCGAGCAGCGGGGTCGTGAACGGCTCCCAGAATTGAAACTCGTTGGTCTTGCTGTCGTACTCGACCCAGCCCGGGTCTTTGCCGACGCCGAGACGCTTGCGCTCGTCGAGCTTTACCCAGTTCGTTGCGCGCGCTCGGGCGGCTGCTCGGATGCGCGTCGCTCGATTGTCGATTTCGGTGCGCGCTTGGGCCATCAGCATGATCGAAAACATCAGGTCGAACGGGTTCTTGTTGATCCCGTCCTGACTGTACTCGCGCTTGTCGGCCATCGTGACGACCGTGATCCCGCGGCTGATGATCGCGAGCAGCTGCATCAGCGCGTCGATGACAGTCGCACGCGACATGCGATCCATCGATTCGGCGATCAGCACCGAACCGGGGGGAACGTGACCGGCTTCGACTTCGCGCAGGAAGCCGCCGAAAGCGCCCTTAGTAACGTGGTCGCCGTGATAGGCGGATTGACCTTCATCGCGGAGCATGAGACTGCGATCGAGTTCCATGCCTCGTTCGCGCGCCCAAGTCTGGGATACTCTTCCTGCCGCTGAATGCTCGTGCCGGTTTTCTGCCGGATATTGCTGAACCGCAGATAGCTATAAACACGCGCCGCCGCGCTCGGTAGCGTCGGCGGCGCTTTCTTACTGGCGCGTGCCATTTCGAATTCTCCGTTTCGAATGAATCGGATATAAACAGAATAGTCTATATTCCGTTCGTTACGGCACTTCGAAAAGCACGTAGCCGACATAAAACACGGCGGCGCCGAGGCCGTACATTGCATCGGAGAAGCCGAGATCGTGCTTCATCTGCAATTGCGCGAAGCCGATGTTGATGCGGTCCAGAAACGACACGACGTAGCACAGGAACAGAAACGGAATGATGCGCCACGCGATTTTGCGGAACAGCGCGTCGTCCGATTGGGCGTGCGCATCCGCGACGGCGCTGGGCTCAAGCGCCGCCGTGCTGATCGACTTCGACATGTCTCGCTCCAGATGGGCGTAATGAGGCCGGCGTCTTGCGCGCGCCTTTTGCCTTGAGAGAGGGAGAAGCGGCGCGTCAGTGCGCGCCGCAAGAAACGGCGGTCAGTCCTGCAGTGCGGCCCACATTTCCTGGTCGCGCTGGGCCGTCCAGATACGCGGATGCTTGATGCCGCTCGCTTCGTCGTAAGCGCGCGAGACGTCGAACGGCAGGCAGTGCTCGTAGATGAAGACGTGACCGAATTTCGGATCCATCGCCTTGCGCGTCAGCGCCATCGATCCCTTCAGGTCGAGTTTCTCGGCGACGGCCTCGCGGCCCGCCTGCAAGAGCGTCGTGACGAAGTCCTTCGTGTAATCGAGGCCCTTGTCGACTTCCGCCGGCGAGAGCAGCGCCGGACCGCGTCCCGGCACGAGTTTGTCGGCCTTCAGCGCGCGCAGCGCTTCGAGCGTCGCGGGCCATTCTTCGAGTTGGGCATCGCCGCAATAGCAGGCGGCGTCGTACTCGACGAGATCGCCCGAAAACAGCACTTTCTGCGACGGCAGCCAGACGACCGTATCGCCCTTCGTGTGACCCGCGCCGAGATGCGCGATCTTCACTTCGAGCTTGCCGAGATACAGCGTGATTTCCTTCTCGAAGACGAGCGTCGGCCATGTCAGGCCCGGCACCGTCTCGACACCGGCGAAAAGGCGCGGAAAGCGCTCGATCTCCGATTTCATGTCCTGCTCGCCGCGCTCGACGATCATTTCATACGTGCCGCGGCTCGCGATGACCTGCTGCGCGCCTTCCGCGAAATACGCCGACGCGCCCAGCACGCGCACCGCGTGATAGTGCGACAGCACGATGTACTTGATCGGCTTGTCGGTGACGCTGCGGATTTTCGCGATGAGATCCTGCGCCATCGCGGGCGTGGCGGTCGTATCGACGATGAGTACGCCGTCGTCGCCGATGATCACGCCCGAGTTGGGATCGCCTTCCGCCGTGTACGCGTACGCGTTCTCGGAGAGTTGCGTGAACGTGATCTTCTTCTCTTCCAGATCGGCCTGCGATGCGAATGCTTTTGCCATGGTCGTGTCTCGCTTCCATTCTCGTGGGGATGGGTGGATGATCGGCGTGATGCCGTTGTTTGTCAACAGCAAGCGTACTTGCTATTTGCAAATTACGGGTAAGTACCGAATCGCTTCATCGGATGATTCCTGCTCGGCTAACATCTGCGGTTCGTTCATCCTTTATAGATCGCGGAGTGCTTTTGGCTCGTTCCGAAATCGGCGAAGAAAAGAAACAGCGCGGCATCCAGAGCGTCGAAGTCGGCGCGCGTCTGCTCGATGCGCTCGCCGCGCGCCGCGAGCCGCTTGCGTTGAGCGCGCTGGCCGAAGCGGCCGAACTGTCGACCGCGCAGGCCCACACGTACCTCGTGAGCTTGACGCGGCTCGGCCTCGTCAAGCGCGACGCGCTCACCGGCAATTACGAGCCGGGGCCGCTCTCGCTCAGGCTCGGCCTGTTGAATCTCGAGCATCAGCCGGCGTATCGGGCCGCCGCGCCGCGCGTGTCGGCGCTGGCGCTCGCGACCGGCATGAGCGTCGCGGTGAGCGTCGCCGGGCCGCAAGGGCCGACGATCGTGCGCTATGAGCGCGGCGGCTATCCGCTGCATGTGAATCTGCACGTGGGCACGGTGATGTCGCTCTCGGCGACGTCCACGGGCCGCGTGTTCCGCGCGTTCGACGACGACACCCGCGTCGCCGCGATGCTCGCGCATCAGGGCGAAGCCGATGCGCCGGAGATGGCCGCGTGCATCGAAGCGATTCGCGCGCGCGGCATCGAACGCAGCGTCGATGCGCCGAGTCCCGGCGTGAGCAGCATGAGCGTGCCGGTGTTCGACGGCGCGCATCGGATGCAGCTCGCACTGACGGCGATCGGACCGACCGGCCTCGCCGACGTCGCGTGGGACGGCCCGCTCGCGCACGCGCTGAAGGATGCCGCGCGCGACATTTCCGGGCTGCTTTCATGACGATCTTCGACGAGGACACGAAGCCGCAGCGCGGCATCAACGCGCTCGACGCGACCGGCGATCTGCTGCGCGCGCTGGTCGCCGCCGGCGAGCCGCTCACGCTGCGCGACCTCGCGGCCGCGGCCGGCATGCCGCCCGCGAAGGCGTTCGCGCATCTGGTGAGTCTGGTGAAGGTCGGCCTGCTCGCGCGCGACGACGCCGGGTTATTCCACGCCGGCCCGCTGAGCCGCGAGCTCGGGCTGATCGCGCTGCAGCGCCTTTCGCCGATCCGCGATGCCGAAGCCGAGATCGTCGCGCTCGCCGCGAGCACATCGATGACGGTCGCCGCCGCCGCGCTCGGACCGCTCGGCCCGACCGTGATCCGGCTGGAGGAATCGGCGCGGCCGCAGCATGTGAGCTTGCGCGTCGGCACGGTGATGTCGCTCGTCAACACCGCGATCGGGCGGGTGTACGCCGCGCACCTTCCCGCCGACATGCTCGCGAGCCTGATGACGCAGGACGCCATCCGCCTCGCGGGCGCGCAAGCGGCTGCGGGAAGCGACGCCGCGTATCGCGCACGGCTCGACGACATCCGCGAACGCGGCCTCGATACGGCGCTCGGCGCGCCGGTGCCCGGCATCCATACGCTGGCCGCGCCCGTGTTCGATCACACCGGCAGCGTGTGCCTCGTGATCGCGTTGATCGGTTCGTCGGGGGGCTTCGACAGCGCCGCGGACGGCCCGCTCGCCCGCGCGCTGCTTTCCGCGACGCGGCGCCTTTCGTGGCGTTTCGGTCTGATGGACGCGAGCTAGCCGCCCTTGACCATCTCCGTGCCGGTCACGCGGATCGCGGGGAAACGGTCGGTCGGCTTCGCGATCTCGTCCTGCGATGCGACGATCTCCAGTTCGTAACGCCCGGCATCGTACGTTGCCTTGACGACGGCATTGACCGCCGCGAGCGTGTGCTCGAGCGCGGTGCGCAGCGAGTCGCCCTGCAAGGTGCGCGCGACGAAGACCGCGCTCGTCAGATCGCCGACGCCCACCGGCTGGCGCGCGAACGGATACAGCGGGCGCTGCGCGAACCACGCCTCGCCGGGCGTGACGGCGAGCATATTGAAGGTGTCGGCGCGGCTGTTGCGATCGAGCAGATGCTTCACCAGCACGATGCGCGGCCCGCGCGCGATCACTTCGCGGCATGCGTCGACGGCTTCCTCGACCGTCTCGATCGGACGCCCGACGAGCTTTTCCAGCTCGACGTGATTGGGCATGATCGCATCGGCGATTCCGGGCATCGTCGTAACGAGGAAATCCTCGATGCCGGCCGCGACCGTGCAGCCGCCCGTCTGACCCATGACCGGATCGCAAAAATAAAGCGCGCGCGGATTCACCGCCTTCACCATCTTCACGATTTCGACGACCGCGCGGCCCTGCTCCGGCGCGCCGAGATAACCGGAGAGCACCGCGTTGCAGCGCCCGAGCACACCGATCGCGCCGATGCCTTCGATGACGTTCTGCAATTCGTCCGCATCGAAGGCGCTGCCTGTCCAGCGGCCGTACTGCGTGTGATTGGAAAACTGCACGGTGTTGAGCGGCCAGACGTTCACGCCGAGTCGCCGCATGGGAAAAACCGCCGCGCTGTTGCCCGCATGGCCGAACACCACATGCGATTGAATGCTCAGGACGTTGTTCATGTTCTGCTTTCCCGATTGATCGTGTCCGGTCGGATGAAACGTCGAAACGCTCGTCGCGCGCCAGCGCCGTGCAGCGCAACGCGACGATGGTTTCGGAAAGCACGCTCGCGGACGCCGTGCGCGGGCAGTGCAACCTTCATATTGTGCCGTGCCTCGACGCACTGCGGCATGGCGTGCCCGTTATAAATTGCGCGGACGCGTTTTGTCGAGCGATGCGATCGACAGGAAGTCCAAAGGTCGCGCGTCTGCAACACCGCAGCACGCTCGTGCGCGTTCGGCACACGCATTGCTCGATGCGGACGGCGAAACGGTCCGCATCGCCCGGCGAAAAAAACGGGCGACTTCAGCACACGAATTCGAATGCGCGCCGGATAATGCTCCATCGACAGATACCAACAAAAGCATACGAGGACGCACACACGGCAAGACATCGAACATCAATAGTCGCAGGTCAAATCAGGAGGCTGACATGGAGATGCTGGCTAAGAATCGCACCGATTTGCAGAAGTCGACCCTCGCAATCGTCCTCGCCGGCGGGCGCGGCACCCGGCTCGGTCCGCTCACCGACAAGCGCGTGAAGCCGGCCGTCCACTTCGGCGGCAAGTACCGCATCATCGACTTCGCGCTGTCCAACTGCCTCAATTCCGGCATCCGCCGCATCGCGGTCGTCACGCAATACAAGGCGCATTCGCTCATCCGCCATCTGCAGCGCGGCTGGGGTTTCCTGCGCGGCGAGTTCAACGAGTTCATCGATATTTGGCCGGCGCAGCAGCGCGTGGATTCGAGCTGGTATCGCGGCACCGCCGACGCGGTCTATCAGAACCTCGATATCGTCCGCTCGATCGGGCCGGAGTTCGTCATCGTGCTGGCGGGCGATCACATCTACAAGATGGATTACACGCGCATGGTGCTCGACCATGTGGAAAGCGGCGCGGACTGCACGGTCGGCTGCATCGAGGTGCCGCGCATGGATGCGGTCGCGTTCGGCGTGATGCACGTCGATGAAAACCGCCGCGTCACCGATTTCCTGGAAAAGCCCGCCGATCCGCCCGCGATGCCCGGCAAGCCCGACATCGCGCTCGCGAGCATGGGCATCTACGTGTTCAGCGCGAAGTATTTGTATGACCTGCTGCAGGAAAACATCGAGACGTCGAACACGGATCACGATTTCGGCAAGGACATCATTCCGCGCGTCGTGACGACCGGCAAGGCGATCGCGCATCCGTTCAGCATGTCGTGCGTGACGTCGAGCAGCGATCCGGAAGCGCCCGCGTACTGGCGCGATGTCGGCACCGTCGATGCGTACTGGTCCGCGAATCTCGATCTCGCATCGACGATTCCGGAGCTCGATTTGTACGACCGCAAATGGCCGATCTGGACGAATCAGGAGCAGTTGCCGCCCGGCAAGTTCGTACGCGACCTGAACGGGCAGCAAGGCGCGATCACCAATCTGCTCGTGTGCGGCGGCTGCGTGATCTCGGGATCGCAGGTGTCGAAGTCGGTGTTTTCGTCGGCGGTGCGGGTCCACTCGTTCTGTAACATCAATGAGGCAGTCTTGTTGCCGCAAGTGACCATCGGGCCGAGTTGCCGTTTGCAGAAGGTCGTGATCGACCGCGGCTGCACGGTGCCCGAAGGTCTCGTGGTCGGCGAGGATCCGGACGACGATGCCGCGCGTTTCTTCCGCACGGAGTCCGGCGTCACGCTCATCACACGCGACGCGCTGGCGCGGCTCGGACAGCGTTAGACGCCGCGCGCCGGCCAATAAAAACCAATCGACGGGAGTGCCGATGACCGTATGCGTGCTGCATGCCGCAGCAGAAATGTTTCCGCTGTTGAAAACCGGCGGCCTCGCCGATGTGGTCGGCGCGTTGCCGCCCGCGCAATCGCAACTGGGCACGAACGCGCGCGTCGTGCTGCCGGGCTTTCCCGCCGTGCTCGCGGGTCTCGACGATCTTCAGCCCGTGGCCGATCTCGGCAGCGCGTTCGGCGCGGGCAATATCCGCCTCGAGCGCGGCGTGTTGCAGCCGCACGGCATCGTCGTGTATGTGGTGCGCGCGGATCAGTTCTACGATCGTCCGGGCAATCCGTATATGGATGCGACGAATCGCCCCTATGCCGATAACGATCGGCGCTTCGCGCTGCTCGGCTGGGCGGCGGCGCGCATCGCGACGGGCGTGGACCCGGCATGGAAGCCGCATATCGTCCACGCTCACGACTGGCATGCGGGACTTGCGCCGGCGTATCTGCGCGCGTTCGAGCGCGGCGGCGCGGCGCGGGTCGGCACTGTGATGACGGTGCACAACCTGGCGTATCAAGGCACGTTTCCGGCTTCGGAATTCGGCGCGCTGCAATTGCCCGGCGATTTCTACGCGGTGGAAGGCGTCGAATTCTACGGCCACGTCTCGTTTCTCAAGGCGGGGCTTTATTTCGCCGATCGCATCACTACCGTCAGCCCGACCTACGCGCGCGAAATCCAGACGCAGGTGCAAGGCGCCGGACTGCACGGTCTCCTGCAGACGCGCACGCACGACATCACCGGGATTCTGAACGGCGTCGATTATTCGATCTGGAGCCCGACCGCCGATGAATCCATCGCGTCGAAATACACGCAGGCGAAGATCGGCGGCAAGTCGAAATGCAAGACGGCGCTGCAGGAGCGCATGGGTCTCGCGAAGGACGACGACGCCCTGCTCTTCGGCGTCGTCAGCCGTCTGACGGAGCAGAAAGGACTCGACCTGCTGCTTTCGGCCGTGCCCGATATCGTCCAGCGCGGCGGCCAGCTCGTCGTGCTCGGCACCGGCGACCCGGCGCTCGAAACCGGCATGAAGAACGCGGCGGCGGCGCATCCGGGCGCGGTCGCGGTCGAACTCGGCTTCGACGAGACGCTTTCGCATTCGATCATCGCGGGCAGCGACGTCGTGATGGTGCCGTCGCGCTTCGAGCCGTGCGGGCTCACGCAGCTCTACGCGCTCGCGTACGGCTCGCTGCCGCTCGTGCATCGCGTGGGCGGGCTCGCGGATACCGTCGTCGATTCATCGCTCGAAAATCTCGCCGAGGATCTCGCGACCGGCTTCGTCTTCGATACTTTCGATCGCGCGGGCATCGTCGGCGCGATCCGGCGCGCGTTCGCGCTCAAGGCGCGTCGCACGGAGTGGAAGGCCGTCGTCAAGCGCGCGATGGGCCAGAGCTTCGGCTGGGAAGACGCCGCGCTCAAGTACGCGGAGGTTTATCGGGATTTGACGGGCGGCTGAGCCGTCCAGACGACGTCGCCATCCACCGCGTAGGGCGCGCAGGCGCGATGCTTGCGACTGCAATGCGCCATCGCCGATGCGATCGGGTCCGGCCCGAGTGCCGCGATCGACCACGCGCCATCCGACGCGATCACGAAAGCGCGCGGACGCGGCAACTTCAGAAACGCGTCGTAGCCCTTGCGACCGGCGGCGTCGATGAACGGCACGGCGCTCGCATCGGCAAGCGCGGCGAAACCGGTCGCGGGCGGGCCCGAGCGCGTCCAGACCACCTGATCGTCGTACGCATAGAGACGGCAATCGGCCGTGAGCGCCGCACAGTCGCGCAGGGCCTGCGTCAACGGATCGAAGCCGTCGTGCGCCGCCGCGCCGCCGTTCGGTCCGACTGCAAACGCGCGCGGAAACGGCTTCGAGAGGAACTTCCGATACAGCGCGCGCATGCCCTCGCTGCCGAGATACGGCACGGCGGCGATGTCGTCGACGGCGGCGTATCCGCTCGAGGGCGGCGTCGCCATCGGCATGTTCTCCGGGTAAATCGACGCGAACGGCATGCCGATTTTCTTCAGGAACGCATCGAGTTTCGGCGTCCACACGCGCAAGCCTTCCCATGAACCCAGCAGCTTGTGGGAATCGGTCATGAAGGCGCCGTAGTTCGCCAGTTCGGCGTTCGCGCCCGCCGACGTGTAGCGCGCGAACATTTCCCGCCAGGTGCCGGCCGGAAAGAACGAATCGTTCTCGCCGTACAGCCACAGCGACGGAACGTGCGCACGCGCGCCGAGCGCCGCGCTGTCGCGGACGAGCGCAGCGTCGTCCGACGCGCATACGTCGACGCGCACGCCGCCGTAGAAGTTCACGACGCCCTTCACTTCCGGCGCGTTTCGCGCCCCGAACGCGAGGCTGTACCAACCGCCCGCGCTCTCTCCTGCGACAACGACGCGCGAACCGTCGACGTAAGGCTGCTGACGCATGTACGCGATGACCTTGCCGATATCGTCCGCCGCCTTGTTCCCGAGCCCCGCCAGATCGCACCCGTGCGCGCGCAGTTCGCCCGTCGATCCCGCGTAGCCGCGCATCATCGGCAGCGCAACCGCGTAGCCGCGCGACATGAAGTAGTTCGCCAGATAGGTGAGATGAAAGCGTGGCATCGTCGCCTTCGTTTTCTTGCCGTAACCGCCATGATTGATGACGGCGAGCGGAAACGGTCCCGCGCCCTCCGGCATCGCGATCGTCACCTGCAATTGCGCGGTATCGCCGCGCTCGCCGACCGGCACTTGCACGACGCGTTCGCCGGGCAATGCGGGAACCGGCGCACGCAACGCGTCGTAGGCGCTGGTTGCATGACTGTCCGATAGATGGAATGCCATCAGAAAGACGAAAAATAGCTGCAGTCGAAACATGGTTCCCGCGCGCGTAGCCTAAAGGCCGCATTATCGGCGTTTCCTGTTCGCGACCTTGCGCCGGCGGGCGCGCAATTTGCGTAAGGCACAAATTAATACAAATGCAGGAGCGCATATGCATAAACCCCTCGCAGGCCAGATTGCGCTCGTGACGGGCGCGAGTTCGGGCATCGGCACGGGCGTCGCGACCGCGCTCGCCGATGCGGGCGCGCACGTCGCCATCAACTATCACTCGCACGCGGAACCCGCCGAAAAGCTCGCCGCCGCGATCACTGCGAAAGGCGGCGAAGCGTTCGCGGTCGGCGCGGACGTCTCCGACGAAACCCAGATCGACGCGATGTTCGATGCCGTCGTGAAGCGCTACGGCACGGTCGATATCGTCGTCGCGAATTCGGGCTTGCAGAAGGACGCGAAGTTCACCGCGCTCACGCTCGACGACTGGAAGACGGTCATCGAAACGAATCTCACCGGCCAGTTCCTCACCGCGCAGCGCGCCGTCCGCGAATTCGAGCGGCGCGGCATGCGCGACGTGTCGAAGGCGCTCGGAAAGATCATCTGCATGAGTTCCGTGCACGAGGTCATTCCGTGGGCGGGACACGTGAACTACGCTGCGTCCAAGGGCGGCATTCAGATGATGATGAAAACCATCGCGCAGGAAGTCGCGCCGCAGCGCATTCGCGTGAACGGCATCGCGCCCGGCGCAATCCGCACCCCGATCAACAAGGACGCTTGGGATACGCAGGACAAGCTCGACAAGTTGCTGACGCTGATTCCGTACGGGCGCGTCGGCGAGGTCGAGGATATCGGGCGCGCGGCGGTGTGGCTTGCGTCTGACGATAGCGATTACGTCGTCGGCACGACGCTTTTCGTCGATGGCGGCATGACGCTCTATCCGGGATTCGCGGATAACGGCTGATGGCGGACAACGGAATGAACCCAATCAAGGTGGACGTCGCCGTGATCGGCGCGGGCACGGCCGGCATGGCCGCGTTTCGCGCGGCGCGGCTCGCGGGCGCGAACGCGGTGCTGATCGAGGGCGGCGAACCGGGCACGACCTGCGCGCGCGTCGGCTGCATGCCGTCGAAGCTGCTGCTCGCGGCGGCCAACGGCTTGCACGACGCGCATTCGCTCGCCGCGCGCGGCATCGAAGGCACGCACGCGCTCGAAGCCGATCGCGCGCGTGTGCTCGATTACGTGCGGCGCGAACGCGATCACTTCGTCAAGGGCGTACTCGACGAAATCAAAGCGCTGCCGGATGGCATGCTGCTGCGCGGCAAGGCGCGCTTCGAAGCGCCGACGCGATTGCGGATCGGCGACGACACGCGCGTCGAGGCCAAAAGCGTCGTCATCGCGACGGGCGCCGCGCCGAGCGTGCCCGACGAGCTGAAGGTGTTCGGCGACAAACTCATCACGAGCGACGATCTCTTCGAACTGCGCACGTTGCCGAAGCGCATCGCCGTGTTCGGCGCGGGACCGATCGCGCTCGAGCTGGGGCAAGCGCTCGCGCGGCTCGGCATCGAAATTTTCATGTTCGGCAAAGGCGGCAGCGCGGGAGCGATTACGGACAAACCGGTGCGCGATGCGCTTATCGCCGCGCTCGCCGACGAGTTCTATTTCGATCCCGACGCGAAAATCGACGGCATGTCGCTAGAGGGCGGCCAGCCGACGCTGCGCTTCACGTCGCCGGACGGCGTGGCGCGCGTCGAACGCTTCGATCTCGTGCTCGCCGCGACCGGCCGTGCGCCGAATCTGAAGCCGCTCGCGCTGGAAAACGCGGGCATCGAACTGAACGAAAAAGGCGCGCCGCTTTTCGACGAAACAACGATGCAATGCGGCGACAGCGCGATTTTCATCGCGGGCGATTGCGACGGCGCACGCCCGTGGCTCCACGACGCCGCCGACGAAGGCAAGCTCGCCGGCGACAACGCCGCGCGCTTTCCGGACGTGCAGCGGATCGAGCGCAAGGTGCCGTTCTCGATCGTGTTCTGCGAGCCGCAGGTGGCGATCGTCGGCGCATCGTATGACGATCTCGACAAGCCGATGACGGTCACAGGAGAAGCATCGTTCGAGAATCAGGGACGAAGCCGCGTCATGCGTCAGAATCGCGGCCTGCTGCACGTCTATGCCGACGCGAAAACCGGCAAGCTGCGCGGCGCGCAAGGCTGCGGCCCGGCGATGGAGCATCTCGGGCATCTGCTGGCGTGGGCGCTGCAACTGGAATTGACGCTCGATGAAGCGCTTAAACTGCCTTTCTATCATCCGGTCGTGGAAGAAGGCTTGCGCACCGCGCTAAAAGATGCAGATAGAAAATGCTACGAGGAAAGATCGGAAACACCGCCGGCATTACCAAGCGCCGCGGGTTGCTGATCCAAAAAAAACGAACGCCGGTTGCAAGCAACCGGCGTTTATCGTCGAAAAGAGCAAGGATCAGCTTCCGCTCAAACCATATTGCAGTGCGAGATCGAACCCGAGCACGACGAGCGAACAGAAAAGCCCCAAGGACAAATTCGCCAGTCTATGTCCGACGTCCTTGTGCTTCGTCAGCACGGCGCCCGCGAGGAACGCTATTTCCACGATGACCTGCATGCAAAACACGGCAATCATCAACGCGAACTCGTAACCCATCGAGTTGAAGTTCAGGAAGTTAAAGCCGTTCACCGCCACCCAAGACCCCACTCGCCAAGCTTCGTATGCCAATAGCAGCAACGGGAAGAAATAGCTGGCTACATAAGTCGGCACCGTGGCGTGCCGCAGTTCCATATTTAAGTGACGTGTTACTTGCATCGCGTACTCCTCATCTGATTGCCCGAAAACGACGGGCGTTCTACCTGCACCGTGGCGCAAACCGGAGCGTTCTGATCGAACGGCAGACGGGCGTCGTGCTTTCAGAATAGGACAATTTTTTGGAAAGCGAATCATCGTATTCCCGATGATCGTATCCAATAAGGCTTTACGCGCTTCGTTGTGCAGTGCAACTGAATAAAGCAGTTATTTCCCGGCCCTAGATTCGACACGCGCATACGTGCCGATTTCCTAAAGTGTTCGAGCCGTATCAAACGCCAGAGTTCTTCGCGTACAACTTGATAATGCCCGAAAAATCGAGCCCGCCGAATCCTTGCTGGCTCATCGACTGATACAACTGTTGTGCCAGCGCACCCATGAATACGGGCTGCTTCGCGGCGCGCGCTGCATCGACGGCAAGTCCGAGATCCTTGAGCATTAAATCAGCGCCAAATCCGCCCGAATAACCACGCGACGCCGGCGCGGTTTCGATGATGCCCGGATAGGGATTACACGTATCCGAGCTCCAGCAACGCCCAGTCGATGTATTGACGATACTCGCGAGTTTCGTCGGATCGATGCCGAGCGTTTCGCCGAGTTTCATCGCTTCGGCGACGCCGATCATGGAAATCCCTAGCAGCAAGTTATTGCAGATCTTCGCGATCTGGCCCGTGCCGGTTTCGCCGCATCGCACCATGTTCTTGCCCATGCCGGACAAGACGGGACGCAATGTTTCGAAGAGCGTTTCATCCGCGCCGACCATGAACGTCAGCGTACCCGCCTGCGCGCCGACGACGCCGCCGGAAACGGGCGCATCGGCGAACGGGTTGCCCTGCTTCGCCGCCGCCTCGCCGATGAGCTTCGCGGTCGCCGGATCGATCGTGCTGCTGTCGACGAGCGGCACGCCTTTCGCAACGCCCGCGAGCACGCCGTCGTCGCCCAGATAGACCGTCTTCACATGCTGCGCCGCGGGCAGCATCGTGATGACGACTTCCGCGCCTTCCGCCGCCGCGCGCGGCGATGCGGCGAGCGTCGCGCCCGCCGCCTTCGCCGCATCGAGCGCGGCGGGGACGAGATCGAACGCCGTCACCGCGTGGCCGGCCCTCAGGAGATTGGCGGCCATCGGACCGCCCATGTGACCCAAACCAATGAAGCCGATTCGCATGGACATCTCCCTTTAGCGAAGCGCGATGGTCGTGTTGACGCCGTCGTTCACGGTGGCGTCGTCGAACCAGCGCGCGGTGACGGTTTTCGTCTGCGTGTAGAACTGCACGACCTGCTTGCCGTACGGGCCGAGGTCGCCGAGCTTCGAGCCGCGCGAGCCGGTGAAGCTGAACGCGGGCACCGGCACCGGAATCGGAATGTTGATGCCGACCTGACCGATATCGATCTCGCTCTGGAACTTGCGCGCCGCCGCGCCGCTTTGCGTGAAGAGACCGACGCCGTTGCCCATCGGATTGCGATTGACGAGCGCGATGGCGTCATCGAGCGTATCGGCTTCCAGCACGCACAGCACCGGGCCGAAGATTTCCGTCTTGTAGATCGACATGTCGGTATCGACGTTCGTAAAGATCGTCGGTCCGATGAAGTTGCCCTTCTCGTAGCCCTTCACGTCGATATCGCGGCCATCGAGCGCGAGCGTCGCGCCCTCTTCCACGCCCTTGCTGATGAGCCCGAGAATGCGCTCCTTTGCCGCTTTCGACACGACCGGGCCGACGTCCGTATTCGGCTCCGTGCCGCCGTTGACCTTGAGCGTCCTGGCCTTCTCGACGAGTTCCGGCACCCAGTCCTTCGACGCCCCGACGAACACGGCGACCGACGTCGCCATGCAACGCTGACCCGCCGCGCCGAAGCCCGCGCCCGCGAGCGCGTTGAGCGTCTGCTCCTTGTTGGCGTCGGGCAGGACGACGGCGTGATTCTTCGCGCCCATCATCGACTGCACGCGCTTGCCGTGCTGGCTCGCGAGGTTGTAGACGTGCGTGCCGACGGCCGTCGACCCGACGAACGAAATCGCCTTGATATCGGGATGCGTGCAGATCGCATCGACGACTTCCTTGCCGCCATGCACGACGTTCAGCACGCCCGCCGGCACGCCCGCTTCGAGCGCGAGTTCGACGAGTTCCATCGTCGACAGCGGATCCTGTTCGGACGGCTTCAGTACGAACGTGTTACCGCAGACGATCGCCATCGGGAACATCCACAGCGGGATCATGGCGGGGAAATTGAACGGCGTGATGCCGGCGCACACGCCGAGCGGCTGCCGTAGCGTGTACGTGTCGACGCCGCCCGCGACGTTTTCGGAGAATTCGCCCTGCTGCAGCGTCGAAATCGAACACGCGTGCTCGACCACTTCGAGACCGCGAAAGATGTCGCCTTCGGCATCGGCGAGCGTCTTGCCCTGCTCCGCCGTCAGCGTCCGCGCGATGCGCTTCTGGTTCTGGCGCACGAGGTCCTGAAACTTGAGCATCAGACGCATGCGCGTGCCGAGCGGCGTCGTGCGCCACGTCTGAAACGCCTTGTGCGCGGCGGCAACGGCGGCGTTGACTTCATCGACCGTCGCAAACGGCACGCGACCGACGACTTCCTGCGTCGCAGGATTGACGATATCGCGCCACTCCGTCGTCTTCGAATCGACGAACTGGCCGTCGATCAGCAGTTTGGCCGTACGGACGGACGCACTCTGCGCCGGATGTTCAGCAGCGATATTCACGAGTCACTCCTTTTGGATGAGTTGTCACGAAGGGGAACGAAGACGCGCGGACGGAGCGCCGGTGCGGCGCCGAAGGGAAAAGGCATGTCGTCTCCGTTTATAAGAAATCGGCGCGCAGTGCAGCACGCTCGTTTCCTTGAGTATAGTTATGCAAAAGTCCATCATGGCACTAGAAAAACACCCGATCGATATGCAAAAAACGCCATGCCAAACGTTATTCCAAGCGCCAAGCTCGATATCGGGCGCCTCAACTGGGACGACCTGCGCTTCTTCCTGGAAGTCGCGCGCACGCAGCGCGCGAGCGGCGCGGCGAAGCGTCTGGGCGTCGATTACACGACGGTCGCGCGGCGCGTTCGCGCGCTGGAGGACGCGCTCGGCACGCTTCTGTTCGACAAATCGCGCAGCGGCGGATTCATTCTGACGGCCGAAGGCCAGCGCCTGCTCGGTTACGTCGATTCGATCGAGACGACGGTGCAGTCCGCGACCGAGCAGATCGCCAACACGGGGCACGCGCTGTCCGGACACGTTCGCGTCGGTTCGACGGAAGGCTTCGGCTGCTTCTTTCTCGCGCCGCAACTCGCGCGCTTTCAGGACGCGCATCCGAACATCTCCATCGATCTGCTGCCGGTACCGCATTTCGTGAGTCTGTCGAAGCGCGAGGCGGATATCGCCGTCACGCTCGAACGACCCGAGCAGGGCCAATACGTTTATACGAAGCTGTGCGATTACCGGCTCAAGCTCTACGCGACCGCCGACTATCTCGACGCGCACGAACCGATCCGCACGAGCGACGATCTGCGTCATCATCGTTTCGCAAGCTATATCGACGATCTCGCGTTCAGCTACGAATTGCTGTATCTCGAACGCGCGGTGCCGGGCGCGGTGTCGCGCTGGCGCAGTACGAGCGCGATTGCGCAGTACTTCGCCGCGCTGCAGGGCCGCGCGCTCGCGATCCTGCCGTGCTTCATGACTTCGCCCGATCCGCGCTTCGTGCCGGTCTTGCCCGACGATATCGTCGTGACGCGCGCCTTCTATCTGTCCTGCCGCGAGGATTTGCGCAAGCTGAAGCGCATCACGGCTGTATGGGACTACCTGCGCGCGGCGGCCGAAGCGAACCGCGGCTTCCTGATGGGAGACGGCGCGCAGATGGCCTGGGTCGATGTCAAGTGATCCTGACCGGCGACACGCTTTTTGACAGCGATTCGAGACCGAACGTGGTATGCGTGACGCCACCGCGAACATCACAAAATTTGACTCGATAAATTCGTGGAATTTTGCTTCGATGTCCTGCCGAAACGTCACTCGCCCACGCGAGCTCGGGCATAATCGCCGGCCAGTTTCATTGCATTGCCGTGGAGAGCGCGGCGCACTCCATTCCCGTGATTTCCTCTAGTTTCTTTCCCGCTGCCCCGACGGGCCGCGCCGTGCGCTAATGGCTTTCGTCATCTGGTCACGGCGGTCCATGTCCCGCCAGCGCATCCGTTTCGTCGAGGCCCGCACGGCGCGCGCCATCGCGGTCATCGGCGCCATTACGCTTCTCGTGGCCGCGCTCGCGCTCGGCATCGCGATCGGCACCATGTTCGCGCGCAGCCATCTCGGCGAGGAGCAGACGCTGATGTCGCGCCGCTCGTACGAGATCGAAGAGCTCGGCCGCATCAATGCCGCGCTGATCGAGCTGACGCCGCGCGTCGAAGGCCTGTCCGCGCAAGTCAGCGAGCTGCACGAATTCGACACGCATCTGAAGGCCGCGCACGGCGCGGGCGGCACGTCCGGCGTGCATGACGTGCCGCCGCTGCCCGACAGCGAAGAGCCAGCCACGTCGCTCGACGGCGCGGGCGGCCCCGCCTTGCCGCCGCGCCTGTGCGATATCGGTCGCGCGGCGGCGGGCACGCCGCGGCAGCGTTTGAAGAGCGCGCATCGGATCATCGATTGCCTGAACGACGAAGTCTCGCAATTGCAGACGCAAACGCTCGCCCACTACGCCGCGTACATGGCCTTTCCCGGCCGCAATCCGGCACCCGGCCTGCGCAGCGGCTCGCCTTACGGCAACCGTCTGGACCCGTTCACGGGACGTCTGAGCTTTCATCCCGGCATTGACTTCGCCGGACCGGCGGGCACGCCGATTCTCGCCAGCGCGGGCGGACGCGTCATCGCGGCGGGCGAGCGCAACGGCTACGGCATTTCGGTCGACATCCGCCACAGCGACGGCATGGTGACGCGCTATGGACACGCGTCGCGCATCTTCGTGAAAACCGGCGAATTCGTGATGCCGGGACAGGTGATCGCGGAAGTCGGCTCGACCGGCCGCTCGACGGGGCCGCATCTGCATTTCGAAGTGATCGTCGACGGCGCTCAGATCAATCCTTCTCCCTATCTCGCGCTCTTCAGGCGTTTGTCGCATGCGCAAAGTTGATTCGAAGCGGCTGTCGCTGCAACTCTCCCGCCAGTCCTATTCGCTGACGCCGAGGCGCGGCGCGGGCATCTGGCTCGGACTGATCGCGGCCGTGTGTGCGATCGCGGCGCTCGCCGCCGCAGGCTTCGCACTCAAACGCTCGCATGAAGACGTGCGCAAGCTCGACACGCTCTGCGCGCCGCCCGTCTCCGAGCAGAAGCTGCGCGAGCAGCTCGCGCATGCGCAGCTCGCGCTCGAACAGGAGATGGCGAGCCGTACCTCGCTGGAAGAACGCGCAAAGGACAGCGCGGCCGAAATCCAGCGTCTGCAGACCGATCTCGCTTTCCTCAGGAAGCAGCAAAAACCCAATTGAGCGGCACGCGTCAGCGCGGGCTTCGTGCAGCAACCCTTTACCGCATCGCAAGGACTCGACATGTTTTCATCGAAGAAGGATTCCAACGGCATCAAGATGGCCAAGCTCGCGACGCTCGTCGCGCATAACGTGCATATCTCGGGCGATCTCGAGTTCAGCGAAGGCCTGCGCATGGACGGCCAGGTCACGGGCAACGTGGCCGGCCGTCCGGGCGAAGAAACGCTGCTCGTCGTGAGCGATCAGGGCGCGATTCGCGGCAACGTGAGCGCTTATAACGTCATCATCAACGGCTGCGTGACGGGCGATGTCACCGTCGCGCATTTCGTCGAACTTCAGTCGAACGCGCGCGTGCTGGGCAACATCTACTATCAGCAGTTGCGCATGGATATCGGCGCGACGGTCGAAGGCAAGCTCACCAAGTTCGATTCGCAGGCGGCGCACGTCCCGAGTCTGCCGGCGCCGCCCGAATACAACATCGACCTCGTCTCGAACTGACGGCAGACAACGAGCGCCGGAGAATCCGCGCGTGCTGGCAGCCGGGCGCGTGTCCGGCTAAGATTCGATGGATCAAGGCCACGCGCTCGCGCCCCTGGCGAAATCACGCGACTTCGAGCGTCCATCGACACGTGGCCGGTTATATCCAGATAACGATAAAGGGCGCCCCATGCTGGTCAATTGCGCGGCTTATCAGAATGGCCGAAAGCTCGCGGACGTCGAGATCGACGACATCAACGCCTATCGCGATCTGCCCGACTCTTTCATTTGGGTTGCATTGAAAGAGCCCGGTCCTGGCGAACTCGCGCACATGACGCAGCAGTTCGGCTTGCACGAGCTGGCGGTCGAAGACGCGCAGCACGGTCATCAGCGGCCGAAGATCGAGGAATACGGCGACTCGCTGTTCGCGGTCTTTCATACGGTCGAATTCGACGAAGAAGGCGAAGTGCTCGTCGGCGAAATGAACGTGTTCGTCGGCACGAACTACGTGCTTTCGGTCCGCAACCGCACGACGCAAGGTTTTCAGGAAGTGCGCAAGCGCTGCGAGCGCGAGCCGCATCTGCTCAAGCACGGCCCCGCGTTCGTGATGTACGCGCTGCTCGATGCGGTCGTCGATCGATACTTTCCCGTGCTCGAGACGCTCGGCGCGGAAGTCGACGAAGTGGAAGAGCGCATCTTCGAGCAAAAAGGCTCGGTGGAATCGCGCGAGATCATCGAGGATCTGTACTCGCTCAAGCGGCGCATGACGATCCTGCAGCATCACACCGCGCCGCTGCTCGAAGCCGTCAGCAAGCTGTATGGCGGGCGCTCGCCCGGCGTGTGCTCCGGCATGCAGGAATATTTCCGCGACGTGTACGATCACCTGCTGCGCATCGTGAAGACCATCGAAGGACGGCGCGAAATGATCGTCACGGCGATCCAGGTGAATCTCGGTCTGATCGCGCTCGCGGAAAGCGAAGTGACCAAGCGCCTCGGCTCGTTCGCCGCGCTCTTCGCCGTGCCGACGATGATCGCCGGCATCTACGGCATGAACTTCAAGTCGATTCCCGAACTGGACTGGGTCTACGGCTACCCGACGTGTCTCGCGGTCATGCTGGTGGTCGATGTCGTGCTCTACTGGCGCTTCAAGAAGGCCGGCTGGCTGTAGCAAGAATGTTCCTTTTCGGAACCTTCGGGCGAAATTCGTTGTCTAATCAAGCGATTTGCGAGAGAATGTCATCTGGCCTTGCAAAATCGGCCTATCGACCGCACATGACGTAAGCGCACGGCAGAAGCGCTCACTTCCGCAGCACACGTTGCTTTTCCGTTTCAACCGCACATCGGCTCTGCTGTTGCCGATGTCGCCGTCCCGGTCATGCCGGCCACGGCGCGCCGCATCCGCGGTTCGCCCTGTCGTCCGGCCTATGCCGTCAAGCTCACGACGAGCCTGAGATAGAGACGCGGCGCGCCCCGCATGCACGTTTATCGTGCATGGACGCGCCAGGCCACGCTTTGCATCGCCACTTACGATTCGTAGCGACGACGCTTTCGGGCAGCGGCGCAGAACGGTTCGTTGGCGTCGAATGCGCGTTTTTCGCGCGATGCGCGGCAGCACCCACTACAACTCATTACAGGAGCCCCATATGGCGAAAGAAGAACTCATCGAACTCGACGGTATCGTTGACGAAGTGCTTCCCGACAGCCGCTATCGCGTGACGCTGGACAACGGCGTCGTCGTGGGCGCTTACGCCTCGGGCCGCATGCGCAAGAATCACATCCGTATTCTGGCCGGCGACCGCGTGACGCTGGAACTGTCGGTGTACGACCTGACGAAGGGCCGCATCAACTTCCGTCACAAGGACGAGCGTGCCGGTGGCGGCGCCCCGCGCGCACCGATGCGCCGTCGTTGATTTCCCTGCATCATCCGTAACGAGCGTGAGCCTGATCCGCAGCGCGCGCTTTTGAACCAAACACGCGGATCATTCTGAACTTCGACGCGGCCGCTCATCCGTCAAGGCTGCGCAGCGCGTCGATGTCCCTTCTTCCTTCAGCCGCGCGCCGCCAAGAGCGCGTCGATGCCGACCGCGAAGCCGTCCTCGTCGTTGCTCTTCGAGACCAGGCTCGCGCGACGCTGCACGCTGTCGGATGCCTGCCCCATCGCGATCGATACGCCCGCGATCTCGAACATCGCCACATCGTTGCCCATGTCGCCGAGCACGGCCACGCGTTCGAGCGGCACGTTCGCGAGTTGCGCCAGTTCGCGTACCGCAGTGCCCTTGTTCGCTTCCAGGCTCGTGATATCGAGGTAATAGGTCTGCGAGCGCGCGGCGTGTCCGCGGCCTTCCAGTTGCTTTTGCACGCTGCTTTCGACGCGCGCGAGCAGCGCCGTATCGGCGGTCGAGCCGACGATCTTGTCGACCTCGCCGAGATCGACATCGTCGAAACGCGTGACGAGCACGCCTTCGTAGCCGACCGTGCGCGTCTCGAGCGGCACGTAGGTGCCTTCGGGATTCGTCAGATACCAGGCGTCATTGATGAACACCCACGCGTCGACGTTCGCCGACGCGAGCGCTTCGAGCGATGTCTGCACGACATCGCGCGGCAGCTTGTGCGACGACAGCAAATCGCACGTGCCCGGCCTGACGAGACTGCCGCCGTTGTACGACGCGTAAGGCATGTCGACGTCGAGCGCCTCAACGATATGCCTCATGCCCTTGCCCGGCCGGCTGCTCGCCACGGTAAAGCGCACGCCCGCTTCCTTCAGGCGACGCACGGCGTCAATCGCCGGTTGGCCCAATGCCTTGTCGGTATAGAGCAGCGTGCCGTCGCAATCGGTGACGACGAGTTCCGCTTTGGCGAGCGCGGCGAACGCCGCATCGGCGTCGCCGTTCACGCTGTAAAGTCCGTATTTGCTGTTGGCGTTCATCAGTGCGCCCCTTCACGCTGATTGAAATGCGGCAACTGGCGCGTCTCGCGCACCGAGCGCGGATGCCACAGCCGCGCGCCGCCTTCGATGCCCGCCGCATTCGACACGACCGCGACGTTATCCGGCAGCTTGAACTTGATATGCGCCGCGTTGCCGCCGCCGATCCACAGCTTGTCGTAGTTCGTCAGCGTCGCCAGGATGCCGATGATCTTCTCCACGCGCCGGCTCCAGCGCTTCTTGCCCGCCTTCTCGCGCGCCGCGTTGCCGATGTACTCGTCGTAAGTCTTGTCCTTCGCGACCGGATGATGCGCGAGCTCCAGATGCGGCATCAGTTCGCCGTCGCGAAAGAGCGCGGTGCCCGCGCCCGTACCGAGCGTCAGCACCATTTCGATGCCGCGCCCTTCGATCGCCGCGAGCCCTTGCATCTCCGCGTCGTTGATCATGCGCGCGGGCACGTTGCCGAGGCGCTCGGCGATCAGTTGCGCGAGCGGCACGCCGCGCCAGGCGGGCGTGCCGAGATTCGGCGCGGTCAGCACGACGTTATCGCGCACGACGCCCGGAAAGCCGATGGAAATGTGCGTCGGCGGCTCGGCGACGATCGGCGCGATCAGTTCGATGAGCGTCTCCACGACCACGTCGGGCTTCGCCGGATGCGGCGTCGCCACGCGCACGCGGTCGCTCTTCATCTCGCCGTCCTCCGAGATGATGGCCGCCTTCAACCCGGTCCCGCCGATATCGATCGCGAGAATGCGTTCCGCCTTGATCGCGAGTTTGTCCGCCGTGACGTGGGTCTTCTGCTTGGCTCTTGATTCTGTGCTCACGCTCGTTGTCCTTTTGAGTTTGCGTTGCGATGAGATGAGTTCAGTTCTTCTTGTGCGCGTCGGTCAGCGGTCGCCACGCGCGGCCGTCGTCGGCAAGCAGCTTGTCCGCTTCGGCCGGCCCCGCGCTGCCCGCCGCGTAACCGCGCACGGGCAGCGGACTGTCCGGATGCAGCACGCGATCCACCGCCGCCCAAGCCGTCTCGATGCTGTCCGCGCGCTGAAAGAGCGTCGCGTCGCCGAGCATGCAGTCGTAGAGCAGCGTCTCATAGCCGACGTTCGCGCGCTCCGCGAAGAAGTCGGCATAGTCGAACCTCGAACGCACCTTGCCGATCTGCATTACCGGTCCCGGCACTTTCACGTTGAAATCGAAGCTCGTGCCGTGCGCCGGATCGATGCGCAGCGTGAACACATTCGGCGTCAGCGCATCGACGGGCGTATCGCGAAACAGCAAAAACGGCACCGCCTTCAGTTGCACCGCGATCTCCGTGCGACGCTCGGTGAGCCGCTTGCCCGTGCGCAGATAAAACGGCACGCCGGCCCAGCGCCAGTTCTCCACGTACACGCGCGCCGCCGCGTAGGTTTCGGTCCGGCTATCTTTGGCCACGCCCGGTTCTTCCTTATAGCCCGGCCCGGCGGGTCCAGCTTCGTACTGGCCGAGCACGACGTCGTCGGCGGTGAGCGGACGGATCGCATCGAAGACTTCGGCTTTTCTGTCGCGCACGGATTCGGCATCGAAGGAATTCGGCGGCTCCATCGCGACCATGCCGAGCAACTGGAACAGATGGTTCGGCAGCATGTCGCGAAACGCGCCCGTCTGCTCGTAGAACTTGCCGCGCCCTTCCACGCCGATCGTCTCCGCCGCCGTGATCTGCACGTTGTCGATGTACTCGCGCCGCCAGATCGGTTCGAACATCGCGTTGGCGAAGCGCACGGCGAGAATGCTCTGCACCGTGTCCTTGCCGAGAAAATGGTCGATGCGGTACACCTGCGACTCGTCCGCATACTTGAGGATGCAGCGGTTCAGTTCCTGCGCCGACGCCAGATCGCTGCCGAACGGCTTCTCGATGACAAGCCGTCTGAAATTGCCGTCCTTCTCTTCGAGCATGCCCGCCGCGCCGAGATGCTCGATGATCGGCTGAAAGAACCGCGCGCCCACCGCGAGATAGAACACGACGTTGTCCGACTTCGCCTGCGCGAGCCGCGCCTTGAGCCGGGCGAAGGTTTCGTCCTCTTCGAATTCACCGGGGAAATATTCGAGCCGCCCGACGACCCAGTTCCACGCGTCCTCGTTCAACTGCGACGTGTGAAACGTCGCGGCCTTGTCGGCGGCGAACGTGCGCAGCGATTGCGTGAGCTCGTCGCGCCATTCGGACGTCTCGCGCTCGCCGTGATTCACGCCGATGATCTCCATGCCGTCGTCGAGCAGCTTGTCGGCGGAGAGGTTGTAGAGCGACGGCATCAGCAAGCGCTTGGTGAGATCGCCGCCCGCCCCGAAAATCACGAGCGTGCATGGCGGCGCGGGATGCTTGCCGGCGCACGTCGCGCTGGCCGGGTTGTTTTCCTTCGATTGATTCGCTTCGTTCGATTCTTTCGGCATGGCGTATCGCCCCTTGTCAGTTGCGCTTGAACCTGGAAAGACCTGCATCGATGCGGCACAGTTCATTCGAACGACGCGTTGCAAGCCCGCGCGACGAATAACGTATGCATTTTGTAATTTTTAACCTTTCGTGTCGTAAAATATGCGCGCCTGACGACAGCACTCGCGGACATTGCGACATCGAAGCTTGACGAAGCCTGAACTCCATATGAACGCACATGACACTTCCATCGACCTCGCCGCCTACTTCGAGCGCATCGGGTACGCGGAATCCGTGCGGCCCGCCCCGACGCTCGACACACTGCGCGCGCTGCATCTGCTGCATCCTCAGGCCATTCCCTTCGAAAATCTCGACGTGCTGATCGGCCGCCCGATCCGGCTCGATCTCGAATCGATCCAGCGCAAGCTCGTCGCCGGACGGCGCGGCGGCTACTGCTACGAGCACAACCTGCTGTTTCGCAGCGTACTTCAGACGCTCGGTTTTCGCGTGCGCAGCTTCGCAGGACGCGTCCTGTGGGGCCGCGAGCGGTCTGACATGCCTGCGCGCACGCATATGCTGCTGCTCGTCGATCTCGACGAAGGCGCGTTCCTCGCCGATGTCGGCTTCGGCGGCATGACGCTTTCCGCTCCGCTCGCGCTCCAGACGGGCCTCGAACAGATCACGCCGCACGGCGCTTTCCGCCTCGAAGGGGCCGGCGAAGCGCCCGGCTACATCCTGCAGGCGCTCGTGAACGGCGCGTGGACGAACGTCTATCGCTTCGACCTCGATCCGCAGTATGACGCCGACTACGAGATGGCCAATCATTTCGTGTCGATGTATCCGCAGTCGATCTTCCTGCACAACCTGCTCGCCGCGCGTCTCGCGCCGGGCAAGCGCCTCGCCCTGTTCAACCGGCGTTTCTCGATCCACGACGAACGCGAAGGCAGCGATCATCGCGAACTCGACGGCACGGCCAGTCTGCGCCGCGTGCTCGAAGGCGAACTCGGCATTCGTCTGCCGGATGGCGCCGAACTCGACGCCGCCCTCGCCCGTCTGCCCAACCAAGCTTAATCAGAAGACCACGATGTTCAAGAAGAAGACGCGCGGCGGCAGCGATTTCCAGACGCATCACCGCAGCGCGGTGCTCGCAAACCGGCTGCCGGCCTGGCGCTCGCGGCTCGTCGTCATCGGGGTGACGGCGGCGTTTTTGACGCTAGCCGGACGCGCGCTGTGGGTCCAGGTCATCGACCACAAGTTCTATATCGGCGAAGGCCAGAAGCGCTATCAGCGCACGCTGGCGCTCTCGGCGACGCGCGGACGCATCGTCGATCGCAATGGCGCGATGCTCGCCGTCAGCCTCGCGACCTACGAAGTCTGGGCGACGCCCAAGCTCTTCGACGGCGATCACGGCGGCGAGATCGCGCGCCTGCTCGACATGCCGCCGAAGGATCTGCAGCGCCGCATCGACGGGACTCGCGCGTTCGTCCTGCTCAAACGTCAGGTGGAAGCGGAAACCGCCGAGCGCATCGCGACGATCGGGCGCGCGGGCATCACGCTCGTGCCGGACACCAAGCGCTTCTATCCCGAAGGCGAATCGGCGGCGCACGTCGTCGGCTTCACGAATAACGAGGATCACGGGCAGGAAGGCGTCGAGCTGGCCGCCGACGCGCGTCTGACGGGCGCGGCCGGCCAGCGCGAAGTGATCCGCGACCGGCTCGGGCGCGTGGTCTCGCAGATCGGCGAGCCGGCCATGCCGCAGAACGGCGAAACCATTCAGCTGACGATCGACCGGCGCATCCAGCAACTCGCGCATTCGCAACTCAAGGCGGCGATCGCGAAGCACAAGGCGCGCGCGGGCAGCGTCGTCGTGCTGGATGCGAAGAACGGCGAAGTGCTCGCGCTCGCCAACTATCCGAGCTTCGATCCGAACGATCGCTCGCGCCTCACCGGCGAGCAGTTGCGCAACCGCGCGCTCACGGACACCTTCGAGCCCGGCTCGACGATCAAGCCGCTCGTCGCCGCGCTATCGATCGATCTCGGCCGCGTGCGGCCCGAAACGCGCATCGACACATCGCCGGGCACGTTCAAGCTCGGCCCGAACGTGATTCACGACACGTCGAATCACGGCGTCATCACCGTGTCCGAGGCGGTGCAGATGTCGAGCAACGTCGCGCTCACGAAGCTCGCGCTGCAGATTCCCGCGCAGACGATCTGGGACAAGTACCGCGAATACGGCATCGGCCGCGCGCCCGAGCTGACGTTTCCGGGCGCCGCGACCGGCCGCCTGCGCGCGCCCGAGCGCTGGAAGCCGATCGAACAGGCGACGATGGCGTATGGCTACGGTTTATCGCTGTCGCTCGTGCAGATCGCACAGATCTACACGGCGTACGCCGGCGACGGACGCTTTTATCCCGCCACGCTGATTCACGGCGAAACGCGCCGCGACGCCGTGCAGGTGACGAAGTCCGCGACCGCGAAGGCCGTGCGCAACATGCTCGAAAACGCGACCGGCGACCACGGCACGGGCCGCGCGGCGGCGGTGGAAGGCTATCGCGTCGGCGGCAAGACGGGCACGGCGCGCAAGCAGGTCGGACGCTCGTATGCGGCGAACAAGTACCGCGCGTCGTTCGTCGGCATCGCGCCGATGAGCGATCCGCGCGTGATCGTCGCCGTGATGATCGACGAGCCCACGGGGGGCACCTATTACGGCGGAACGGTCGCGGGGCCGGTGTTCTCGGGCATCGTCGGCGCGACGCTGCCGCTGCTCGGCGTGCCGCCCGACGCATGAAGCGCGGCGCACGCGGGCGCGGGCCTTGCTGCAGCGTGACCGGACTGTCAAGGGCTTGTGCTCTAATGTCGTGTTCGGCACCAGAAGATCAAACGGGAAAGACCATGAAAAAACTCGCCGCGGCGCTCGCGTTGCCTGTGCTTTTCGCCGCCTGCGCCCAGTTTCATAACGAAGATGCAGGACAACCCGAAGTCGAGAAATCGTCGACGGAAAACAAGGTGAACGGCATCGTGCAGTGCATCGCCGCCGAAGCGAAAAAGCACGACGCCCAATACAAGCAGACGTCCATCCCGCAAGGCGTGATGCTGGAATTCGGCGATTCCAACGTCATCAAGGTCCGCTACGACAACGGCGAGACCACGTACCGGTACTATCCGGGGCAGCGTCATCCGTCGAACATGTGGATCGAAGGCGCGGGCAAGAAATGCGCGCCGGCGGACGCCACCGCTCACGACGAACCTCAGAAATAAGCAGACAGGACCATGCGCTCGACCAAAGCCATCAGCGCCGTCGAACGGCTCAAGACGCGCAGCGGCAACGCGAATTACGCGGCCATCTCGATGCCGGGCGGCTACTTCTATCTCGCCGAGCGCGCGCCCGAAGGCACGAAGAAAATCTCCGAGCCGATGCCGATGGACGACTTCGTCGCGTTCGTCAACGCCCGCGATCCGGCCAAGCCGCGCAAGGCCAGCAAGCTCGATCTCGCGATGGAAGAACAGATCGGCCGCAGCGGCAAACGCACGGCAAAAACGCCGTCCGCGAACGACGAATGATCGGCCTGCGTCGCCCTTGCGCGACGCAACATCGAAATCCCCGCGTTGCTCTCACACCAATGTGCGATGACAGACGGAGCCATCAGGCCCGCGTTGCGTACATTTTTGTTAACGATCGAAATCGCCGAGACAGGCAACGATCGGTCATCCGAAGAAAAGAGCAAGGGCCACCCGCTTAGCCACAAAAATATGCGCGGGTGAACGGGGTGCCTCAACGGCGCGCGTGTCCGATGTCGGGACAAGCCGTCGTATGGCCGAGAGGAAGACCAAATAATGAAGAAGAAAAACGAGACCAAGGGCAGTCTCTTGCCCTCGGCGTTGGCTGACGTCGAGCTTCAGCACATCGAGCGCGCACTCGCGCAACTTCGCACGATGCACAAGCAGTCTTCCGGCACGCTCAACGTCGAATACTGGCGGGAGCGGCTCGCCGCCGTGGTCAAGGGTTACGCGCTCGTGCCGGCGCAGAAGCAACGCATCGAAGCGTTGCGCGTCGCGCTCGACACAGTCGACAGCGGTCCGCGCGACGGCTCCGGCAGCCGTAAAAGATCGACCAACAGGCTTTGGGCGAAAGCGGCCTAAGAACCGCTTTCGCCGCTCGCGCTGCGGCGCGAATCCCTCGTTCGCGCCCGCGTCTCGCGACGAAGCGGGCGTGCAACGGTCCTTTGAACTTCCGACGATTCACGGCACGTGCGTTTCAACGCGCCGCTTTGCCGCGTCAGGCACCGTTCATGCTCGAAAGCTAGTCTTTCGATCATGCCGGGAATCGCCATGTCCACTTTCTTTCACGACCGCGCGGGCGCATCGCGCCGGCCCTCGCCGATGCTCGCGAACGCGATCGTCGCCAGTCTCATCGCGACGTTCAGCACGGTCGGCGTCGCGCAGATCACGAACGGCGGCGGCTCGGAGCGACAGGAAAGCCGTCAGTCGGATTCGAGCTCGCGCGCGAATCCATCGGGCTCGCCGCTGGTCGAATCGCAGAAACCGCAATCGAAGGATGCCGCGCAGGGCCGCGCCGCGACCGCCGACAAGAAGCACAAGGCCGAGGGCAGCACCGGCTTCAACAACGGCCTTTACGGCACGGGCGCGGGCAACAACAAATGATGCGCGCTTAGTCGCGATGCCGCTGCGGCGCGCTCGTGATCTCTGGCGCGATCGCCGCGTGATTGACGATCGCGACGAGCGACACGCCGCCAATCACATTGCCGATGAACGTCGGCACGAGGAACACGAAGAAGTAGTCGGAGATGTCCGCCGCGCCGATCATCACCGCGTAGGCCGCTTCGACCGATCCGGCGATGACGTGCGTGAGCTTGCTCACGGCGACGGTGTAGGTCACGAGCAGGATCGTGAGGAGCCGCCCCGAGCGCGCGCTCGGCAGCAGCCATACCATCAGCGCGATCAACCAGCCGGAAAACACGCCGCGAACGACGGTCACGCCGAAATCCGCGGAAAGCGGCGTCATCGCGACCTTGGCGAGCGCCTCGCTCACTTCCGGCGAAAAGACGCCGCGAATCTGCAGGATCGCCGCGAAGATCGTCGTGCCGACCAGGTTGAAGAAAAGCACGATCGCCCAAAGGCGCAGCGCCTTGAACAACGTCGACAAATCGCGCCGCGTAAGGACCGGCAGCACCGCCGTCAGCGTGCTTTCGGTGAAGAGCTGCTGACGTCCGAGGATCACGAAGACGAAGCCGATCGTGTAGCCGAAGCTCGATACGAGTCCCGTCCAGCGGGCCTCCGGCAGCGCGCTTTCGAGAATCGACTGGACGAGAAAGGAGAATCCCATCGACAGGCCGGCGGCGAGCGCCGACCACATCAGCGCCGCGAAGGTGCGCTCCATCGCGACTTCGCCTTCCTCGCGCACGATCTCGTGGATGACGAGCGGATGCGGTGCGGAATGCTCGGCGGCTTGCTCCTGCTCGGCGCTGTCGAGATGCGGCGAGTCGGCCCCCGCTTGCGGGTCGTTCATGTTCTTTCTCCCTGAACGCCGCTCGATGCGAAATGTGGATGAGCGGCTGGCGCATCCACGAAGCAGGAAGAATGCCCGTTGATTATCTGGCGACGCCGCCGTCGAGCGATTCGTAACCGCGCCACTTGTAGATGAGCGCGGAGACGATCCAGCACGCCGCGAACAGCGCGACGATGCCGTAGCCGAGCATCCCGAAGTGCTCGGAGAGCGACGCTGCCACGTCCCACAGTCCGCCCTTCAGCCGCAGCCGGTCCGCGATCAGCCCGAGCGCCTCGATGCCGCCGATCAGCACGGCAATCAGCACCGAGACGAGCGTCACGGTGAGGTTGTAGTAGAGCTTGCGGATCGGCTTCATGAAGGCCCAGCCGTAGGCGCCGGTCATCAGCAGGCTGTCGGCGGTGTCGATGAGCGACATGCCCGCCGTGAACAGCATCGGGAACACGAGAATCGACCACACCGGCATGCCGCGCGCCGCTTCGGCCGCCGCGATGCCCATCAGCCCGATTTCGGTCGCCGTGTCGAAGCCGAGGCCGAACAGAAAGCCGAGCGGATACATGTGCCAGCTCTTGCCGATCAGCCTGAAAAGCGGACGGGCGATGCGCGCGAGCGGACCGCCGCCGACCGTGAGCATGTCTATGTCGTCGCGGCAGGTTTCGCCGCGCCGCACGCGACGGAACGCGCGCCATACGCCGCGCAGCACGAACAGGTTCATCGCCGCGATCGCGAACAAAAAGAGCGACGACACCGACGTGCCGATGATTCCGCCGATCTCGCGGTACTCGGCGAACCGGCCGTGCACGGCCATCGCCGTCGCGGCGATGAGCGCGGTGGCGGCGACGACGATCGTCGAATGTCCGAGCGAAAAGAAGAAGCCGGCGAAGTGCGGCCGCTTGCCTTCGTGCATCAGCTTGCGCGTGACGTTGTCGATGGCGGCGATATGGTCGGCATCGACCGCATGGCGCAGCCCGAGCGAATACGCGAGCAACGACGTGCCGAGCAGCAGCGGATAGTGACGGAACGCGACCAACGCCCAGAGCCACGCGAGCACGTTGAACGCGATCAGCCCGCCGATGAGCCGCGCGGATTTGCGCGGCAGGTTGCGATGCGCCTGATGCGGCGCGGAAGCGGGCTCGATCGGTTCGGACATATGCGCGCGCTTGCGAGGATGAAGGGACAAAGCATAACGTGCGCCGATGCATGGTCAAAAATCGGATGCATATTGCGTCGAATGCGAAATCCTTAGCCGGATTCCTTGGTTGGGAGGCATGCGACGCGCCGCTACCATGGCCCTTCGCCATTTTCGACGTCCGCCATGCCCCGCTATCTCGACGACGCCCAACGCCAGGAACTCCAACGCCAGCGCGAAACCTGGCGCTGGCGCAGCGAATGGCCGACGTGGGCGGTCGCCGTCGCGATCTACGGCGGATGGTTCGGCGTCGCGCTCAACGCGCGCGCGATCGGGCTGGTTCCGGCCGTCGCGCTGCTCGCGGTGCTGTCGTGCTGGTATATGTCCCTGCAGCACGAGCTGATGCACGGTCATCCGACGCGCTGGCCGCTCGTCAACATGCTCATCGGCATCGCCCCGCTCGCGGTATGGTTTCCGTATGAGGTGTATCGCGAGTCGCATCTGCGGCATCACGACGACGCGCATCTGACCGAGCCGGGACGCGATCCCGAGAGCTATTACGTGACGCCCGAACAGTGGGCGAGCGCGGGCCCCGTCCTGCGCGCCGCGCTCGCCGCGCGCAATACCTTCGCGGGCCGGATGCTCATCGGGCCGTGGTTCTCGATCGCGGCATCGTGGCGCGAGGCGGCGCAGGCCGTCGTCGAGCGGCGCTGGAAAATCGTCGCGAGCTGGATCGTGCATCTCGCGTCGCTCGTGCTGCTCGCGAGCTGGCTCGACACGCGATGCGGCATTCCGTGGCGCGCCTTCGTGTTCGGTGTCGGCTATGCGTCGCTCGCGCTGGCGTCGATTCGCTCGTTTCAGGAGCATCGCGCGGCGGAGAGCCATAGCGAACGCACGGTCGTCAACGAGGCTGCGTGGCCGTGGCGACTGCTCTTTCTCAACAATAACTTTCACGCCGTGCATCACGATCTGCCGGGCGTGCCGTGGTTCGCGCTCGGGCGGATCTATGCGCGGCGGCGCGATGCCTATCGCGCGAGCAACGGCGGTTTCGTCGTGCGCGGATACGGCGAATGGGCGAGCCGTCACGCGTTCGCGCAGGCTGCTGAACCGGTGCATCCGTTCGCCGCGCCGGACGCATCTGCCGATCGACGCCGCGACGCGCGCCGCGAACCCGCGCGTCTCGCGAGCTGACGCCTCCCACGGTACGATTCGCGTCATGCACTGGATCGCCGCCCTGCCGATGTACAACGTCGCGCCCGCGCTCGCCGCGGATTGGCGCACGCTGCTCGAACGTGTCCGCGAGCAGCTCGCGGACTGGCTACGCGCACGCGGCGATACGCTCGAGATCGTCGATCCCGGTGCGGATCTCACCGCGTTCTGGCTGCGCGACGACGTGTTGTTGTCGCAAACCTGCGGCTATCCGCTCGTGCATGCGCTCGCGAATCGCGTGCAAGTCGTAGGCGCGCCCGATTTCAACGCGCCCGGCTGCGAAACCGGCGCTTATCGCAGCGTGATCGTCGTCGGGGCGCGTGTCGGCGCGCAATCGGTCGAAGACTGCCGGAACCTGCGCGCAGCCTACAACGACGACGATTCCAACAGCGGCATGAACCTTTTCCGACACGCCGTCGCTCCTTACGCGCACGACGGGCGTTTTTTCGCGTCGGTGACGAAAACCGGCGCGCATCTCGCGTCGCTCGCCGCAATCGCCGAAGCGCGCGCTGACATCGCCGCGATCGACTGCGTCACGTTCGCGTTCGCGCAGGCGCATCTGCCCGAATTGACGGCGGGCGGGCGCGTGCTCGACGTGACCGCCGGCGCGAGCGCGCTGCCGTTCATCGCGTCGCTGCGCGTGCCGCCGGATTCCATCGACGCAATCCTCGACGCCCTCGCCGATGCACTCGCGGACGACCCCGCGCTCGCCGCACGGCTGAGGCTCAAAGGCATCGTCAGACGCACACAGACGGACTACGCGGCCATTCTCGACTACGAGCGCGAGGCCATCGAGCGCGGCTATCCTCGCCTCGCCTGACACTTCGCCCCACGGTGCATTCCGGCAGATTCCGCGGACTTTCGGCACAATCGGTCTTTTCAGCGCGTGAAACCAGCGCGATGCCGGATGCATCGCGATCCGTCACGCTTTCGGAAAGCCGCAATGATCCCCTTCTCGCTACTCGACCTTTCCCCGGTTCCGCTCGGCTCGACGCCGGCCGACGCCTTCGCCCATTCGCTCGATCTCGCCCAGCACGCCGAGCGCTGGGGTTATCTGCGCTACTGGCTCGCCGAGCACCACAACATGACGGGCATCGCCAGCGCGGCGACCGCCGTGGTGATCGGCCATATCGCGGCGGGCACGAAGACGATTCGCGTCGGCTCGGGCGGCATCATGCTGCCGAATCACGCGCCGCTCGTGATCGCCGAGCAGTTCGGCACGCTGGCTTCGCTGTTTCCGGGACGCATCGATCTCGGACTCGGACGCGCACCCGGCACCGACCAGACCACGGCGCGAGCGCTGCGCCGCGACCTGCACGGCAGCGCCGAATCGTTTCCCGATGACGTCGTCGAATTGCAGCGCTACTTCGCCGATCCGGTCGAAGGCCAGCGCGTGCGCGCGGTGCCCGGCGCCGGCCTGAACGTGCCGATCTGGCTGCTCGGCTCGTCGCTGTTCTCGGCGCAACTCGCGGCCGCGCTCGGGCTGCCGTTCGCGTTCGCGTCGCATTTCGCGCCGGATTATCTGCTGACCGCGCTCGAGGTCTATCGCAAGCAATTCCGCCCTTCCGCGACGCTGCAAAAGCCCTACGCGATGGTCGGCGTGAACGTGTTCGCCGCCGATACCGCCGATGAAGCACGCTTTCACTTCACGTCGCTGCAGCAGCAGTTCATCAATCTGCGGCGCGGCACGCCCGGACAATTGCCGCCGCCGGTCGAGTCGATCGCGTGGAGCGACGCCGAGCGCGCGGGCGTCGAGCATTCGCTCGCGTGTTCGGTCGTCGGCGCGCCCGCCGATGTCGAAGCCGGGCTGCGCTCGGTCATCGATCAGACGCAGGCCGACGAGCTGATCGTCACCGCGCAGATCTTCGATCACAAGGCGCGTCTGCGCTCGTTCGAGCTCACGAGCCAGGCGCGCGACGCGATCGGCGCGAGCGCCTGAACCATCGGCCTGAGCAGAGAAAATTAGGGGTCGCAAGGCTTCGACGGGTCTCCCGCTTTACGCGCGCGCTTTTGACAGGCAATAATGAGATACCGGAGGACGGCGCGGGCCGCGCCATCCTTCGCGTCCGCTTCACTTGCCAAGTTGAAACTCCGCATGGCGCGCCCGATATTCGTGCATGCCGGTGTTCGGCGCGGCGACACAACAACAACGACGTCGCAAGACGGGAGGAAGAATGTCGATGCCGAGAAGCGCCGCCACTGGCGCCATGACGCTCCTGACGGAATACGACGATGCCAGCGGACAGGAAGTGCGTTCGCTGCGCCTCGAACCGGCAGCGGACGGCAAAGCCGTACTGCTGATTGAAATCGATGAGCGCAAACCCGGCATTCACCGCGAAGTGCGTTATGAAATTACGCCCGCGGAGCTGATTGCCGCCATTCGCGCGCACGGTGCCGAATTACCTGGGGAACAACACAGTCGTTAAAACGTTTTAATAGTTGCCATCGGCAGCATACAATAGAGTTAGCGAGGTTTCGGCCGCCATGCGGAATTGGCGGAGCGGCTTCGCCATCGGTTCGTGGCTCCCCACGTGACGTTCCGCGCGCTTCCCGTTCGCGCGTCCGTCACGGCGATGCTCGGGCGGGCGAACGTTCGCATTGGTGGCAATGCACACATTAAAGGCAAAGTCATCGCGCGAATTAATAGGCGTGCGGTAATACACTAATTGACGCGTGCCATGCACTGCGTCACGCTTCATAAAACACATATATTCAAGTCATCGAACCGCCCCGGTCCGCGCGGGGTTTCGGTTCGTCCTCTGAAAATCAAAAAGCTGAATCAGGAAAGCCGTGGACGAAAGAAAGCGAGACAGCATCATTGCGTATTTGCGCAGCCGAATGGCTGAGTTCGGCATTTCGGAAAGAGCGTTGGCCGAAGCATTGGCCGAAGCGCCGGCGGAGAATCCGCCGCCGCCCTCCTTCACCAAGACCAACGGAACTCATGGCGCACCCAAGGCAAAGCGGCCGATGCCGCAATTGCCCCTGATACCGCATTCGTCGGATGCCGGGGCGCCGATATTCCGAAACGCGAGCGGCGATACGTGGGACGGCATCGGCGATATGCCCGAGTGGCTCAAGCGTGCAGTGCACGCCGGGCAGGACATCGAGTTTTATCGCGTTTGAGCGTCGTCGGCACATTGCCGAGGCAGGCCGCGCCTCGCTGGCGGCGGTTCGCGCGCGTCCTTTGAAACGCAGACCCGGTACATTGCGCCCAGCGCGCTCGCCGGTCGCGTTTTCGCTGCTCATAGGCAGCGTTCATAGGCAATTCACAGGGATTTATCAAGCCCAAAAAATTTTCGCCGATGGTTGCCCATCGAGCCTGAAAACGTTTATTGATACTTCTCTGTAAGTCGGCTCCTATTCGAGCCACGCATCGGCCTGACGTCAAGCACGCCCGATCAAGTCCCGCCGTCTCCATTCGACCAGGGGGCACGCATGAACGCATACGGACGCCGCAACGTTGCACCCGCCGCTCGCCGGCATCGACCGGCACAGGAACGCGCGCGAGGCACCGGCTCGGGTTCGCACAGTGGCGCCTGACGTCCCGGTCAACCGAAGTAATCCTAACGATCGAGCGGCGCGCGCCATGCTCTCCCGTCCCGACACACTGCCGAGCGTCGTGCGGCGCATGACGGCCGGACGCATGCTGCTCGGTGGCGCGTCGGTCGAGGCGGTGGCCGAGGCGCTGCATCTTTCCTTGCAAACGGTGCGGCGTTACAAGGCGATCGTCGACGAAGGCGGCCTCGACGCGCTCGGCAAGATGGGCGTCGGCGGGCGCGCGTCGGTGCTGGATCGCGAGGCGCTCGACTGGATCGCCGCCGCGCTGCGTGGGCCCGCGCGCGCGCACGGTTTCGAGAGCGATACGTGGACCAATGCGCGTCTGCGCGAACTGATCGAGCGGCGCTACGGCGTGCGTTACTCGCGCGTCTATATCTGGCAGATCGCGACGAACCTCGGGCTCGGACATTTGCTGTCGAAGTCGCGCCGCTGAGCGCGTTCCGCAAGTTGACTGAAGCAACACGAACATAAGGAGGCACGGCATGTTCCGCTCGTCATCTCAAGCTTCGCATCGTTCGGTCAGGATTCTCGCCGCCTGCGTGGCGCTCGCTCTCGGCGCGATCGGAAGCGCATCCGCCGACGATGCCGCGTCCGCCCCGACGACGCGCGGCGCGGCGGCCATCGCACAGGTGCAGGCGCGCGTGGTCGGCATCGATCCGACGACGAACAGCGTGTCGCTGCAGGGTCCGGGCGGGCGCGTCGTCGAAGTGGCGGTGAATCCCGAAGTCGGCGATGTGAAGAAACTTCAGCTCGGCGATATCGTGAACATCGAATATCGCAGCGCGGTGCTCGTGAGCGCGACGAAGGTGAAGTCGAACGGCATCCGCGAGCGCATCGACACGGACGCGTTGATTCCCGCGTCGGGGGGCGTGGCGGCGGAGGCGCGCGTCGTCGAGGTGATCGGGACGATCGAGCGCGTCGATGCGAAGAACCGGCGCATCACGCTGCGCGGGCCGAACAAGACGGTGACGCTGCAAGCCGCGCCGGATGTGCCGCTCGCCGGGTTGAAATCCGGGGATATGGTGCACGCGCGGTTCGAATCGGCGACCGCCGTGCAGGTGATGCGCGGCGGCCAGGGGATCAAATGAATGTGTGCGGTTGTCCACAGTTTTTGTGGAGAGCCTTGTGGATAGCCGTGGGAGCATCGCCTCAACGCTTTGATCGCAAAGGCTTTTCCTTCGTGCATCGACAACGCGGCAGCCGCTGAAAAACGAAACGCCCCGCAGGGCGTTTCGTCATCCTCTCAGGCTCGAAGCGCGCCCTTCTCGTCAGAAATTGAAGTTGTCGATATTCGCGGCATCGAAGGTCGTCGGCGGGCCGAGAATCACTTCCCCGCTCTTGCCCACCGTGCGCTTGCCCAGCTTGCCCGCCTCGAACGAATCGCCTTCCTTGCCGGTGATCGTCCCCGATGCGAGATTGGCCGCCGCGAACGCCGCGAGATAACCCAGTTGACCCGGATCCCACAACTGGAACGCCTTGACCGTGCCGTTCTTCACGAACGCGCGCATCTGATTCGGCGTGCCGAGGCCCGTCACGACGACCTTGCCCTTCGCCGGCGAACTGGAGATATAGCGCGCCGCCGCCGCGATCCCGACCGATGTCGGCGCGACGATACCCTTCAGGTTCGGATAAGCCTGCAACAAGCCCTGCGTCTCGACGAAGGACTTCTGATCGTCGTCGTTGCCGTACGCGATCTTCACGAGCTTCATCTTCGAATATTCGGGCTTCTTCAGTTCCTCCTGCATCCACTTGATCCAGGTGTTCTGATTCGTCGCATTGGGCGTCGCCGAGAGAATCGCGAATTCGCCCTCGCCGCCGATCAGCTTCGACAGCAACTGGATCTGTCCGCGTCCGATCGCTTCCGAATCGGCCTGATTGACGAAGATCTGCCGGCCATCGGGCGCCGTGTCCGAGTCGAAGGTCACGACCTTGATCCCTTGCGACATCGCCTTCTTGAGATACGGCACGACCGCGTTGGCATCGTTCGCCGCGATCACGATCGCGTTCTGCCGCTGCGTGATGAGCGTGTTGATGTAGCTCACCTGCGACGACGCGCCCGCATCCGACGGACCCACGACCTTGCCATCGCCCTTGAGCTCCTTGATCGCGGCCATGCCGCCGTCGTCGGCGATCACTTCGTACGGGTTGTTGATCTGCTTCGGCAGGAAAGCGATCTTCAGGCCGCTCTTGATATCGGCGGCGCTTGCCGAAAGCGCCACGGTCGCCGCGAGAAAGGCCGCCGCCAGCGCCGGCCCGCGCAGGAATCGATGAGGTTTATTCATGTTGGCATGTCTCCTGTCATTGCGCATTGGCTGCGCTGGTTGATTACGACGTTCAAAGCGCCTGCGCCATCAGACGCTTCTCGCGCGCGGCCCGCCAGCGCGCGACGAGATTCGGGATCAGCACCGACGAAAGCAGCAGCGCGCCCGTCACGATGGTGAGCGTTTCGCTCGATACGTCCGCGAGTGTCAGCGCATTGCGCAGCACGCCGATGATGACGAGCGACAGCAGCACGCCGATCATCGAGCCGCGTCCGCCGAAGATGCTCACGCCGCCGAACAGCACCGCCGCGATCACCGAGAGCTCGAAGCCTTCGCCGTTGTCGCCGCGCGCGCTCGTGAAGCGCAGCGTGTAGACGATGCCCGCGAGCGCCGCCATCGCGCCCGACATCATGAAGAGCTTCAGCTTCGTCTTCGCCACATCGATGCCGGAAAATTGCGCGGCCGTCGGATTCGCGCCGATCGCGAAGAGGCTGCGGCCGAAAGGCGTCGCTTGCAGCAAGACCGTGAAGATGATCGCGCCTGCAATGACGAGTACGAACGGCATCGGCAGGAAGGTGTCGCCGACCGTATCGATGCCGAACGCCGTGTACGACGCGGGAAAATCCGCGATCGCCTGATCGCCGAGCAGCACGTACGCAAGGCCGCGAAAAAGCGCGAGCGTGCCGATCGTCACCGCGAGCGATGGCAGACTGAAGCGCACGATCACGAGGCCGTTGAGCAGGCCAGCAAGCGTGCCGAACGCGAGCACGAGGACGATCACGAGCGGCATCGGCAAGCCCATGTGCCACAGCACGCCCATCAGCGCGCTCGATGCGCCGAGCACCGACGCCACCGACAAATCGATCTCCGCCGCGACGATGATGAGCGTCATCGGCAGCGCGATCAATGCGATCTCGGTGAAGTCGGCGAGCATGTTCGAGATGTTCGCCGTCGACAGGAACAACGGCGACAGCACGCGCCCGGCGACGAGCGATACGACGAGCACGATCGCGAGCATCGCTTCCCATTGCAGAGGGCGGCGTTTCGTCGTGGACAGAGCGGAATCGGGTTTAGCCATGATCGCGTTTCCTCATCATGCGGCGCGCGACGGAACGCGCGAGCAAGGTATCGAGCGCGATCGCCGCGACGATCAGCGCGCCTTGAATCGCCTGCTGCCAGAATGGCGACACGCGCAGCACCACCAGTGCGATGTTGATGACGCCGAGCACGAGCGCACCGAGCGTCGCGCCGGCGATGGTCCCGACGCCACCCGTGATCGCGACGCTGCCCACGACCGCCGCTGCCACCACTTGCAGTTCTATGCCCTTCGCCGTGCTGGCATCGACGGTGCCGAAACGCGCGAGCCACAGCACGCCCGCGAGCCCCGCGATCGCGCCGGAAAGCAGGAAGCCGATCATCACGCGGCGATCCACGCGTATGCCCGCAAGACGCGCGGCCTCGGGATTCGAGCCGATCGCATAATGCTCGCGCCCGCCGCGATACTGCTTCAGATACACCGACAGCGCGATCAGCACGACGAGCGCGATCAGCACGAGATTCGGCACGCCGATAAGCGAGCCCGTCGCGATGGACGCGAATGCGTCGGGCAGGCTCGTCGCGTTGATCTGGCCGCCGTGGACCCACGCGTAATCCGCGCCGCGCACGATATAGAGCGTCGAGAGCGTCGCGACGAGCGACGGCACGCGCCCGAACGTGACGAGCGCGCCGTTCACCGCGCCGATCACGAAGCCGATGCCGATGCCCGCGAACATCGCCACGATCACCGGCATGTGCGGGAACATGACGAAGAGGCTGCCGACGCCATACGCGCTCACGCCGACGACCGACGCCACCGACAGATCGATATGCCGCATCAGCATCACGATCGTCATGCCCGCCGTCAGCAGGCCGATGATCGACACGTTGAGCAGCACGTCGCGCAGGTTCTGCAGGTTCAGGAAATCGGGCTTCACCGCGCCGGTCGCGCCGATCAGCACGAGCAGCACGATGAAGAGCGTCAGCTCGCGGCTCTTCGCGATCGTGACCGCGAGGCTTTCGCGCTTCGTATCGGCGGCGTGCATCGCGGGAAGTGAAGATGTATGTCGAGTCATCATGCTGCGTGCCCCAAAACGGCAGGCGATGCGCCCAGCGCAGCGCTCATTACGCGTTCTTCGTTCGCCTCGGCGCGCGCGATATCGGCGCTGATGCGGCCTTCGTGCATCACGAGCACGCGATCGGCCATGCCGAGCACTTCGGGCAGCTCGCTGGAAATCATCAGCACGGCCATGCCTTCTCTGACGAGTTCGGCGAGCGTGCGATACACCTCCGCTTTCGCGCCCACGTCGATGCCACGCGTCGGTTCGTCGATGATGAGCACCTTCGGATTCGTCGCGAGCCATTTGCCGAGCACGACCTTCTGCTGATTGCCGCCCGACAGCGTGCCGACGGGCGCATGGAGATCGCTGGCCTTCAGACGCAGGCGCTTGCCCCAGTCGGCGGCGAGCGTCGATTCGCTTCTCGCCGTGATGAGCCCGTGGCGCATCAATCGGCCGAGCACCGTCAGCGATGCGTTGCGCGCGATGCTCAACTCCAGCGCGAGCCCTTGCGCGCGACGATCTTCCGGCACCAGCGCGAGCCCGGCGCGCACCGCCGCCGCCGGATGCCCGAGCGCGAGCTTCTTGCCGGCGATCTTCACCTCGCCGCCATCGACCGGATCGATGCCGAAGATCGCGCGCGCCACTTCGCTTCGTCCCGCGCCGACGAGTCCCGCGAGCGCGACGATCTCGCCCGCGCGCACATCGAAGGACACGTTCTTGAACACGCCTTCGCGCGTGAGATTGCGCACCGAAAGACGCACGTCGCCGGGCGCGACATCGGCTTTCGGATAGAACGTGTCGAGATCGCGGCCGACCATTTTGCTCACGATCGCATCGATGTTCATGTTCTCGGTGAGCGCGTCGTGGACCTTCATGCCGTCGCGCATGATCGTCATGCGCTGCGTCAGCGCGAACACTTCATCGAGACGATGCGTGATGAAGAGAATCGCGGCATCGCGCTCGCGCAACGCACGCACGATCGCGAAGAGCCGCTCGACTTCGGGCAGCGAAAGCGCGGCCGTCGGCTCGTCCATGATGAGCACGTTCGCGTCGAGCGACAGCGCCTTCGCGATTTCCACGACTTGCTGATCCGCGATCGACAATCCGCGCACGAGCCGTTGCGCGCGCAGATTCACGCCGAGCGACGCGAGCAACGCATCGACTTCGCGATGCATCTCGTCGTAGCGAATGCGCCCGAAGCGATCGCGCGGCTGGCGGCCCATGTAAATGTTCTCGGCGATGGAAAGATCGGCGAAAAGCGTCGGCTCCTGATAGATCACGGCGATGCCCGCATCGCGCGCTTGCGCCGGATTCGCGAAGCGGCGCGCCTCGCCTTCGACGAGCAACTCACCCGCATCCGGCTGATAGACGCCCGCGAGCAACTTCACGAGCGTCGATTTGCCCGCGCCGTTTTCGCCGAGCAGCGCGTGCACTTCGCCGGGAAAGAGTTGCAGGCTGCCGTCGCCGAGCGCGCGCACGCGGCCGAACGATTTGCTGGCGTGTCTCAGTTCAAGACGTGGCGTCGTCATGTCGTTTTCCTCAGATGCGGTAGATGCGTTCCGCGTTGCGCACGAAGAGCGCTGCTTTCTCGCTGTCGCTCGCGTCGGCGACGATGCGCGCATACGCGTTCCACAACGCCGTGTACGTGCCGAACAGCCGATCCACCGGAAAGTTCGATGCGAACATCGCGCGCTCGACGCCGAACGTATCGATCGTCTCGTGCACGTAAGGACGCAGGCTTTCGATAGTCCAGCCGTGATCGAACATCGCAAAGCCGCTCAGCTTCACCGCGACGTTCGGGCAAGCGGCCAGCAAGCGCATGCCGTCGCGCCACGCGCGATAACCTTGCGTCGATGCGCGATCCACGAACATGCCCGCATGATTGACGATGAATTGCGTATCCGCATGCTCGCGCGCGAGTTGCGCCGCCTCTTCCATCTGCGATGGATAAAGCTGCAGATCGAACGACATGCCGAAGCGCTTGAGCGAGCCGAAGTGCCTGCGCCATTGCGGCTCGCGCATGTAATGACGCCCGACGTAGTCGTAGAGCTTGCTGTCATGTACGTTGAGAATCTGGCGGATGCCGCGCGTATTGGCGAACGCCGCATGCGCTTCGAGCACTTGCTGCGCGTCATCCGCCGACAGATCCGCGCCCGCGACGATGCCGTTCGGCATGCCTTCGATATCCGCGATCGATTGAAGCCAGCGCGTTTCCTCGACGGGATCGGCGGGATCGTGATTTGCATCGACGTGCACGAGCTTCAGCACTTCGATGTCTTCGGCATCGCGCAGCAGATCGGTGAGCAGATAGTCGTGCTGCAAGTCGCGCGCATCGCCGACGAACGACGTCTGCGGATTCGCAAGCCACGGGTAATGATGCGTCTTCAAGTCCCACAAATGAATGTGCGGATCGACGACCTGCATGATGGCGTTCCTCGCGAAAGAGGCGAACGTTTCAGGGAAGATGAAAGACCGGCACGAGCGGCGTCGTCACGGGCGAATTGTCCGCGTGCGTGTCCATCAACTCGGCCATGAGGTTCCACCACTTGCGCATGATGGGCAGCGTCGGCAACGCATCGGTCGTGTGCGTGTCGGTGCGCTGATAAATGGCGAAGAGATGCCCGTTCGAGTCGTCCAGAAAGATCCGGTAATCGCGGATTCCGGCGGCGCGCAACGCATCGGCCAGTTCCGGCCATATCTCGCGATGACGCTTCTCGTATTCCTCGCGCATGCCCGGCTTGAGGGTCATGCGAAATGCCACTGTCTCCATGGCGGACCGCCTTTTTATGTTTGGTGAATCCCTGCGTTCGGGACTCGTCGTGCTGCGACTATAATTCGCCGACCGATAACACGACAATCCGATTGCAGGATTGGCCGATCGCAAAAACGTATCGCTGCGCCGTATCATCGCGCGGTTCCGAGCGGACTGTCGAATGAACCAGAACGTGTCCCAAAGTGTGTCGTCCAGCCTTTCACCGATCGCGCTCGTCAATCGGCTGAAGTTCAAGCATCTCGCCCTTCTCGTCGCGCTCGACGACGCGCGCAATCTGCATCAGGCCGCCGACGCGATCAACGTCGCGCAGCCGAGCGCGAGCCGTATGCTCGCCGACATCGAGGAAGCATTCGGCTTTCTGCTCTTCGAGCGCAATGCACGCGGCATGCAGCCGACGCCGCTCGGCACCGCCGCGCTCGCTTACGCGCGCCGCTCGCTCGCGGACCTGACGCGCTTCGCCGACGATCTCGACGCCAAGCGCCGCGGCGGTCACGGTCAACTGACGGTCGGCGCGATCATGGGCGCAGCGCCCGACGTGCTCGCGATGGCCGTCACCGAATTGAAATCCGAACGTCCGCTACTGAACGTGCGCATTCTCGGCGAGACGAGCGATCAGGTCGTGCAATTGCTGCATCGCCGCGAAGTCGACCTCGCGCTCGGACGCCTCACCACGCCGTTGCAGCACAACGATTTCGACTTCGAGCCGCTCGCGCGCGAAGCGATGCGGCTTGTCGTGCGCGCGGGGCATCCGTTGGCGGACAAGGCTTCGCTCGAGCTGCAAACGCTCGTCGGCTGGCCCTGGATTCTGCAACCGATCACGAGTCCCGCGCGCGGCCTCTTCGAAGACGAACTCGCGCGCGCCGGGCTGACGACGCCCGCGGATATCGTCGAATGCGCGTCGATCTTCGCGACGCTGCAACTGCTGCAAAACAGCGAAGCCGTCGCGATGCTGCCGGAATCAGTCGTGCGCGACTATCTGCGCGCGCAATTGCTGATCGAACTGCCGATCGAGATCGGCAAGAGCCTGTCCGGATTCGGCTTGTTGCGGCGCAAGTTCGAAACCTTGAGCGAACCGGCCGAGTACTTCATCGCGTTGTTGCGCAAGTACTCGGCGTCGTCGCGTCACTGAAGGTTCACGAACAGCCCGCCATCGACGAGCAAGGACGCGCCCGTCACATAGCGCGCCCGATCCGAAGCCAGAAACACGACGCACTGCGCGACATCGTCCGGTGCGCCGAGACGTCCGAGCGGGATGCGTTTTTCCATGTAGGCGCGCTTGTCCTCGTTCGAGAGATCGTCGGCGTTGAGGTCCGTCGCGATCGTGCCGGGCATCACCGAATTGCAGCGGATGCCGTACGGTCCCAACGCGATCGCGCAGGATTGCATCAGCGAATGCACGCCCGCCTTGGTCGGCGTGTAATGCGTCTGCATGCCGCCGCCGACGAGCGCGCTGATCGAACTCGTCGCGACGATCGCACCGCCCGTGCCCTGCGCTTTCATCTGGTTCGCGGCGGCCTGGGTGACGTAGAACGCGCCGTTCAAATTCACGGCGACCGTGGTTTCATAGACAGAAGCCGGCATGTCGAGGAACGCGTGAAACGGACAGATGCCCGCGTTGCTCGACAGCACATCGACGCGGCCGAACGCTTCCACCGTGCGCCGGATCAGTTCGATGCCGGTCTCGCGCTCGGCGACGTTGCCTTCGACCGCGATCGCGCGCCGCCCGAGCGCCTCGATCTCGCCGACGATCGATTCCACCGCCGACGCCTTCCCGTAAGACGTGTCGTTGTCGCGCCAGTAGTTGATCGCGACGTCCGCGCCTTCGCGCGCGCTCGCGAGCGCGATCGCACGGCCGATGCCGCGCGAGCCGCCCGTCACTACGACGACCTTGTTCTCCAGCAACATGCGATGCCCCTCAGTGTGTGTAAGGCCGCGTCAACGCGCATTCCGGATTCAGCCGCACGCCGAAGCCCGGCGTCTCCGGCACCTTCATGCGGCCGTTGACCGGCACGGGTTCGTCGAGCAGCAAGGGCGTAAACATCGGCACGACCTGATCGGCCTTGGGCGCCATCATCAGAAACTCGGCGAACGGCGAGTTATGACGCGTCACGACGAAGTGATAGCTGTACACCGACGAACCGTGCGGCACGACGAGCACGTTGTGCGCGTCCGCGAGCGCCGAAATCTTGATGAGCTCCGTGATGCCGCCGCACCAGCCGACATCCGGCTGCACGAGATCCGCGCAACCCATTTCGAACAGCATGCGAAAGCCCCAGCGCGTCGCTTCGTGCTCGCCGGTCGTCACCATCATGCCGCCCGGCACGGAACGGCGCAGTTCGGCATAGCCCCAGTAGTCGTCGGGCGGCAGCGCTTCTTCGATCCACTTCAGGCCGTGCTCGCGCGCCGCGTTCGCGAGGCGCTTCGCGTAGTTGAGATCGAGGCTCATCCAGCAATCGAACATCAGCCAGAAATCGTCGCCGACTTTCGCGCGCATGTCCGCGAGCTTCGCAATGTTCTTGTGCAGCCCTTCCTCGCCTTCCGCCGGGCCGTGCTGCAAGGGCATCTTGCCGCCGATGAAACCCATCTCCTTCGCGAGATCCGGACGCGCGCCCGTCGCATAGAACTGCAACTCGTCGCGCACCGGTCCGCCGAGCAGATGGAACACCGGCTCACGGCGCACCTTCGCGAGCAAATCCCACAGCGCAAGATCGACGCCCGAAATCGCGTTGAGCACGATGCCCTTGCGCCCGTAATACAGCGTCGCGTTGTACATCTGATCCCACATCTTTTCGATGTCGGTCACGCGCTGGCCTTCGAGAAAGCGCGCCAGATGCTTCTCGACGATGAACGCGCCGATCTCGCCGCCCGTCGTCACCGCGAAGCCGACGGTGCCGTCGCTCGCTTCGATCTCGACGACGAGCGAGCCGAGCACGTTCAGCCCGAACGACTGGCGGCTCGCGCGATATTCGGGATAGCGGGCCATCGGCGTGGCGATGTGATCGTCGATCCAGTGATCGGCGCCCTGATCGTGGTAATCGGCGCCGCCGCCGCGAACGGTGAAAGCGCGTACTTGCTTGATAGTCGGCATGGACATGTGTTCGTCTCCTTCTCTGTTCTTTCTGTTCAGGATGCGCTGGCGGTTTCGCCGCGCGTAATCGAATGACGTTCGGGCACGCGCACCAGCACGACGATGACAAGCGCCGCGAGCACGCTCGCGCCCGCCAGCACCATCAGCCCCGCGCTCGCCGAATGGAACGCGGCTTCGGCGGCGGTGCGGGCCATCGGCGCGAAGAAGCCGCCGAGTCCGCCCAGCGAATTGATGAGCGCGATGCCCGCCGCGGCGGCCGCGCCCGTGAGATAACGCGTCGGAAAGGTCCAGAAGAGCGGTTGCGCGGCGATGAAGCCGCTCGCCGCGCAGCACAGCGCGATCAGCGACACGACCGGCGATCCCGCGATGCCCGACACGGCGATCGCGACGCCCGACATCGCGAGCAGCGCGACCGCGCACACGCGATGCCGGCCGGTGCGATCGGCATAGCGCGGCACGATCCACGTCACGATCACGGCGGCCATCCACGGCAGCGCCGTCACCAGTCCCACGCGAAATCCGACTTTCGTGCCGAGCAGCGCCGACACCTGTTGCGGCAGATAGAACACGACGCCGTACACCGCCGCCTGAATCAGGAAGTACACGCAACAGAGCACGAGCACGCGCGGATCGACGAGCGACGCGAGCACACTGCGCGGTCCGTGCGACGACGCCGCGCGCGCATCGTCGTCGAGGCGGCTGGCGAGCAGCGCGCGCTGATCGGGCGTAAGCCAGCGGGCTTTCGCGGGATCGTCGTCGAGATACCAGAACGCCCACACGCCGACGATCGACGCGAGCAGCCCTTCCACCAGAAAGAGCCATTGCCACCCTTTCAGGCCGAACGCGCCGTGCAGATCGAGCAGCAGACCGGACAGCGGCGCGCCGAAGATGAACGCGAGCGGCGCGCCGAAATAGAACACGCCGAGCGCACGCGCGCGCGACGATTGCGGAAACCAGCGCGTGAGGTAATAGACGATGCCGGGAAAGAAGCCCGCCTCCGCCACGCCGAGCAGGAAGCGCAGGGTATAGAACGTCGTGGCGTTATGCGCGAAGGCCATCGCCGCGGAGACGAGGCCCCACGTCACCATGATCCGGCACATCCACAGCTTTGCGCCGACGCGATGCAACAGCAGATTGCTCGGCACTTCGAAAATCGCATAGCCGACGAAAAACACGCCCGCGCCGAAGGCGAACGCGGCGTTCGTGAGGCCGGTGTCCTGCTGCAGCGCCTTTTGAGCAAAGCCGATATTCGCGCGGTCCAGAAACGCGAGCACGTACATGAGCAGCAGAAACGGCAGCAGCCGGCGCATGACACGCGACGTGACCGCGCCTTCCGCCTGTGCGGAATGGTTCATGTGAGTCTCCCGATGATGCGTTTCAGTACGTCGCGCGTCCGCCCGACAGATCGAACACCGCGCCGGTGCTGAACGCGCAGTCCTCGGACGCGAGCCACAGAATCAGCGACGCAGCTTCTTCCGGCATCAGGAAGCGGTTCATCGGAATTTTGGAGAGCATGTAGTCGATGTGCTGCTGCGACATCGAATCGAAGATTTCGGTCTTGGCAGCGGCGGGCGTGACGGCGTTCACGAGGATGTTCTTGCCCGCGAGTTCCTTGCCGAGCGATTTCGTGAGCCCGATCAACCCGGCCTTCGACGCGCTGTAGTGCGACGCGTTCGGATTGCCCTCCTTGCCCGCGATCGACGCGACATTGACGATGCGCCCGTAGCCCGACTTCAGCATGTGAGGCACGACGGCGCGGCACGTCAGGTACGGCCCGATCAGATTGACATCGATCACGCGCCGCCATACGTCGGGCGCGAGTTCCCAGGTCGTGCCGTTGCCACCGGTGATGCCCGCGTTGTTGACGAGCACGTCGATCTTGCCGTGCACCGCCAGCGCCTTGTTCACGGCTGCATCGACGGAGGATTCTTCGGTCAGTTCGACGACCGCGTCGCTGACTTTGCGCTCCCTGTACTTTGCCGCGAGCTCGGCGCTCGTGCGGGCGAGGCGCTCGCCGTCGACATCCCAGAGCGATACCTCGGCGCCGGACTGCAGCGCGCGTTCCGCCACAGCGAGGCCGATGCCACGCGCGCCGCCCGTGACGATCACGACGCGGTTCGCCAGGTCGATACGGTTCATGGATGTGTCTCCTTTCGTTGTTCGTTGCTTTGGGTGGTCATGCCGTGAGAGGCACTATAGTCCGGCGGCAATAGCGCAACAATTCGAAAGGGCGATCGTTCGATAGCAAAAGCGGATCGGTGGCGGAGTCGAAGCGGGCGGGGGTTAAGATTTCTCGATACAAATCGCGGAAGCGCGCCTAAAGTTATAATTTCTCGATAAACGTTAAGAAATCTCGATGACACCGATCGGTTATTCCCGACTCATCGCCATCGGCGAACTGCGCGTAACGCCGCCGCGGAGGCTGGCGTACGCCAGTTCGTCGGTAAACCGGCGCGTCGACAGCGAGAGCCATATCCTGTTTCCAAACAGCGTGGCGTTCGACGATACGCCCGTCGGTCATCTGGAGTTCGCGCTACGCCACGAAGGCGTGAATCTCGAGATTATCGATGCCGCGTTCGAGCATATCGAGCCGGAAGAACTCATCGCCCGTCTGCGCGCGACGCCTTCCGGCGAGCAGATTCGCCGCGCCTGTTTCCTGTGGGAATGGCTGACCGGCAAGGCACTGGATGCGGGCGTGAGCGTCCGCGGCGGTTACGTCGATCTCTTTGCGCCCGATGTCTATTACACGGCGCCGCAGCCCGTGAATTCGCCTCGCTACCGCGTGCGCAATAACGCGCCGGGCACGCCGTGGTTTTGTCCGGTCGTGCACCGCGCCGCGATTCCGGACGATCCGCCCTTGACAGACCTGCTTCTGGAAGCGCAAAGCGCGCTCGATGCGATGCAGGACCCCGATCTGTACAAGCGCGCGCTCGCTTTTCTGTATTTATCGGAGACGCGCGGCAGCTACGCGATCGAATCCGAAACCCCCAGCTCCGACAAGCAAGAGCGTTTTGTGCAGCTTCTGAAGCGCGCGGGCGAGCCTGCGAAGATCGACGAAGAATGGCTGGTGCAGTTGCAAAACGTGATCGTGCGGGACGTGTATAGCCAGGAAGCGTCGTATCGGACGAGACAAAACTGGCTGGAGGACGCTGCGGGCCGGATCGACTTCTTTCCCGCGCCGGTTGACGATCTTCGACGCGTGATGACCGATTGGGAAGCCTTCGTCAACGATCGGAAACGGTGCCCCGATGTGCTCGTGAAGGCCGCCTGCGCGGCCTTCGGCTTCGTTTATCTGCATCCGTTCTTCGATGGCAACGGCCGGCTGCATCGATTTCTCATCCAGCACGTGCTTGCGCGCTCGGGCGTGCTAGGCGCGGATACCGTGATTCCGGTGTCGGCTGTGATGGAGCGAAACATTCCGGCTTACCACGCCGTGCTGACGGCGTTCTCGCGCCCGGTCACGCGACTGTGGAATTACCGTCGCGTCGAGACGGAGCCGCTCGTACTGAGTGCGCCTTCGAGCCGCGCGTACCGGTTCTTCAACGCCGATCGTGAAGTCGCGTTTTTGCACGCGATGATCAAGGAGGCCGTGCGCGAGGAAATTCCGCGCGAGATCGCGTGGCTTCAGGGCTACGACGCCGCTTTTGCGCAACTGAACGACGAGTTCGACTTGCCGCGAAAGGATCTTTCAGCGCTCATTCGGATGGTTCAGTCGAACAAGGGGGTCCTGTCGGCGCATCGCAGGAAGCAGTATCAGCACCTTCCTCGCCCCGTACTCGACCGAATCGAGGAAGTGGTGCACGGTGCGTTCGCAAGCAGGGCGGCAGACTCGGAAAGTTAAGATTTCTCGAGTCAAACGCCAAAAATCCATCGAAAATCAAAATATCTCGTTGGGCGTGAAGAAATCTCGATTCCCTCGCCCCTCAGTGCGTTTGCCGGCGCTCGGGCCTTTCCATCCCGGAAACGTGGCCGCGCGGCATGGCGACCGAATCCTTGAAATGCTTATCGGCAAAAAGCGCGAATCCGAAAAGCGCGGCCACGCCGAGCGGGCAAATGACGAAAGCAGCAACGAGCACGGCAACCTCCATTCGATGATGCTCGCAGTGTATCCCGCGTAAAGCCGCCAATTGTCGCCAAAATCGACAATACTCCATTCAATGTTCGCGAACTTTCACCCTGTTTGATTTGATGAGCGTGCGTATTCGCACCGGATCGTGGTGCCAGGCACGGCCGTTGCTATATGCACCAGCCGTCGATCCCGACACCGAATCAACCTGGAAAAGCATGTTCACACCGAAAGCCTGCACCGCTACCTGCGTACTGGACGGAATGCCCGTCACGCTGACCTACTTTCCCGACACCACGCTGCTGCGGATCACCGACGCGAATGGCCGCTGCGTGCGCGAAACCCGCTGGCCCGCGCCGTGGCGGACGTTGCTCGCCACCTTGCGCGAATTCAGCGGACGCGATGCCGAAAGCCAGCTTTCGACCTTGCTCGACGAGATTCCCGCCATGTCGAAGCCGACGCGCGAGCTGGCATCGGCGCTCGCGTAGCGGAATGTTTCATCACTAGAATCAATGAGTTCCATCGAGACAATTTTGAGCGCGCGGACCCGCGCCATTTACAATGTCGGATCGGCTGCGCATGGGCTGCCCGGCCCGCGCCGATTCACGCCCCTCGCGGTCCCACTCTCACGCATCCGACTGGCTGTATGGTCACTGAAACGTCTTCATCGGAATCCCTCGCCGTCGCTGAACGCGTGCGCGAACTCATGGGCCGTCACGGCATCGGAAAGCGTCAGCAGACAGCGGAGCTGTGCCGCATTCTCGACCTGAGCTTCTCGCAGGGCCACCGGAAACTGCGCGGGAACAGTCCGTGGACGCTCGCGCAGATTCGCCGCGTCGCCGATGCCTTCGACGAACCCGCGCTCAAGCTCTTCGATTCGATCAACACGCGCCCCGACGAAACCGAAGGCACCGCGCACGACGCCGTGCTCAAGCTCGGTTCGGTGGAAATTCCCTGCATGGCGTGGGTCGGCAACGCGCTCGATGCGGGCAGCCGTCCGGATTTCATCGCGCAGAAACTCAACAATCGCTGGATCGTCACCAAGCACGAAGGCGTGCTGCTGCACGAAGCCAGCGACGTCCACAAGATCGAAATCCAGCCGCGCCGGCCGGATACCGACAAACCCATCATCGCCGTGGTCGACGACGATCACGCCTCGGCCGACAATCTGCACGACTATCTCGAAGCCACCGGATTCGCGGCGATGGCCTTCTACGGCCTCGACGCGTTCCTCGAAGCGCTGCAGACGCAAGTGTTCGATGCCGTCGTGATCGACTGGCTGTTCGGCGTGCATACGTCGGCGGATGCGATCCGCGCGGTGCGCGAGTCGGACAATCCGGACGCGCCGGTTTTCGTGCTGACGGGCGAACTCACCACGGGCAAGGCGAGCGAATCGGAAATCAGCCAGGTCATCCGCGACTACAACGCGACGTGTTTCGAGAAGCCCGCGAGGCTCGGCATTCTCGTCGCCGATCTCTCCAAGCGGCTGATGCGCAATTAGCTGACGCGCCGGCGCACCGTCACCGCGCGATGCACCGCGCCCTTCAGCACCTCGTAGCGCACCGGCTTCAGCAGATAGTCGAAGAACAGCACGGCCGCGCTCGGATCCACCAGTTCGGGCGCGTACGCGCTCACCGCGATGATCGGCACGCTCGCGCCGGGCGCACTGCGCGCACGATACTCGTTCGCGAACGAATAGCCGTCCTTGCCCGGCATATGCAGGTCCGCGAGGATCACGTCGGCGTCGTTCGCGCGCAGCCACGCGAGCGCGCTGTCGACATCCGGCAGCGCGACCGCGTAATAGCCGAGATGCGTGAGCATTTCGATCAGAGAATCGCGGATCGACTCGTGGTCGTCGATCACGAGCACGCGCGACTTGCGCAACTCGGGCGCATCGGCTTCCGGCTCACGCCGGGGCACATGACGCGCCGCGACCGCCGGCAGGCTCACGCGAAACGCCGCGCCCTGCCCGACTTCGCTCGAAACCTCGATCTTCCCGCCAAGCAGCTCGACAAGTCCGCGCACGACCGCGAGGCCCATTCCCGCGCCGTCGAAGCGCCGCGTGCTCGATGAATCGAGCTGCGTGAATTCCTGGAAGATGAGCGGCAACTGCTCGCGGGAAATGCCCGGCCCCGTATCGATCACGGAGATGTCGAGGCGCTTCTCCGTGCGCGCGAAATGCACGTCGATGGAACCCGCTTCGGTGTACTTGATCGCGTTGGTCACGAGATTCGTCACGATCTGCCGCACCCGATGCGGATCGGATTCGATCGGGCCGCGCTCGCCCGCATAATCGCCGCGCAACGCCAGGCCCTTCGCGCTCGCGGCGGGTGTGTTCGCATCGACGATGGATTCGAGCAATTCGACCGGATCGAACACGGCCATGCGCAGTTCGAGCTTGCCCGCGCCGAGACGCGCGTAATCGGTCAGATCGCGCATCTGCGCCTCGAGATGACGCGCGCCCGCTTCCAGACGCTGCATGATTTTGCGGTCGGCGTCGCCGCGCGCGTTCAGCCCGAGCAATTCGACCGACGAGACGATCGCATGCAGCGGCGTGCGCAGCTCGTGGCTGATCATGCCGAGGAACGTGTCTTTCGCGACGCCCGCCTCGCGCGCCGCGCGCGTCGCCTGATGCTCCGCCGCCAGCGCCGCGCGCTGCTGTTCGATAAGGCGCGTGCGCCGATAGCCGTTCAAGAGCAGCAGGATCGTCGCCGCCGCCGAGAGCAGGCCGAGCAGCACGCCGCCGTAAATCAGATAGCGGCGCTTCGCCTCGAAATCGCGCACGATCGCCTCGCGCTCCGCGACATCCATCAGCCGACGCCCGCCCGCCAGTTCCGCGACGACGGGCGCGTTCTGCCGCAATACGCCGATCACGCGCAGGGTGCGCTGGTGCTCGCTCTGCAATCCGTCGATATCGCCTTGAATGGAATCGAGCGCCGTTTGCAACTGACGCAGAATCTCGCGCTGCCGGTTCAGCAGCGCCTGATGATCGTCCGACACCCCCGCCGATTCCGACACCTGCCTGAGCCGCGCCCGCAGCAGCCGATAGCTCGCGCGCACGCCCCCCGCGTCCTCGTCGATGCCATTGCGATACAGCAGAACGTGATTTTCGAAGCGCGCGTACGCGATCTGAAACTGCGCCGCGTCCCAGTACACGTCGTAAGGCAGAACGAGCCGATGCGTCTCGCGCGCGACCAGACCCGAATACAGCATATAGCCGACCGCGCCGATCGGCGGCGCGACCGCGAGCGCGATCAGCGCCGCATACCAGAGCCGGCGAAACCAGGGTCGCGCGGCGTGTGCGCGCAACGGGGATTCGGTGCGGATGACGGCCATCCGCTAATGCAAGGCTTCGATCGCCCGGGCCGCGCGCTCGGACGCAACGACGATCAGCTTCATCGTCGCCCGCGTCGCGCCGACGAAGATCTTGCGCGCGGCCTGCTCGTCGAGCGCGTCGAAATCGACTTCGGTGAGAATCACGCAGGGCGCCGATTGCCCCTTGAAGCGATAGATCGATTCGAGCAGCACGTCGCCCTCGCGATACTCCGGGTTGCCGAACAGATCGTACGTTCCGGTGAAGGCGCGCAGCCGATGCGGGCCGAGGTGATCGACGGCAGTGAGCGCCGAACCCTCGCGGCCCCGGAACGACAGCACCGCGATGTCCTGCTTGCGAAAGCCGAGCGACAACGCGTGCGTGATCGCGCGCTTGGTCGCCTCGATGATTTCCTCGGGATGCCCGTCGGCGTAGGTCGAAACGCTCACGTCGGAGCCGTCGAAGGGACTGCCCGCATCGAGCCGCACATCTGGCCCGACGACCTTGCGGATGAACCCGAGCAGATCGCGCGGGCTGCGATAGTTCGTCGTTTCGCGCAGGATCGTCCAGCCCGGCAGCGGCACCGGCTCGCGCAAATAAAGGTTCTGCATCGGATCTTCGAGCCACCACCACGCGCCTTCAGGATTCAGCAGACGTTCGAGCGCCTCAACCCACGCCGCCTGAAAATCCTGGCCTTCATCGACGATGAGCACATCTGTCTTCCATTGCTCGGGCACGGGCACGGCGGCGAAGCGATCTTCGAGCGTCGCGAAGACATTCGGCTGACTGAAGTCGGGCGGACTGCCCGCATCGCGCGCGACGGCCGCGCTCAACTGATGGTAATTCGCGATCTTCGCCTCTTTCGGTGCGATCGCACGGATATGGTCGGCGAGCGGCCGGTTGAAGCACACGTAGAGCACGCTCTTGCCCTGCGCGAGCGCGTCGCGCATCACGCGCACGGCGAGTTGCGTCTTGCCCGCGCCCGCGGTCGCGATCACGCGAAGACGGAACGGTTCGAATTCGAGCCGCCGCGCCCACGTCGCGAGCCCGCCCGACAGACGCGTGACGAGCGTGTTCGCCGCACCGACGAGCGCGTTGGTATCGGGCGTGAGCGAAAGTTCGTCGGCGAGAAAATGATGGATGCGCGCCGCCGATTCGAAGCGCGGCTCGTCCGGCGGCAGGATTTCGAGCACGACGCGCGCAAGCTGCGACTTGCGGCTCGCATCGACGATGCGCGCCGGCGACACGCCCGCGATGGCCGTGTTCTTGACGGTGTAATCGGGGCAGTAAAGCAGTTCCTCGATCCGGTACGTGCCCGCGCCGAACGCCGCCGTGAACCGCCGATGCAGGTTCTCCAGCGTGCGCGCGAGCTGAATGGCGACGTTGCGCTCTTTCTGCAAATAGACCTTGACGAGACCTTGCCCCGTCTCGCGCAGAAAACCGGCCTTCTGCTCGATCATCAGCACGCGGCCGGACGGCGCGACGACTACGAAATCCGCTTCGCCGAAGACCGAAAATCCTTCGTTGACGCGAGTCCAGTGCACGCCGTGATAGACCGTGTAGTCGTCGGGCAGCTTTTCGAGGCGCGCGAGCGTTTCGAGTTCGCGCGCCGCCGCGCCGGTCGCTTCGAGGTTCTTCCAGTCGTCGGGAACGATTCGGGCCATGCGTCGCCTTTGGGCTGAGTGATTGCGTCCGAGTCATTGTACGCAACGCGCTTACGGTTCCCGCAATAGGCCGGATGGCTAGCTTGCGTAATCGTATCGGCCGCCTTTTTCGAGCGCGCGCTGATATGCCGGACGCGCGTGAATGCGTTCGAGAAAGGCGCGGATATGCGGCATCGACTTCGCGCCCGCGCGGGCGCTGCCGGCTTCGAGGGGAAAGCTCATTTGAACGTCGGCGGCGGTGAACGAATCGCCGGCGAACCACGGCGACTTTGCCAGTTCGGCATCGATATAGCCGAAATGCAGACGCAGTTGCGGATCGATGAAACTGCTCTGCATCGTCTGCGCGATGCGCCTTGCGATCGGCTTAGCGAAGAACGGCATTTTCGCGCTCTCCAGCCGCCGCGCGACGAGCTTGAGCAGGAGCGGCGGCATCGCGGAGCCTTCGGCGTAATGCATCCAGTAGTTGTAGCGCAGGCGTTCGGGCGTCGTGCCGGGCGGCGGCGCGAAACGGCCTTCGCCGTACCGTTCGACGAGATATTCGATGACCGCGCCCGACTCGGCGAGCGTGAGGCCATCGACGGTCACGACGGGCGATTTGCCGAGCGGATGCACCGCGCGCAACTCGGCCGGCGCGAGCATCGTGCGCGGGTCGCGCTGATAGCGCTTCAGCTCGTATTCAACGCCGAGTTCTTCGAGCATCCACAGCACGCGCTGCGAGCGGGAATTGTTGAGATGATGAACGGTCAGCATGCCTGGACTCTTCTTCATATTCGACGATGCCGCTCGCGGTACGCCACTTGCATCCAGCGAACTGATGCGCGGCCGGGCGTCGAAAGCATACGGCCCTTCGATGAAGGCCGCGCAACGATTTCTAACACACAACGAAAAAGGAGAAGTCGATGACGCTGATCATTTATCTCGTAGGCTGGCTGATTTTCATTGGCGGCGTGTCGTGGGCGCTCGTGGCGATGCACGTCTCGCAGCACACGATCATGATCGTGGCCGTCATCATGCTGGGCATCGCCGTCATCACGGGCGCGACGCGGGCGCGCAACCGCGACCGGTCCTAGGCGTTCCGGGCCGCCGTCGATGGCGGCCCGCGCGACTCACATCACATCACCACACGGGCCCGAGCCGCGTCCTGGATCAGCGTGACGAGTTCGTCGGGATGCACCGGCTTCGTCATGAAATGCTGAAAGCCTTCGCCGATGCTGCGTAATCGGTATTCCTCGCCGCCGTGCCCCGTCAGCGCGATCGCCACGGACGGCGGCAGATTTCCGCGTATTTCGTGATCCCGCAAACGTTGGACGAGGTAGAAACCGTCCATCTCGGGAAGGTCGAGATCGCAGATCACCGCATCCGGAAGATGCTCGATCGCCGCTTGCGCGCCGTCTTCGGCGTCGGCTACGGCGATGACTTCGGCACCCTCTTCTTCCAGCAACGTCTGCAGCGACGCTCTGCTCTCGGGATCGTCTTCGATGAGGACGATCCGCATATGCCCCAGTCTTGCCACTTCGTTCATGATGTTCTTTTCTACTGCCAAAAACGGAATTCTCGCGTCGGTCTCCAGCTCTTTCCGCCGCGCGCGCGGTAGCGCGCACTGATTGACACGAGAACGCGGCGGGAATTCCGAACGCACCGTTTTTTATGCCGCGCGTACGCCGGTGCGGAACGCCTCGCGGTTTGTGACTGCGCCGACGCGAAAAATCGCCCGGTTGCAGCGTGCCTAAAGGAGCAAAAACCGGACCGGTTTGCATCTTTCGCCGCAAGCGCCGCGTCGCGCGGGCCTCCCGGCCGATCCGCCTCGCCCAAACGCTCGTCACACGCGCACGATCGTGTAATTCCGGCATCGGCCGTGCCCTGTTTTCCCATCAGACGTTTGTCTCGCGGATGGAATCGGGGTGCGAGGCGCTCGACGTGCCCGCCTGCAGCAGCGCGCGATATTCGCTCGGCGTGAGGCCGACCGTCGCCTTGAACTGGCGCGTGAAGGCGCTGTGATCGGTGTACCCGCACAGCGCGGCGACATCGGTGACTTTCTCCTGCGAGACGAGGAGCGCAGTGGCCGCGTCGAGCCGCGTTTTCAACAGCACCTGGCGCGGCGTCAGATGAAAGACCTTGTGAAAGTAGCGCTCCAGTTGCGCGATGGACATGTTCGCCATCTGCGCGAGCTGCCGCATGTTGAGCGGCTGCACGTAATTTTCCTGAATGTGCTGCACGACCGCCGCGAGCCGGCTGTACGCGGGATGCGTGCCTTCGGCCGCTTGCAGATCCCGCGAAATGCCCGCGAGCCCGACGATATGTCCCTGCGTATCGTGCAGCGGCTGCTTGCACGTCATGCACCAGCCGGGCTCGCGCCCCGGATACAGATGCAGTTCGAGCTGATCGATCAGCTGATGTCCCTGCGCGATGATCGCCTGATCCTGCGCCGTGTAGATGCGCCCGAAGCGACGCGGGAATACGTCCTCGGCGGTCTTGCCGAGCAGCGCGGATTTGTCGTCCTTGTGACCGCAGCGGCGCGCGAGCGTGCGATTGACCATCGCATAGCGCGCCTCGCGATCCTTCACGAAGAACACGATGTCGGGCATCGCGTCGAAGACCGGCGCGAGCAGCGCGAAATGCGCGAGCATGTCGGCGAGCGTCGATGCCGGAGGTGGTGCGATCGTCATACGTGCGGGTGTCGGTTGCGCTCGGTGGATTCTGGCGACCGATTATAGGAGCGCCAATACGCGGACAAAATTGGCGCTGGCCCCACTAGAAATGACGCGTTTCGGTCAGTTCGCCCGCAGCGATCAGCGTGTCGATGCAAACCGGCGCGAACGGTGGACGCGCCACCGCGCGCGGCCATCCGAACAGGAGCGACGCCGCCTCGCCGCAGATGCGCCCCTGACACGGCCCCATGCCGCAACGCGTCTGCAATTTGGCATCGCGCCAGCTCGCGTGCGCGGCGACTTCGCCGATTGAAACATCCTCGCAGCGGCACAGCAACGTGTCCGGCGATGGCATCGCGCGGGCGTCGGCGCCGACTTCGAACGTACGTGCGACGCGTCGCGCGAAGGCACGCCAGCGATCGCGTTCGCGCACCAAACGCGCATCGATGGCGACGCCGAGCGCCGCCTGCGCCGCGATCGCGCCTTCGACGCGCGCGAGTTCCATCCCGCCGATGCCCGCGCATTCGCCCGCCGCGAATACGTCTCGCTGAGAGGTTCGCTGGGCGCCGTCGACGTGGATCGCGCCGTCGCGTTCGTCCGTCGAGCAGCCGAGTGCAAGCGCGAGCGTCGTGTTCGGCACGAGTCCGAAACCGCACGCGATGCGATCCGCTTCGAGCGTTTCATCGCGCCCGCGCGTGCGGATCGTGACCGCCTCCACGCGCGCGCTTCCATGCGCCTTCACGACGACGCTGCCCGTGCGGTAACACGCGACGCCGAGCGCGACGGCCTGCGCCAGCTTTCCCGGCGTCAGCGCCAGCGACGCGACGAATCGTGCGACCCGCGCGAACGGCGCCTGTTCGACGACCGCGACGACGCGCGCACCGTGACGACGCGCGGTATCGGCGGCGGCGAGCAACAGCGGCCCGCTGCCCGCCACGACGATGCGCTCGCCACGCACCGGCATGCCGCCTTTGACGAGCGCCTGCAAGCCGCCTGCACCGGTCACGCCGGGCAAGGTCCAGCCGTCGAAAGGAAGCAGCCGCTCGCGCGCGCCGGTCGCGAGGATGAGCTTCGAATACGCGAGCACGAGCGGCGCGCCGTCGCGTTCGAGCAGCAGCCGTTTGTCGCCGGGCGCTGCCGCGACCTTCGTCGAGTTCATCACGATCAGCTTCGCGTGCGAGCGCGTTTCGTCGAGCCATTGGCGCAATGGCGCGGCGGGCGCTTGCGTCGGACCTTGCCGCCAGATCTGGCCGCCAGCGCGCGGATTGTCGTCGATGAGCGCGACGCGCCCGCCCGCTCGCGCCGCCATTCGCGCCGCGCTCAAGCCCGCCGGTCCCGCGCCGACGATCGCGATGTCCACTCGTTCGATGTTCATCGCGTCGTCTCGATCGACAGGCCGTCGCGGCAAAGCGTCTGACAGCCGAGCACATGCGCGCGGCCATCGACCGTCACGCGGCATTCGTGACACACGCCCATGCCGCACAGCGCGGCGCGCGGCTCGCCGGTGACAGAGCGCCGCGTGCCACGAATGCCCCGCATCGCGATCGCGGCCGCGACGGTCGCGAACGCGGGCACGTCGAGCGATTCGCCGTCGATGATGACGCGCACGCGCTCAGCCATCGGCGTGCTCCGGCGCGAATCGTTGCGGGCAGAAAGCGTTCGTGTCGGGCATATCGAATGGAAGCGGCTCGCCGAGCATTTGCGCGACGAGGAGTTTCGCGGTGCCGAGCGACGTCGTCACGCCGAGCCCTTCGTGACCCGCCGCGAGCCACAGCCGGTCGCCGGGGAAACGCGCCGGTCCGATCAGCGGCAAGCCGTCGGGCGTGGCGGCGCGAAAACCGGTCCACGCGCGAATCGCATTGAGCCCGCCGATTCCCGGCAGATAGCGCGTCGCGCGCGCGAGCATCATCGCGAGCACGTTCATTTCGACGGCGGGATCGAGCGTGCCGAATTGACGCGACGACCCGATCAGCACTTGCCCCGTCGGACGCGGCTGCGCGTTGAACGCGACCGACGTGCCGCGCGCGTGATGCGCGCTCTTGATATAGCCGAGCTCCAGCACCTGATGACGAACCGTGCCCGGATAACGATCGGTGATGAGCAGATGCCCCTTCTTCGCTTCGAGCGGCAGTCCCGCGATCAGATCCGGCGCGGCGAGCCCGTTGGCGACGACCACGTGCGCAGCCGTTCGTCGTTCACCATTCGCGAGCGTGACGCGCGCGTGCGCGCCGGCGGCATCGACGGAATGCACCGCGCAGCCGGTCGATACGCGAATGCGCGTCGAACTCGCCAGCAGCCATTGCGCGGCGGCGGGCGCGTAGACGATCGCGTCGTCGTCGATGAGCAGGCCGCCTTGCATCGCGTGGCTCACCGACGGCTCGGATTCGCGCAGCGCGGCGCGGTCGACCATATGCGCGCGCACGCCCGCCGCGGCGAATGCGTCGCGCATCGCGCGCCCGGCGTCGAGTTCCTCGTCGTCTTCCGCGATCCAGAGCGTGCCGCAGCGCGAGAACGCATCGCGCTCGCGCAGTTGCGGGCCGAGCGCGAGCCACAGTTCGCGCGAAGCCCGCGCCAGCGCGAATTCGGCGGGCGAATCGTTCATCACGACGATATGGCCCATGCCCGCCGCCGTCGCGCCGCCGCCGATGCCGCCCGCGTCGAGCACATCGACCGTCATGCCGCGCGCGGCAAGCTCGGCTGCGCACGCCGCCCCGACAATCCCGCCGCCGACGACGATCACGTCCGCCGTCATATGCCTTTGATGAACGGATCGCGCGCGTCGAACACGAGCCGTCCTTCGCACATGACGTGCGCGTAACCGGTGATCGTCGGGATCAGCGCGTCGCCGTCGAGCGCGTAACTGCCCTCGAACACGCTGCCGATGATGCTCTCCTGGCGCCAGATGTCGCCCGGCGCGAGCGCGTCGTCCGCCGCGAGGCACGCGAGCTTGGCGCTCGTTCCGGTGCCGCACGGCGAACGGTCGTAGGCGCTGCCCGGGCACAGCACGAAATTGCGGCTGTCGACGCCGGCGACGGGCGAATCCGCGAGCAGTTCGATATGGTCGATGAACGCGCCGTCCGCGCCGGTGATGCCCTGCGCATGCAAGGCATCGCGGATCGCCTCCGTGAACGCGGTCAGCTCGGCGATGCGCGCGGGCACCAGTTCGCGACCGTGATCCGCGACGAGAAAGAACCAGTTGCCGCCCCACGCGACGTCGCCGGTGAGCGTGCCGTGGCCGGGCACATCGACCGATACCGCCCGCCGATGCCGATACGCCGGCACGTTGCGCACGCTGACGCTGCCGTTCTCGTGCAGCGTCGCATCGACGGGCCCGACGGGCGTATCGATCCGATGCCGCCCCGGCGCGATCCTGCCCGCATGGGCGAGCGACGCGACGAGCCCGATCGTGCCGTGCCCGCACATGCCGAGATAGCCGACGTTGTTGAAGAAGATGACGCCCGCCGCGGCTGCGGGATCGTCCGGTTCGCAGAGCAACGCGCCGACCATCACGTCCGAGCCGCGTGGCTCCGTGACGATGGCGCGGCGCCAGTCATCGAAGCGCGTGCGAAACGCGTCGAGCCGTTGCACGAGTGTGCCGTTGCCCAGATCGGGGCCGCCCGCAATCACGAGGCGCGTCGGTTCGCCGCCCGTATGCGAGTCGATGATGTCGATGGTTTTCATGCCGCTATCGTAGAAACGCTTACGCCGGGCGTCTTGACGCGGCTGGACGGTTTGGATGACGAAATCGGCATAATCGAAGGTCGTCCGGAGGGGCTTTTCGCGGTGCGAAACGGCTATGCCGAAATCGGCACGCGGCGCGCGCGAATCACGCAAGACGCCTGATTTTTCGGTGCTTACACTGCGTACCGTCCAATCAATTTCGGAGAGCCGCCGTGACGCATATCTGGGAAGGCGTGATGCCCGCCGTGACCACCAAGTTCAACGCCGATTTCAGCATAGACCGTGCGTGGACCGCGAAGAACATCGACGCGCAGATCGAAGCGGGCGTGGACGGCATCATCGTGTGCGGCTCGCTCGGCGAAGCATCGACGTTATCGCTGGACGAAAAGCTCGACGTGCTCGACATCGCCGTGGACGCCGCACGCGGCCGCGTGCCGGTGCTCCTGACGATCGCCGAGAACAGCACGCTCGACGGCTGCCGCCAGGCCGAGCGCGCCGCGCGCCACGGTGCGGCGGGCTATATGGTGCTGCCGGGTTTGCGTTATCTGTCGGACCGGCGCGAGACGCTCAATCATTTCCGCATGGTCGCCGATGCCAGTCCGCTGCCGCTGATGGTCTACAACAATCCGCTCGCTTATGGCGTCGATGTCACGCCGAAGATGTTCGCCGAACTTGCCGAAGACAAGAAGTTCGCGGCGATCAAGGAATCGAGCGGCGACGTGCGCCGCATCACCGATCTCATCAACGAAACGGGCGACCGCTATGCGATTTTTTGCGGCGTCGACAATCTCGCGATGGAAGCGATGCTGATGGGCGCGCACGGCTGGGTCGCGGGTCTCGTGTGCGCGTTCCCGCGCGAAACGGTCGCGATCAGCAAGCTGATTCGCGCGGGGCGTGTCGAGGAAGCGCGCGCGATCTATCGCTGGTTCGCGCCGCTGCTCGCGCTCGACGTGTCGCACAAGCTCGTGCAGAACATCAAGCTCGCCGAGGCGATCGTCGGTCTGGGCACGGAGCCGGTGCGTCCGCCGCGCCTGCCGCTCGCCGGCGATGAGCGCAAGGAAGTCGAAACGCTGATTCGCCGGAGCATCGAGACGCGCCCCGCATTGCCGGCGCTTTAAGACGCGCGCGAAATGAAAAATGCCGCCGGTTTGTCAACCGGCGGCATTTGCTTTTTGATGGGCTTCAGGCCGCGATCTGCGCAGGCGCGGGATCGGTGAGACCGCCATCCGAATCCGCGCCTTCATCGTAGAGATGCAGCAGACGGTAACCGCTCTTGTACACCGGCTGCAGGCGGAAGTTGTTGACCGGCTCGATTTCCAGCGCGAGACGCAGGCGCGAAACGTGGCTGTCGATCGTGCGGGTCGTTTCGCGGAACTCGCGTCCCCAGACCATCGCGAAAATATGATCGCGCGATAGCACGCGCCCGATGTTCGAGAAGAAAAGCTGCGCGAGACGGAATTGCGTGCCGCTCAACTGCACCGGCTTGCCGCGCACGGTGACGGTTTGCTGGCGTGCGTCGAAACGATACGGCCCGACTTCGAGGCATGCGCTCGACGTCGCGGGATACGCGCGGCGCAAGAGCGCTTCGACGCGTGCGCCGAACTCGCCCGGCCGGATCGGATACACGACGAAATCGTCCGCGCCGGCGGTGAGCGCGCAGACGACGTTGTGTTCGGCGCCGTCCGGCGTCGCGAACATGACCGGCACGCGTTCGCCGAAGCTCGAGCGCACGGATTTCAGCAGATCGAGGCCGCAGAGGCCCGTGGAATTCCAGTCGAGAATCAGCAGATCGACCGTGGAGCGGGACAGCGCCTTCGACAGCACGAGGCCATCGCCGAAAGTCACGCAAGTGTGGCCGAGTCGTTTGACGACATCGCTGATGAGATTTCGATAACTGGGGTCGGTTTGCAAAACGGCGACGCGCATAGTGTCTTACCTGATGAGTCCAAGGGACATGAAGCGGAGGCCGTTTTGCGGCGCCCGCCGGGCGTCTCGTCGCGGGATGAGACGGGGATTTACAAGCTGCGAATTCTGGGCAGCGATGCGACCCTTTCCCATCGGACTCATCCGAATTGTCAACGCATGTGACTGCGTAGCGCCCGGAACGGGCGGCGTCTGATGCGCGCAACCATCTCGAAATTAGAACGGGTTTTCGCTTTTGCGCGCGCTTTCATCCTGTAACATGCCGTGTTTGGCTCAAAAGTTCCCGCTTCCGCCGTTTTACCGAGACGTCGTAGCAAGCTGCGCCGCGACTGTCCGTCGCATCGCGCAGCGCGGATGACGGGCAGCGGCTTTCGAATCCGCGCCCGCTGGCTTCCGGCCCGGATCGTTCGCGTTCCGCGCCCGGGCCTTCGCTTCGCGTCCACCCGGCGCGTTTAGTCACTCCCGCAGGGCAAAGCCTCGTTCTACCGCGCGTCATGCGTGGCTTTTCCACTTACGGGTTCTTTTCCGATGCAGGCAACACCTCTGTCCGACGCCCCGCGCGCGGCCGGCCGTGCGCTCACGCGCGGCGATTACAAGACGCTCACGCTCGCCGCGCTCGGCGGCGCGCTCGAGTTCTACGACTTCATCATCTTCGTGTTCTTCGCGCCGGTCATCGGCCAATTGTTCTTTCCGCCGTCGATTCCTGACTGGCTGCGTCAATTGCAGACTTTCGGCATCTTCGCGGCGGGTTATCTCGCGCGCCCGCTCGGCGGGATCATCATGGCGCACTTCGGCGATCTGCTCGGACGCAAGCGCATGTTCACGCTTTCCGTGCTGCTGATGTCCGTGCCGACGCTCCTGATGGGCCTCCTGCCCACGTACGCGTCGATCGGCCTGATGGCGCCCGTCCTGCTGCTCCTGTTCCGCGTGATGCAGGGCGCGGCGGTCGGCGGCGAAGTGCCGGGCGCGTGGGTGTTCGTGTCGGAGCATGTGCCGGGGCGTCATATCGGCTATGCGTGCGGCACGCTCACGGCCGGCCTGACGGCGGGCATTCTGCTCGGCTCGCTGATCGCCACGGGCATCAACAAGGCGTTCGCGCCGGCCGAAGTCGCCGATTTCGCGTGGCGCCTGCCGTTCCTGCTCGGCGGCATCTTCGGTCTGTGCTCGGTGTATCTGCGTCGCTGGCTGCATGAAACGCCGGTGTTCGCCGAGTTGCAGAAGCGCAAGTCGCTCGCCGCGGAACTTCCGCTCAAGGCCGTGCTGCGCGATCACGGCCGCGCCGTCATCGTGTCGATGCTGCTGACGTGGATGCTTTCCGCCGCGATCGTCGTCGTGATCCTGATGACGCCGACGCTGCTGCAGAAGCAGTTCCACATCGCGCCGGCGACGGTGCTCGTCGCGAACTGCGCGGCGACGCTGTGCCTCACGATCGGCTGCGTGCTGGCGGGCGCGATCGCGGGCCGCATCGGCGCGGGCAAGACGATCTTCGTCGGCGGCGTGGCGCTCGCCGTCACGTACTGGATGATGTTCCAGCAGGTCGCGGCCGATGCCTCCGCGCTTTTGCCGTGGTACGCGCTCGCGGGCTTTTTCGTCGGCGTGATCGGCGCGATTCCGTTCGTGATGGTCAAGTCGTTCCCCGCGGCCGTGCGTTTCTCCGGCATCTCGTTTTCGTACAACGTCGCGTATGCGGTGTTCGGCGGACTCACGCCGATCGTCGTCTCGCTGATGATGAAATCGAGCCCGATGGCGCCCGCGATCTACGTCGGCGCGCTGTGCGCGGTCGGCGGGCTGACGACGTTGTTCATCAAGCAGGCGCGCTGATCCGGCGTTAGCGTTCCACACGCGAAGTGGCGCACCGTTCACGCGGTGCGCCATTTTTCATTGCGCTTTCACGTTTCGGCCCACGCCGAAACATCGGCCGCGCCGCGCGCCTACGATGGCCGGCATGAACTCGAATCTTTCTTCATCCGAAACGCGTCTGTCCGCACGGCAGACGCTCACCGTGACGGCGACCAGCGTCGGCTTCGTCGTCTCGCAACTCGATGTCTCGATCGTGAATGTCGCGCTCGCGAGCATCGGCCACGATCTGGGTGCGAGCGTCGCGAGCCTGCAATGGACCATCGACAGCTACGCGCTCGCCTTCGCCGCGCTCATGCTCTCGGCCGGTTCGCTCGGCGACCGCTTCGGCGCGCGGCGCATGTTCGTCGGCGGACTTGCGCTTTTCGCGCTGGCGTCGCTCGCGTGCGCCTTTTCCGGCGACGCGACGCAACTCATCGCCGCGCGCGCCTTGCAGGGCGTCGGCGCGGCGGCGATGCTGCCGAACTCGCTCGCGCTGCTGAACGCGGCGTGCGGCCACGACCGGCGTCTGCGCGCGCGAGCCGTCGGCTTGTGGACGGCGGCGGGCGCGGTGTCGATCGCGGCGGGGCCGATCGTCGGCGGCGTGCTGATCGCGGCGTTCGGCTGGCGCAGCATTTTCTGGGTCAATCTGCCGATCTGCGCGGCGGGCATCGTCGCGACGCTCGCGTGGATAGAAAACGCGCGACCCAAAGATGCCGGTCATGCGCGCGGCATCGACCTGCCCGGCCAGGCGCTGGCGATCGTCGCGCTCGCCTCGTTCGTCGGCGCGGTGATCGAATTGCGCCCGCTCGGACCGATGCATCCGCTCGTCATCGGCGCTTTGCTGCTCGCGCTGGCGGCGGGCGGCGCGTTCATCGCGATCGAGCGCGAAAGCCGCACGCCGATGCTGCCGCTGTCGCTCTTCGCCGAGCGCACGTTCAGCGCGGCCGTGGCCTTCGGTATCGGCGTGAATCTCACCTACTATGGAATGGTCTTCGTGCTGAGCCTGTATTTGCAGCGCGTGCTCGGTCACACGCCCTTGCAGACCGGTCTCGCGTTCCTGCCGCTGACGGGCGGATTCCTGATCTCGAACCTGGCGAGCGGCCCTGTCGTCGCGCGCTTCGGCTCGCGCGGCCCAATGATCTTCGGCGCGCTGCTCGACGCCGCCGGTTTCGCCGCGCTCGCCTTCGTCGATGCGACGACGCCCACGGCCGCGCTGCTCGTGCCGTTCCTGCTGATTCCATCGGGGATGGGACTCGCGGTCCCGGCGATGACGACCGCGCTGCTCGGCACCGTCGGCCAGCCGCGTGCGGGCACGGCGTCGGCGGTGCTCAACACGGCGCGGCAGGCGGCGGGCGCGATCGGCGTCGCGGCGTTCGGCGCGCTCGCGGCTCATGGCGACGGCGCGGCGAGCGCGCACCAGATCGTCGATGCGGTGCGCTGGTCGGCGGCGATCTCCGTCGCGCTTCTGTTGTGCGCCGCGTTGATCGCGCGTCATGTGAACAATCCGGCGAGCGCGAACGCCGAAGAACGTGTTACTTAGAGACGGACGTCGGGAACGGCCGTTGCAACGCCCAGGTAAAGCCGCGAATCTTTTGAGGACAACACCATGTCGACAATGCCCCGCTCCCCCGAGGAGCCGCTCGAACCGGACCCGGACAAGCTGCTCGATCCCGACGCCGCGCCGAACCCCGAAGATCCGGACATGCCTGACGGCCCGGATTCCGCGACGCCGATGGTGCCCGCCGATCCGAAAAACGGCGAACCGCGCATGTAGAACGCCGGGCGGCCATCGCGCGCATAAAGCAATGCCCGCGCGGCCTTGAAAGCGGCGCGGGCATTCTTACTGATGCTCGTGGACGAAGAGCGTTACAGGCTAGTGGTCTGCACCGCGCCGGTTTCCAGCGCACGCTCGATGAGCGCTTCCTGCTGCGCCTTGCGAACGGCATCGGCGACGAGCGTATCGGGCGCTTCCACTTCGGCCTTGATCGCGCCGATGATGCCGTCCGCTTCGACGATCACGAGCGATTCCGCCGAATCCGCACGGCTGATGATGACGCGCAGCGGCCCGCCGCCCTCCGCGATGCTGGCGCAAAACTGCATCGTTTGCCCGCCGATCACTTGTTCGAATGTTTGAATCATCGCTGCCTTCCGCGTTGGTTGGACAAAAGCTGACACAGGCCGCGCGCCATGCGACGCGCAGCCTGCTTTCTCATTGATCCGCGCATGTCGACTAGGTTCAATTCTGTAAGCATGCGCGGCGCGACGCAAGCTCAACGTCTTGCGTCGGCGAGTTCGCGAAGGATGGCGGCGGTCGAATCGTCGGCGGGAAAGAAGGCTTCGATCGCAAGCTCCGACAACGTGATGTCGACGGGCGTGCCGAAAACCGTCGTCGTGCTCAAGAACGACAGCACGCCGTGCTGCGTGCGCAAACGCAAGGGCACGACGACGGGATCGGTCTCGCCGCGCGGCTCGTGGGTCGCGTGACGCGGCGCGGGATACGCCTCCAGTTCGGCCAAGAGCGCGACGAGCGTCGCATCGCCGGACACGTCGATTTGCCGGCGCAGGCGCGCGAGCAGATGCGCGCGCCACTCGTGCCAGTTGTCGATGGCATCGGCGAGACCTTGCGGATGCATCGACAGCCGCAGCACGTTGACCGGCGGCACGAGCAATTGCGCATCCGCCGATGCGACGAGCGGCGCGAAAGCCGCGTTGGCCGCGATCATCGTCCAATGACGATCGACCGCGAGCGCGGGATACGGCTCATGCCCTTTGAGCACGAGATCGACAGCACGCCTGGCAGCGGAAAGTTGCGGATCGGCCAGCGCGCGCTCGCGATAAAGCGGCGCATAACCGGCCGCGACGAGCAGCGTGTTGCGCTCGCGCAGCGGCACGTCCAGTTGCTCGGCGAGGCGCATCAGCATGTCCCGGCTCGGCAGCGAGCGGCCCGATTCGACGAAGCTCAGGTGACGCGTGGACACGTCCGCAACGCCTGCGAGATCGAGCTGGCTCATGCGCCTGCGCTGACGCCATTCGCGCAATAGCGCGCCGACGTCCGATCGAACGGCCGGATGTACGAGGGTCGAGTTCATGCGACCGATGTTAGACGAAACATGATCACGCGATCCATTACCTGCGAAGTAAGCGGCGCCACGAACGTAACATTTACGCCGCAAACATTTGCGAAGAAAAACTTGCGCGCGACACCCTAAATCTCCGGCACTTTCGCGCCGATAAGTCCAACAACAAGCGAACAATGCGTCGCGAGCCGTGCGCGTCTCAATCCCGAGCACGCACGGCCCGCGGCGCCCGGACTTTTGCGGAGAAATCATGTTTGTCATCATCGGATGGTTGTTGGTCATCGGCTCGGTGATCGGAAGCTTCGTCGGCGTCGGCGGCCACCTCGCGGCCCTCGTGCAACCGTTCGAGCTGCTGTGTATTTTCGGCGCGGCGATCGGCGCGTTCGTCGTGTCGAATCCGACCGCGACGCTCAAGAAAACGTTGCAATCGATTCCGAAGGCGTTCAAGGGCGGCGGCTACACGAAAGAGAAATATCTCGCGCTGATCGCATTGCTCTACGAACTGCTTCAGAAGGCGCGCAAGGAAGGCATGATGGCGCTCGAAGCCGATGTCGATGCGCCCGAGTCCAGCCCGGTCTTTCAGAAGTACGAGCACGTCATGGCCGATCATCATCTGCTCGACTTCATCGTCGACTATCTGCGCATGATGTCTGCGGGCAATGTCAACGCGCTCGAAATGCAGGATCTGATGGACGAAGAGCTCGACACGCACCACACCGAAAGCTCGATCGCCGCGAACGCCATTCAGAAAATGGCCGATGGCCTGCCTGCATTCGGTATCGTCGCCGCGGTGATGGGCGTCGTGCACACGATGGGCTCGGTCGGCGCCGCGCCCGCCGTGCTCGGCGAGATGATCGCGGGTGCGCTCGTCGGCACGTTCCTCGGCATTCTGCTGGCGTACGGCTTCATCGGCCCGCTCGCGGACCTGCTCAACGCGAAGGGCGCGGCCGAAGCGAAGCCGTTCCAGTGCGTGAAGTCCGTGCTGCTCGCATCGATGAACGGTTATGCGCCGACGATCGCGGTCGAGTTCGGCCGCAAGGTGCTCTTCACCGCCGATCGTCCGAGCTTCAAGGAACTCGACGACGCGGTTCGTGCCACCAAGATGCCGAAGGCGGCTTCGTGATGACATCGGGTACGCAAAGGACCAACGCACATGGCTGAGAAACCGTCACGCGATCCGCTGCAGTCCGTGCTTGCGCCGACTGTCGTCGTCAAGCGCAAGAAGAAGGCGCACGGACACGGCCATCATGGCGGCGCATGGAAGATCGCCTACGCCGACTTCGTCACCGCGATGATGGCGTTCTTTCTGTTGATGTGGCTGCTCGGATCGACATCGAAGTACGACAAGGAAGGCATCGAGCAATACTTCAATACGCCGCTTTCCGCATTGTTCGGCAACGATGGCGGCGCGTCGGCGCATACGAGCGTCATCGCGGGCGGCGGCAGGGATCTGTCGAGCACGCGTCCGGGTGAAGGCAACAAGACCCAGACGCAACCGGTGCCGCAATCGATCGCGCGCGCTGCCGTTGCGATGGACGACTTGCGCAAGCTGCAGCAGCTCAAGCAGAAGCTGATGGCGCTCATCGAGCAGACGCCTGCGCTGCGCGCGTATAAGGACCAGATTCGCATCGCGATCACGAGTGAAGGCTTGCGTATCGAGATCGTCGATTCGCTCAAGCGGCCGATGTTCGCATCGGGCAGTTCGAGACTCGAAAGCTATGTGACGACGATTCTGACGAACATCGGCGCATCGCTGAACGATGTCGATAACCGCGTGTCGATCGCGGGGCATACGGATGCGGTGCCCTATTCCGGCGGTCAGGCGGGCTATTCGAACTGGGAGCTTTCGAGCGAGCGGGCGAATGCCGCGCGGCGCGCGCTCGTCGCGGGCGGCATGAAGGAAAGCAAGGTGCTGCAAGTGCGCGGACTGTCCGACGTGCTGCCGCTCAACAAGGATGTCGTCGACGAGCCGACGAATCGGCGGATCAGTATTCTCGTGCTGAACAAGGCCGCGGAACAGGCGTTCTTCCGCGATGGCGGCAGAACCACGGTCGATGAAACGCGGCCTGTCGAAGCGGCGCTTCCCGCGCCGGTCTCGGTCAAGTCGGATGCGCCGGCGGCGGTGGTGAAGTAGACAGCGCTCGCGGCTTGACGAAGCGCCATGCACATCGAATCGTGCATGGCGCTTTTTCATTTCAGCCGAGCCACTCCGCGACCGTCTGCACCACGAGCCAGACGTTCGCCGCGCTGATGACCACGAACAGCGCCCACGCGACGAGCTTCATGAACGGCTTGTTCGCGAACGCTCCCATGAGGCCGCGATCGCTCGTCATCCGGATCAGCGGATAAAGCGCGAACGGCAGTTGCAGGCTCAGCACGACCTGACTCGCGACGAGCAGCTTGCCGACCGCGCCGTTGCCCATCACGTACACGCCGATCAACGCTGGCACGAGCGCAAGCGCCCGCGTGATGAATCGGCGCTGATAGCACGGGATTTTCAGTTGCAGGAACCCTTCCATGATGACCTGCCCTGCAATGGTCCCGGTGAACGTCGAACTCTGGCCCGATGCAAAGAGCGTCACCGCGAAGAGAATCGCCGCAAGCCCGGTTCCCACGATAGGCGCAAGCAGCTTGTACGCATCTTCGATCTCGGTCACTTGCGTGTGTCCCGTCGCGTGAAATGCCGATGCCGCGAGAATCAGGATCGCCGCATTGATCAGCAGCGCGAGAACGAGCGACACGATCGTATCGAGCCGCGAAAGATTGATCGCCGATGCAAGGCTCTTCGCATCGCGATTCACCACGCGCGTCTGCACGATCGAGGAATGCAGATACAGGTTATGCGGCATCACGGTCGCGCCGAGAATGCCTATCGCGAGATAAAGCGGCTCGCGATCGCTCAACGCGTGAATCGATGGCACGAGCCCGGCAGCAACCGAAGGCCAATGCGGTTTGACGAGCACGAGCTCGACGATATAACCGACGCCGATCGTCGCGATGAGCCCGAGCATGATGGCTTCGAGATCGCGAAAGTTCTTGCCTTTCAGGCCCAGCACGATGAGCGTATCGAATGCGGTGAGCACCACGCCCCACATCAGCGAAACGCCGAACAGCAAATGAAACGCGAGCGCGCCGCCGAGCACTTCCGCGAGATCGCACGCGATGATCGATAACTCCGCGAGCATCCATTGCACGTTCGCGACCGGTTTCGCGTAACGCTCACGCGATAGCTGCGCGAGATCCTTTCCCGTGACGATGCCAAGGCGCATCGAAAGACATTGCAGCACCATCGCCGCAAGACTCGACAACACGACGACAAAGAGCAGGCTATAGCCGTAGCGTGAGCCGGCTTCGATATCCGTCGCCCAGTTGCCCGGGTCCATATAGCCGATGGAAATGAGCAGGCCCGGCCCCGCGAATTGCAGGAGCTTCTTCCATAGCGGCGCGCCCGGCGAAACGGCGACGGAGCCTTTGACTTCCGATGGGCAAAACGGCGCGGTGGCCGTGGTCGGCAGATTGAACGGCAATTTATCGAGTCCTGATGGGATATCGGGGACAACATCCGCGAACGATGTTGTGCAGGTAGCTTACAAGGCGCGTCTCGCGGGCGAGTCTATCACCGGCTGCGCGCATTCACAGACAGCCCCAATCTGACCAAAGCGTCATCTCATCGCCAGCATCTCGTCACGGTACGACAAATAGAATTCAGTGGTGGCTGTAGCGAGCGTGCCGACGCTGCATATCGCGCAACCGCACGTCCCGTTCATTTTTACCCGCATGAGGAGTGCGCCATGAAACTAGTCACACGCATCGCTGTAATCGCCCTTGCTGCCGCGCCGCTCGCCGCGCTCGCACAATCCGAAGGTCTCACGCGCGCGCAGGTGAAAGCGGATCTGCAACGCGTCGAACAAGCCGGCTATAACCCGTCCGAGCGCGATGCGTTCTATCCGAACGACATCCAGGCAGCCGAAGCCAAGGTCAGCGCGCAAAGCGCATATGGCTCGTCCAGCGACGGTTCGTCGTCTTCGGGACGCACGATGTCGACGACGCCGCTCGGTCAAACCCCGCAGTAACGCACGCTCATCGAACGAGACACGCGCGGCCTTCCGCGCCGTCTCGCTCGCGTCCCTTCGAAGCGCGTAACCCGCGCTCGCGCTTCGCTATTCCCCGCTGTCCGATGCGAATGCTCCGCCCTACCATGGGCTTTCGCAAGCTTGCTTTCAAACCGCCTTATCTGACATCGGCGCCATATTCACGTCATATTGTCGTTGGCACCCGGCCACTACCATAACGACACTGATGGCGAACCGCACGCCCCGCTCCGTCATTGCGTCCCGCGCGTTGCATTCGCCTCATTCGCAGCGCCCTCTCCCAGCTTCTTCCGAACGACTCAATGTGGATAGTCAACGTTGCGCTTAAGCGGCCATACACGTTCATCGTGATGGCCATCATGATCCTGCTGGCGACGCCGTTCGTCCTCATGACGACGCCTGTGGACGTGCTTCCCGAAATCGACATTCCGGTTGTCAGCATCATCTGGAACTACACAGGCCTTTCCGCGCAGGACATGGCCAATCGCATCACGTCGGTCAACGAGCGCAGCCTCACGACCACGGTGAACAATATCGAGCACATCGAGTCGCAATCGCTGCAAGGCATCGCGATCATCAAGCTCTTTCTGCAGCCCACCGCGAACATCCAGACCGCGATCGCGCAAACAGTGGCCGTCGAACAGGCGCAAGTGAAGCAGATGCCGCCGGGCGCGACGCCGCCCCTCGTCATCAGCTATTCGGCGTCGAGCATTCCGGTGATTCAGCTCGGGCTTTCGAGTCCGAAGCAATCCGAGCAGGACCTGAACGATACCGCGCTCAATTTCTTGCGCCCTCAACTCGTGACGATTCCGGGCGCGGCCGTGCCTTATCCGTATGGCGGCAAGACGCGCCTCATCTCCGTCGATCTCGACACGCGCGCGCTGCTCGCAAAAGGACTCACGCCGACCGATGTCGTCCAGGCCGTCAACGCGCAAAACCTGATCCTTCCGACCGGCACCGCAAAGATCGGCCCGCGCGAATATACGGTCGACATGAACGGTTCGCCCGCGACCGTCGCGGGCCTGAACGACATTCCGGTTCGCACGATCAACGGCGCGACGACCTATCTGCGCGAAGTCGCGCACGTCCGCGACGGCTTCTCGCCGCAGACCAACATCGTGCGTCAGGACGGGCATCGCGGCGTGCTGATCTCGGTGCTGAAGAACGGCAACGCGTCGACGCTGTCCATCGTCAATACGTTACATGATCTCTTGCCGCAAGCGCGGGCGTCGCTGCCTTCCGATCTGAAGATCAGCGCGCTCTTCGATCAGTCGGTGTTCGTGAAGGCCGCCGTGCAAGGCGTCGTGCGCGAAGCGCTCATCGCCGCCGCGCTCACCGCCGCGATGATCCTGCTCTTTCTCGGCAACTGGCGCAGCACTTGCATCATCGCGATCTCGATACCGCTCTCGATTCTCTCGTCGCTGATCGTGCTGCATGCGCTCGGGCAGACGATCAACATCATGACGCTCGGCGGCCTCGCGCTCGCAGTCGGCATTCTCGTCGACGATGCCACCGTCACGATCGAGAACATCGAGCGTCATCTGCACATGGGCACGAATCTGCACGACGCGATCCTCGAAGGCGCAGGTGAAATCGCGGTGCCCGCGCTCGTCTCGACGCTGTGCATCTGCATCGTGTTCGTGCCGATGTTCTTTCTCACCGGCGTCGCCAAGTTCCTGTTCGTGCCGCTTGCGGAAGCCGTCGTGTTCGCAATGCTCGCGTCGTACATCCTTTCGCGCACGCTCGTGCCGACGCTCGCGATGCTGTTGATGGGCCACGCGCACGCACCCGATGCGAAGGCAAAGCCGAATCTCTTCGTGCGTCTGCATCAGCGCTTCGATCGCGGCTTCGAGCGCATGCGCGGCGCGTATATCGTGATTCTGTCGAGCCTGCTCGTGAAGCGGCGTCTGTTCGCGACGCTCTTTCTCGGCTTCTGCCTGTTGTCGGCGGGCCTCGTGTTCGTGCTCGGCGAAGACTTCTTCCCGAGCGTCGATGCGGGCGATATTCGCCTGCACATGCGCGCGCCGACCGGCACGCGCATCGAGGAGACCGCGCGACTCGCGGATGAAGTCGAAAAGGTCGTGCGCCAGATCGTGCCGCAAGACGAACTCGCGACGATACTGGATAACCTCGGTCTGCCTTATAGCGGCATCAACCTGTCGTACAGCAATGCCGGAACGATCGGCACGCTCGACGGCGAAATTCAGGTCGCGCTCAACGCGGATCATTCGCCGACGCAAAAGTACATCGACGAATTGCGTGCGCTCCTGCCGCGCCGCTTTCCCGGCGTCGAATTCTTCTTTCAACCCGCGGACATCGTCACGCAGATTCTCAACTTCGGCTTGCCCGCCGCCATCGACGTGCAGATTCAAGGGCAGAACGGCCAGGCGAATTTCGAAGTCGCGAGCAAGCTGATGAAGCAGATCCGCATGATTCCCGGCAATGTCGATACGCACATCCAGCAGAAGCTAGACGAACCGGCCATCGATTTGCAGATGGATCGCACGCGCCTGCAGCAACTCAATCTGTCCGCAAGCAACGTCGCGCAGAACGTGCTGGTTTCGCTTTCGGGAAGCTCGCAAACCGCGCCGGGATTCTGGTTCAACCCGCGCAACGGCGTCGAATACAACCTCGCGGTGCAGACGCCGCAGTATCAGATTTCATCGATCGACGAACTGTTGCGAACGCCCGTGTCCGCATCGCTCAACGGTCCCACGCAACTGCTCGGCAATCTCGTGCGCCTCTCGCCGAAGAATCAGTTCGCGGTGGTCACGCACTACAACATCCGGCCCGTGATCGATCTCTTCGTGAGCGTCGAAGGCCGCGATCTCGGCAGCGTCGCGCGCCAGGTTAATCAACTCGTTGATGAAGCGCAGAAGACGCTTCCGCGCGGCAGCCAGATCGTCGTGCGCGGTCAGGTCGAGACGATGCGGACGTCGTTCGTCGGCCTCGGACTGGGCGTCGCGATGGCGATCGTGCTCGTGTATCTGCTGATCGTCGTGAACTTCCAGTCGTGGATCGATCCGCTCATCATCGTAAGCGCATTGCCCGCCGCGCTCGCGGGCATCATCTGGATGCTCTTTCTCACCGGCACGCACCTGAGCGTGCCCGCGCTGACCGGCGCGATCATGACGATGGGCGTCGCCACCGCGAACAGCATCCTGATGGTCTCGTTCGCGCGACAGCGTCTGAACGCGGGCATGCCGCCGCTCACCGCCGCGCTCGAGGCGGGCGCGAGCCGCATACGCCCCGTGTTGATGACCGCGTTCGCGATGATCATCGGCATGATTCCGATGGCGCTCGGCCTCGGCGAAGGCGCCGAGCAAAACGCGCCGCTCGGCCGCGCGGTGATCGGTGGCCTGCTGTTCGCAACGGTTTCCACGCTCTTTTTCGTGCCGCTCGTCTTCGCAGGCATTCACGCACGTCTTGCACGGCGCGCCGCGCGAAGAGGTAACACGCAACATGAAGACGGCAGCGGCCAACACTGACATCAAAGCATCCCGACGAACATGACTGAAAAGAACCACGCATCGCTTGCGATTCCCGCTCGCGACCCGAACGAAGGGCCCGCGCTGCCGCCGCGCAACGTCGAATGGAAACGCGCGAAGATCGCGCTCGTGATCGTGCTCGCGTTGCTCGCGATAGGCGCGGCGCGCACGGTCGTCACCGATGTGCTGCATAGCCATTCCATCGCCGCGCGCACCCAGCAGAACGCGCAGCAATACGTGAACGTCGTCATGCCTCAAGAGACCGATGGCGGCGGCGAAACGACGTTGCCGGGGACCTTGCGCGGCTTCGTCGAATCGCCGATCTATGCGCGTGCGACGGGTTATCTGCTGCACTGGTATGTCGATATCGGATCGCGCGTGAAGCTAGGCCAGTTGCTCGCCGATCTCGACACGCCCGAGATCGATCAGGAGCTTGCGCAAGCGGTCGCGCAACGCGATCAGACTGCATCGAGCCTCGGACTCGCGAAGAGCTCGCTCGAACGCTGGCAGCAATTGCGTCAGCGCGATGCCGTGTCGCAACAGGAACTCGACGAGCGTCAGAGCACGTACAACCAGGACGTCGCGAATCTCGCGGCCGCCGATGCCAACGTGAAGCGTCTGCGTCAGCTCGAATCGTTCAAGCGCATCGTCGCGCCTTTTGCGGGCGTCGTCACGCAGCGCAATGTGGATGTCGGCGATCTGATCGATGCGGGCAGCGGCACGAGCCGCGCGCTCTTCGCGCTCGCCCAGTCGGACCCGTTGCGCGTGTTCGTGCAGTTGCCGCAGGCTTACGCGCAGAACGTATCGGTCGGACAGGACGTGACGGTCACGCAGGCGGAGCTGCCCGGCGAACAGTTCCACGGCAAGATCACCCACATCTCCGGCGCGATCGACGTGCCCACGCGCTCGTTGCAAGTCGAAGTGACGCTGCCGAATCCCGATGGGCGGCTACGGCCCGGCGCGTATGTGCAGGTCGCCGTGCCCGCGACCGCGCATGCGCGTCTGCTCGTGCCAGGCAACGCGCTGCTCTTCCGTTCCGAAGGTCCACGTCTCGCGGTCGTCGATGGCAACGGTCATGTGAGCCTGCGCAAGATCGTGATCGCGCAGGATCTCGGACAATCGCTCGAAATCGAGAGCGGAATCGACGCGACCGACAAGGTCATCATCAACCCGAGCGATTCGATCGCCGATGGCGATCACGTCGTGATCGCGCCGCAGCGAACGCAACGACAGCCCGCGTCGGGCAGCAAGGCCGCATCATGAAGACCGCGCTTGGCATCACGCTCGTCTCGCTGCTTGCCGCGTGTACGGTCGGGCCCGACTATCATCGGCCCGTCGCCGCAACGCCGCCTACGTGGAAGACGGATTCGTACTGGCGCGTGGGCGAGCCGTCGCATGCGCCGCTCGCGCTCGACTGGTGGCAAGGCTTCGGCGATGTGACGTTGAACGGTCTCGAAACGCAGGCGCTCGCACAGAATCAGACGCTCGCCGCGGCGAGCGCGCACTACGCACAGGCTCGCGCGACGCTCGCGCAAACATCCGCGCTGGCGCTGCCTGAAGTCGATCTCGGTGCAAACGCGTCGCGCTCGCGCATTTCGAAGAACCGGCCCGTCACCAACTACGCGACGCCGAGCAACGCTACCGTTCAAAGCGATCTGAAGCTCGCGCCGACGGTCAACTACGACGTCGATCTGTTCGGCCGCATCCGTCGCGAAGTGGAGGCCGCGCATGCATCGGCGGATCAGTCGCGCGACGATCTCGCGAATGCGCGTCTCGTGCTGACCACCGATCTCGCCAGCGACTACTTCTCGATGCGCGAGCTCGATGCGGAGATCGACGTGCTGAATCGTTCTGTCGTGCTGCAAAAGAAAGCGCTCGATTACGTGCAGGCGCAACACGATCTCGGCGCGGTGTCAGGCCTCGATGTATTGCAGCAGCAAGCGCAACTCGATCAGACGCGCGTGCAGGCGCAACTGCTGCTCAATCAGCGCGCGCAGTTCGAACATGCGATCGCCGCGCTCGTCGGGACGCCCGCGCCGCAATTCTCGATCGCGCCTGAATTGAACGAACGCCCGCTTCCGCCGATTCCACTCGGCGTGCCGAGCGATGTACTGCAACGCCGGCCCGATGTCGCATCCGCCGAGCGTGCGATGGCCGCGGCCAATGCGCAGATCGGCATCGCGAAAGCGGCGTTCTTTCCGAGCCTCACGTTGAACGGCACGGTCGGCTGGGAAAGCACGGCGTTCTCAAGTCTGATTTCCGCGCCGAGCCTTTTGTGGACCATCGGGACGATGGCAAGCCAGGTCATCTTCGATGGTGGACGGCGCTCCGCAGCCGTCGATTTCGCGAACGAAGGCTATGTCGCGGCCGTCGCGAATTATCGGCAGACGGTGCTCGGCGCGTTTCAGCAAGTGCAGGACGGCATCGTCGGATTGTCGGTGCTGGACGGCGCGGCGAAACAGTCGCACGCCGCGGTCGTCGATGCGCAACGCTTGCTGTCGCTCGCGAACGATCGTTATTCGGGCGGGCTCGTCGCCTATCTCGACGTCATCACCGCACAGCAGCAATTGCTCACGAGCGAACGACAGGACGTGCAGATTCGCGGACAGCAGCGCACCGTATCGGTGGCGCTCGTGAAGGCATTGGGCGGCGGATGGGACACTGCATCGAACGACGATCAGAAGCTTGCGAACGCAACTACTTCGGGCGAGTAGAAAGAAAACGTAAGCACGATGCCCGCGAGGCTCGTATAGTTAGCAGTTGAACAATGCGGTAAACACACACTGAACGCGCACAGGTGCCAGGCATGAAAGTCCTGATAGTCGAAGACGAACACAAAGTGGTGGATTACCTGCGCTCGGGGTTGACCGAGCAAGGCTGGGTCGTCGATGTCGCGATGGACGGCGAGGAAGGCACGCATCTCGCCATCGAATACGACTACGACGTGATCGTGCTCGACGTGATGCTGCCAAGACGCGACGGCTTCGCGGTATTGAAGGCGCTGCGCCTCCAGAAGTCGACGCCGGTCATCATGCTGACCGCGCGCGATCACATCAACGATCGTGTGCGCGGCCTGCGCGAAGGCGCGGACGATTACCTCACGAAGCCGTTCTCGTTTCTCGAACTCGTCGAGCGTCTGCATGCGCTCGCCCGCCGCACGCGCGCGCAGGAATCGACATTGATATCGGTCGGCGATCTGTATGTCGATCTGATCGGCCGCCGCGCAACACGCGACGGCGTGCGGCTCGACCTCACCGCGAAGGAATTTCAGTTGCTCTCGGTGCTCGCGCGCCGTCACGGCGACATTCTCTCGAAGACCGCGATCACCGAGCTCGTCTGGGAAGTCGATTTCGAAAGTCACACGAACGTCGTCGAAACGGCGATCAAGCGGCTGCGCGCGAAACTGGACGGACCGTTCCGCACCAAACTGCTTCATACCGTGCGTGGCATGGGCTATGTGCTCGAAGTGCGCGAAGTTCGCGACACGCGCGAAGCAAGGGAAGACGCGAGACCATCATGAACACGCAGTGGATATCGTCGACGCCACGCGAGGCACGCGACGCGCGCGAGCCGCGCACGCAACGCTCCATTTCGCGGCGGCTCGCCGTCATGTTCGCGCTCGTCGCGCTGTTCGTGTTTGCGCTCGTCGGCTCGGGACTCTTTCTCGTGCTGCGCGTGCAACTGGAGCAGCATTTGCGCGACTCGCTCGACAATCGCGCGGAGATTGCGCGGCTCATCGTCACGCATGTATCGACGCCGGAGAAATGGAAGATCGCGAAGGAGAAGCTCGCCGACATCACCCCGCGCGACGGCTCCACGCTCTTTGCCGTGTCCAGCAACGATCCGCGCTATGAATACGGCTCGCCGCCCGCGGGCCGCGTCGTCAAGCGCGTGATGGGCGGTTACGTTCACTTCCGTCCAGAAGATCGCGCCTACGACATGCTGATGACCACGCTCACGATTCCGCCCAACGGGGATCGTCCGCCGCTGCAGCTCTTCGTCGCGATCGATTGCTCGCCGAACGTTCATACGATGCGCGCGTTCGGTCTCGCGCTCGCCGCGCTGATGGCGCTCGCCACGGTCGCGGTCCTGCTGCTGAGTTATTCGGTCGCGCGGCTCGGCCTCGCACCGCTCACGCGCCTCACGCGCGATGCATCGAAGCTGAGTCCGACCAATCGATCGCAACGCCTGAACACGCGCGCGCTGCCGATGGAACTCGAAGATCTCGCGAAGTCCTTCAATGGCGCGCTCGAACGGCTCGATCACGCATATGGCCGGCTCGAATCCTTCAACGCCGATGTCGCGCACGAATTGCGCACGCCGGTCACGATTCTCATCGGTCAGACGGAAGTCGCCTTGACGCGCGATCGTTCGATCGACGAGCTGCGTCACACGCTGCAATCGAATCTCGAGGAGTTCGAACGCGTGCGCGCGATCATCAACGACATGCTGTTTCTCGCGCGCGCCGATCAAGGCGAACGCGCGACGGGACTCGTCGAAGTGTCGCTCGCGGCGGAGGTCAATCGCACACTGGAGTTTCTCGAGATTCCGCTGGAAGAAGCGCGAGTGCGCGCCGTCGCGAACGGCGATGCGCGCGCGTTCGTCAATACGTCGCTATTCGGCCGTGCGCTGTCCAATCTCGTGATGAACGCAATTCAGCATTGCGCGCCCGGCGCGACGATTTCCGTGGCCATCACGCGGGAACATGGGCGCATTCGCATCGCCGTGGCCAATCCCGGCGAATCGATCCAGCCGCATGTGATGGCGCATCTCTTCGACCGCTTCTATCGCGCGGAAAGTTCGCGCACGAATAGCCGCGAGAATCACGGCCTCGGGCTTGCCATCGTGAAGGCGGTGGCCGAGATGCATCGCGGCACCGTGTCGGCGACGAGCGAGAACGGCGTCAACACGTTCTCGTTCTCGGTCGCGCGTTTCGGCACTGAATCGCGACCCGTCGAAGACGTCGCCTTGCCCGTGCCGCCGGTCGTGGAACGGAAGTCCGCCACGACATGAAGCACGTGCATCACTGACAGAAGTATTCATCCGATGCGGCCATCGGCGCTTCGGCTGTCGCCGGCCTGAAGTGGCTGTACTTGCGATACGTCTTGCCGTTCACCGTCACCGATTCGGCGGCTTCGGTCTCGCCCGTTGCCGACGCGATCGCGCTGCTATGCGCTTCGACGTTGCCATTGCCCCAACTGCTCGCGCGCGCATACGATCCGCCTTTCGACGTATCCGTCTTGTTCGCTTCCGAGATCGTGCTCGTGACGGGATTGCCGAAGCTCTTCGTATCGATCGACGATTGCGGCGGCACGTAGCCCCACTTCGACGTGACCGTGCTCATGTCGATCTGCTGCGGCTTCCAGCCGATCACCTTCGCGCCGATCGCGAGCGGCGACAACTCCACTGCGACGATCTGCGTTCCGCGCCGCGCGACGAGCAGGCACTTGCCGCCCGACGTCTGCAAGGGCACGTAGCCGCTCGAAGGCAAGAGCGCGAGCGCCTGCGCATCGGGCATCGACTGCACGCCGACCGGGTTCGCGGCCCAGATCACGCCGGCGCTTGCATCGGCGCGCGCGCTCATCGGCATCATCGAGACCGTCGCACTCGCCGCGAGCGCGATGGCCGCCATTTTCTTGTGACTCTTCATCGCATGCCTCAGCGGGAAAACGAGGGTTGACTCTCCGGGACCAGTCTTTCAAAAGCCAACCCTTCAAAGGTAGAGACGGCCCGATTGCTCAGGCGCGTCTCTCTCGCTCCATGGCGTCACCCTGCCATTGGACCTGTTGCTTCCTCACTTCACCAGCGAGACTTCGATCTTTTCGCCGATGGGCGTGCTCGCCACTTCGACGCCATTCGTATCAGCCTGATCGTACACGCGAGCGGCGACCGGCGTCGGCTGCGCGACCTGCTTCGCGGGCGCCGGCTGAGCCTGCTTGGCCTCGTTCTGCGTCTTCATGCTGACTTCCGGATTGTTGGCCGCGGTCACCGGCAGGCCGAGGCGCGCGCGCACCAGCGGATCGCGATACTTCTCGTCATCCGACAGCACCGCGTCCTCGCCCGATTTCGCGAGCGGCGTGGTCGTGCCCGGGCACAGATGACCCGTCGCCTCGACGGCGCGGCGGTTCGCTTCGCTCTGGCAGAGGAGCGCGAGCGCGACATCGGTCAGGCCCATTGCGCGGAATTCGCGTGCATCGAGGCGGCGTACGCAAGCCTGATCGACGAGCGTCGTGCCGCCGGTCGCGCCGAAGCCGGTGATCGACAGGCCGAAGCTCGCCGAGCCCATGCAGGTGTCGGAGAGCGTCGTGGTGAGCGAGGGTGCGGCGATCGACGGCGTCGTGCGGACCGAGTACGAGCTCTGGTTGTAGTCGACCGTCGTGCGCGTGTCGAAGGCGCTCGTGCCGGGGCCGCTCGTGGCCGCCTTGCCGGTCGCATCGGCGCCGCTTGCATCCGTGCCGGATGTCGTCAGTTGCGGCATCGTCAGCGAGATGTTCACATTCGATGAGCCGCCCTGCGCGGTCGAACGGCCGCCGCTCGCCGTCGCGACGCCGAGGCCGCCGACCGACGACGAATTGGAACTGGTGTTGGCCGTCGAATTCGCCGACGTGCCGATGTTGTTGAGGCTCGATCCGCCGCCCTGGCCGATGCCCGTCGACGTCGAACCCGAAACCGAGCCCGACGAGGAATTGGCGGTGGTGTCGGCGTGGGCGAGTTGCGCGGCGCAAAACAGCACCGCGCATGCCAATTGCAGAGTGGTCTTGTTCATTTTGGTTCTCCGGAAGAAAAGGGGAACGCCACAGCGCATGACGGTCCCGGACGACTTAGAGTTTTTTTATGGGTTCGGCAAGGGCGGTATCCCGCAAGCGCACGCTCGTCATGACGCCGCCCCTGCCTTGAGTCGCCGACCAGCTTAGCGCCAGCCGCCGCCCAGCTTGCTCCATGCATTGGCCGCTGCGTCCGCGCCCGAGGTGCCGCCCGCTTGTGCGTTGCCGTGGCCGAAGCCGCTCACCGTCGACGTATTCGTGTGGCTCGTCGTTGCGTTGGTGGCGTTGCCCGTCACGCCGAACTTGTTGCCGGCGATCGATTGCGCATTGCCGTTGGCCGTGCCCGAGTTCGTCGCCGTGAAGCGGCCGAAGCCCGAGACCGAAGGGGACGTCGTGCCGCCCGAGGTCGAGGACGAGCTGGAGTTCGTGGTCGTGGCCATCGCGGCGACGGAGACGAACGAGAGCAGTGCAGCAGCGATCAGAGTGCGTTTCATGATTTGCATTCCTTATCGAATCGGTAAGATTGGATTTCGTTTTTTGTTGTTCGAACCGGGATCACATCGGTTGCGGGAAAGCGAACCCCGTTGCGGCGAAGTTCGCCGTCCGTCGCCGTGTGCTTAGCGCCAGCCGCCGCCCAGCTTGCTCCAGGCATTCGCGGCAGCGTCGGCGCCCGAGACGCCCGTCGCCGTCGAGCCGCCAAAACCCTTGCCGCCCACCGACGACGTGTTGATGTGGCTCGTCGTCGCGTTGGTCGCGTTGCCCGTCACGCCGTAGCCCTGGCCGGCGATCGACGAAGCGTGGCCGTTGGCGGCGCCCGCGTTGGTTGCGGTGAACGAGCCGAAGCCGAACACGGCTGCGCTGGTCGTGCCGCCCGAGGTCGAGCTCGAGCTGGAGTTCGTGCCCGTTGCGAAGGCAGCGGCGGAAACGAGCGAGAGGACGGCGGCTGCTGCGATCAGTTTGCGTTGCATGGTGAGGTCTCCAAGTGTAGGCGCACAGTCAATTCCAGCTACATCGACGCCGGTATGTAGCGGATACAGCAAATATCGTTTCGTTAGTATTCCTATCTCCGACGTCTGATCGAATCTGGCTTCGATGGATCAGCGAGCGTTTGAGAAAGGACGCCCCTTTGGGGCGGCTTGACGAATCAGACTGGGAATGAGGCTCGCACGTCGATCAGAAGTCGTCGTTCGTGCAACAGGTCGATGCTGGCCTGGGATGAGCGGATCGTGGCGCGCTGGCCTTCCGCTTGTTCGAATAGTTTTGCGTTCTTCATCGCAATCCCCGTATTACCTTTTGGTGTTGTTTTCAGGCATCCGTTTGTTTAGTGCCTGTGTTTTGAGGTGACTGTACGGAAGATGAACCGGCGAATGCGTTGGCAATCCAACACACCATTTCACGTGGTAATAAATCGTAAGGAGTTTGGTTGGCGAGCGCTCATTCGAGCATACCAATAGCCCGGAAACGCCCTGTTTTCGAGGGTTTTTCCGGAGATCTCCGCAGGAATCGGAAGGCTTGAAAACGCGAAACGCGGGCGACATGCGCCCGCGTTCGTTCGTTAGACCACGGACGAATCAGACCGTGGAGAGACGCGCCATTTCCGTCTCAACGATGAGCTTCTTCAACTCCGGCACGCACGATCCGCAGTTGCCGCCCGCCTTCACGCACGAGGTGATTTCGGCGGCTGTCTTCAATCCCTTGTCGCGGATCGCGTTGCAGATCGTATTGCGTCCGACGCCGAAGCACGAGCACACGGTCGGCCCGGTGTCCTCGCCCTTGCCTATCGGCTGACCGAGCAGGAGGCTCGCGCGGTCCTCGTCGTCGAGGCGTCCCTTTTCGAACAGCGTCGCGAGCCACGCACGCGCGGGCAGATCGGGCCGCTCGGAGATGAACACGCAACTCTCGATACGCTCATTGACCACATGCGCCGCGCGATACACGCCCGCGCTCTTGTCCTCGTATTCGATCCAGTCAGCGTGCTCATCGTCGATATGAAAGAGCGCACGCGCCCAATCGTGATGATCGCCATGGGATGCATCGAAACGATTACGGCCCGCCATTTCGTAACGGACGAAGCCCGTGCCATGCACGCGCGTCCAGTGCGTGACCATGTCGAGGTCCGGCGCGGCGCGAGAGAGCGAAAAGCCGTGCCATGTCACGTGAAACTTCTCGATTGCGACAGGCGTGTGCTTGAACTCCGGTTCGCCCGAAACCGGATCGACGACGGGATTCACCACCGCACCGACGCGCGCGTCGGAGGCGGTCTGATCGTTCCAGTGGATCGGCACGAACACGCTGCCGCGCGGCATGCCACCGCCATGCTGCACGCGCGCGATCATCGAGCCCCAGCGACTCGACACGCGCGCGAGTTCGCCTTCGCGCACGCCGCATGCGAGCGCGTCTTGCGGATGCATGTCGATGAACGATTCGCTGATATGGCCCGCGAGTTTCGAGGAGCGGCCCGTTCGCGTCATTGTGTGCCATTGGTCGCGCACGCGTCCGGTGTTGAGCACGAGCGGATAGTCGTCATCGGGCGCATTCACGGGCGCGCGTGCAACGGTTGCTACGAAGCGCGCACGGCCATCTGCATGACTGAAGCGGTGATCTTCGAAGAGCCGCTCCGTTCCTCCCTCTGCCGAGTCGCGCAACGGCCATTGTGTCGGCTGCAGCGCATCGTATTGCGCGCGATCAAGGCCGGCCAGTCCACCGATATGAAACGCGCGATGCACGCCCGCCGACGCATCGTTGCGATACGCGCTCAACCGTGCGTGCTCGTCGAAAATCTCATGCGGACCCGCAAAATCGAAGCCTTCGAAGCCCATGCGCCGCGCGACATCGCAGATGATGCGCCAGTCCGCGCGCGCCTTGCCCGGCGTCGGAATGAACGCGCGTTGACGCGAGATGCGCCGCTCCGAGTTCGTCACGGTGCCATCCTTCTCGCCCCAGCCGAGCGCGGGCAGCAGCACATCGGCGAACGCGTTCGTATCCGTCTTTTCGATGATGTCCGATGCAACCACGAGCTCGCACTTCTCGAGCGCGCGCTTCACGCGATCGCCATCGGGCAGGCTGACGACAGGATTGGTGCCCATCACCCATACGGCTTTCACGCGGCCCGCTTCGATTGCATCGAACAACTCGACGGCCTTCAATCCGGCGCGCTCTGCAATCGCAGGTGAATTCCAGAACGTCCGCACCATCTCGCCATGCAGCGGATCGCCGAACTCGAGATGCGCGGCAAGCGTATTCGCGAGGCCGCCGACTTCGCGTCCGCCCATCGCGTTGGGCTGGCCGGTGAACGAGAACGGTCCCATGCCAGGCTTGCCGATTCGCCCCGTCAGCAGATGGCAATTGATGATGCAGTTGACCTTGTCCGTGCCGGCGCTCGACTGATTCACGCCTTGCGAATAGACCGTCACCACGCGCTCCGTGCGCGCGAAAAGACGATAAAACTCCATCAGATCGTGGTGATCCAGCTTGCAGTCTTTCGCGGTTTGCGCGAGATCCGAAGAACCCGCCGCTGCGAGCGCGTCGCCGGAACCGCTGGTATGTGCATCGACGAAAGCCGCATCGATTGCGCCGTGCTCCGCGAGGAACGCGAGCAGGCCGTTGAACAGCGCCACATCGCTGCCAGGCTTGAGCGGCAGATGCAGATCGGCCATTTCGCAAGTCGCGGTATAGCGCGGATCGATGACGACGATCTTCATCTCCGGTCGCTTCTCCTTCATCTTCACGATGCGCTGAAAGAGAATCGGATGACACCATGCCGTGTTCGATCCCACGAGCACGACGAGGTCCGCGAGTTCGAGGTCCTCATAACTCATCGGCACGAGGTCTTCGCCGAACGCGCGCTTGTGTCCCGCCACCGACGACGACATGCACAGCCGCGAGTTCGTATCGATGTTTGCGCTGCCGATGTAGCCCTTCATCAGCTTGTTGGCGACGTAGTAGTCCTCGGTGAGCAACTGACCCGATACATAGAACGCGACCGCGTCGGGACCATGCTCCGCGATGATGCGCGAAAAGCCGCTCGCAACCGTGCCGATGGCATCGTCCCACGATGCATCGGTAAGCGCGCCGCTGCGGCGGTCGCGCAGTTTCGGATTGAGCAGACGCCCTTCGAGTCCAATCGTTTCGCCGAGCGCCGAGCCCTTCACGCACAGACGGCCGAAGTTCGATGGATGCGTTTCATCGCCGGCGATCGACACTTCGGTCGCGCTCTTCGGCGATGCGTTCACACCGCAGCCGACGCCGCAATACGGGCAAGTCGTTTTAACAGAAGCCGTTTGAATGGGGATGATGGACATGCTCACGTTTCTCTATCCTTGGCCGTATTCAGGCTTCACAAAGCGTCTTGCCGAAAAGAAGCTTGCCGCGCAGATGCGATACGTCCGCGCGGCTCTGAATCAGATCGAAATACCAGCCGCCGTCCTTCACGTCGCCGTACAGCACCGCGCCGATCACGCGTCCCGCCTGCAGCACGACACGCTTGTACACGCCGCGGCGCGGATCGCGCAGCACGAGATCCTCGCTGTCCTCGCCGCCGATGAAATCGCCCGCCGAATACAGATCGACGCCCGTCACCTTGAGCTTCGTCGCCGTCGCGCGCTGCACGTAACGGCGATGCCCCGCGCCCGCGAGATGCGCGCCCGCCACGCGCGCCTGATCCCAGATCGGCGCGACGAGACCGAAGGTCGCCGAGCGATGCTGCACGCATTCGCCCACCGCATACACGCGCGGATCGAAAGTCTGCAGCGTGTCGTCGACGACGATGGCGCGCTCGCAATGCAGCCCCGCCTCTTTCGCGAGCGCAATGTTGGGCCGCACGCCCGCCGTCATCACGACGAGATCAGCGTCGATCTGCGTGCCGTCCGCGAAACGCACGGCGCGCACGCGGTCGTCGCCGACGATCTCCGTCGTCTGCGCGGCCATCGCGAAGTTGAGGCCTTTCGCTTCGAGCGAACGCTTGAGCAACGCGGACGCGGTGGCGTCGAGCTGACGATCCATCAGGCTGCCGCTCGCATGCACGACCGTTACCGACATGCCCTGCCGCTGCAAGCCGTTGGCCGCTTCGAGCCCGAGCAGACCGCCGCCGATGATCACCGCGTGCCGATGATCGCGTGCCGCTTCGATCATCGTTTCGACATCCTGAATGTCGCGAAATGCGATCACACCGGAAAGCTCGCAACCCGGCACCGGAATGATGAATGGCTTCGAGCCGGTCGCGATCAGCAGACGGTCGTAGTGCGCTTCCACGCCCTTCTCCGAACGCACGACGCGCCGCGCACGATCGATTTCGATCACGGCATCGCCCGCATGCAGCGTGATGCCGTTCGCGTCGTACCATTCGCGCGTGTTGAGAATGATGTCGTCGACGCTCTTCTCGCCCGCGAGCACCGGCGACAACAGAATGCGGTTGTAGTTGCCGTACGGCTCGGCGCCGAATACGGTGATGTCGTACAGCTCGGGCGCGATCTTCAGCAGTTCTTCGACCGTACGCATACCGGCCATGCCGTTGCCGATCACCACGAGCCGCTGGCGCGATGCGGCGTGCTTCAACGCCGCCATGCCCGCAACCGCATATTCGGTCTTCATGCCGCGACCCACACCTTGCCGCCCGCGACCTTCACGCGATACGCGCTCACCGAAAGCTCCGGCGCTTCCAGGCATTCGCCCGTGCGCAGATCGAAGTGCTGCTTGTAGATCGGCGATGCAACGACGATACGCTCGCCCAGACTTCCCACGATGCCGCGCGAGAGCACCGCGGCTTGCGAATGGGGGTCGTAGTTGTCGATCGCGTACACGGCTGCCTCTTCGCCCGCGACATGAAACACCGCGACTTGCGTGCCCTTCACGAGCGCGCACACGCCCGTATCCGGCACGATGTCGTCGAGTTCACAAACGGCGGTCCAGTCCTGTTCGATACGGTCGTTCATGATGTTTTTCCTCACGCGTTAAACGGTTTCGGCAAGCTTCGACTTGCGCTCTTCGAGCGTGGCGGGGCGAATCTGGCCGCGCTCTTCCACGAAGGTCACGTTCGCATCGCCCTGTTCGCTGTTGACGAAGTGACGGAAGCGCTTGCGCGTATGCGGATCGGTGACGGCCTTCTTCCATTCGTCCTCGTAGGTATCGACGACGAGTTGCATCTCCGCTTCGAGCTCGGCGGCGATGTCGAGCTTGTCGTTGATGACGACGTCGATCAGATACTCGAGTCCGCCTTCGAGGTTGTCGCGCCATACGCTCGTGCGTTGCAGGCGATCCGCCGTACGCACGTAGAACATCAGGAAGCGGTCGATGTACCGCACGAGCGTGTCGTGATCGAGATCGGACGCGATAAGCTCGGCGTGACGCGGCTTCATGCCGCCGTTACCGCATACGTAGAGATTCCAGCCCTTCTCCGTCGCGATCACGCCGACGTCCTTGCCTTGCGCTTCGGCGCACTCGCGCGTGCAGCCCGACACGCCGAACTTGATCTTGTGCGGCGTGCGCAGACCCTTGTAGCGATTCTCCAGTTCGATCGCGAGTCCGACCGAATCGCCGACGCCATAACGGCACCACGTCGAGCCGACGCACGACTTCACGGTGCGCAGGGCCTTGCCATACGCATGACCCGATTCGAAGCCCGCCGCGATGAGCTCTTCCCAGATGAACGGCAATTGCTCTACGCGCGCGCCGAACATGTCGACACGCTGGCCGCCCGTAATCTTCGTATAGAGGCCGTACTTCTTCGCGACCTGGCCGACCGCGATCAAGCCATCGGGCGTCACTTCGCCGCCCGGCATGCGCGGCACGACGCTGTACGTGCCATCGCGCTGGATGTTCGCGAGGTAGTAATCGTTCGAATCCTGCAGGCTCGCGTGCTCTTTCTTCAGCACGAACTCGTTCCAGCACGAAGCAAGAATGCTCGCGACGGCAGGCTTGCAGATATCGCAGCCGCGTCCCTTGCCGTGCTTCGCGAGCAGCGTGCCGAACGTGCGATGTCCTTCCACGCGCGCGATGTGATAAAGCTCCTGACGCGAATACGGGAAGTGCTCGCACAGATGATTGTTCACCGCGAGACCCTGCCGCTTCATCTCCGACTTCATCACTTGCGTGACGAGCGGCACGCAGCCGCCGCACGATGCGCCCGCCTTGCACGACGACTTGATCGCGCCAATGCTCGTTGCGCCCGCGCAGACAGCCGCGCAGATTTCAGCCTTGCTTACGTTGTTGCACGAACAGATCTGCGCCGCATCGGGCAAGGCTTCGACGCCGAGCGCGGGCTTCGCTTTTCCATCGCTCGACGGCAGGATCAGGAACTCGGGCGCTTCGGGCAACTCGATCTTGTTCAACATCATCTGCAGCAGCGTGCCGTATTCCGCTGCATCGCCGACCATCACGCCGCCGAGAAGAAACTTGCCGCAGTCGGACACGACGATCTTCTTGTAGACCTGCTTGCGCTCGTCGCTGTACTGATACGTCCGGCTGCCGGGCGTCTTGCCGTGTGCATCGCCGATGCTCGCCACATCGACGCCCATCAGCTTGAGTTTGGTGCTCATGTCCGCGCCCGCGAACGCCGCTTCCTCGCCGATGATCTGCTTCGCGACGATGCGCGCCATGTCGTAACCCGGCGCGACGAGGCCGAACAACTGGCCCTTCCACAACGCACATTCGCCGATGGCATAGATCGCTTCGTCGCTCGTGCGGCAGGCGTCGTCGATCACGATGCCGCCGCGCGCGCCGATGTCGAGACCCGCTGCACGCGCGATGTCGTCGCGCGGACGAATGCCTGCCGAGAACACGATCATGTCGGTGTCGAGATGCGTCTCATCGGCGAAATTCATGCGGTTGGCCGCGCCTTCGCCATCGACGATCGCAAGCGTGTTCTTACCCGTATGAACCGTGACGCCGAGCTCCTCGATCTTCGCGCGCAGCACGCGTCCGCCGCCGTCATCGACCTGCACGGCCATCAGGCGCGGCGCGAATTCGATCACATGCGTTTCGAGTCCCATGTCGCGCAGCGCCTTCGCTGCTTCGAGACCGAGCAGACCGCCGCCGACGACCGTGCCCGTCTTCGAGCGCGCGCCGCATGCCTGCATCGCTTCGAGATCTTCGATCGTGCGATACACGAAGCAGCCGTCGCGATCACGGCCTTCGATGGGCGGCACGAACGGATAGGAGCCGGTCGCGAGCACGAGCTTGTCGTACGCGAGCACTTCGCCCGTCGAAGCCGTCACCGTGCGCGCCGCGCGATCGATCGACACCGCGCGCGCATTCAGTTTCAGCGCATAACCCGAACGTTCGAAGAAGCCCTCTTCGACGAGCGAGAGATCATCCGCGCTCTTGCCCGTGAAGAATTCGGTCAGATGCACGCGGTCGTACGCGGCGCGCGGTTCTTCGCACAGGACCGTCACGTCGAGCGCTTCGTTGCCGCTCTCGGCGAGACATTCGAGGAACTTGTGGCCGACCATGCCGTGGCCGATGACGACGATTTTCATGACGGGGCCTTCTCAGTTTGCAATGACGTTATTGGCTGCGAGCGCGCTTTCGCGCAGTGCCGCTTCGCGTGCCTTGTGTTCGGGGGAGAAGCGCACGGCGAGCGCGCAGAGCGCCGTCGTCGCGACGATCACGCCGAGCATCGAGAGCGTGGCTTGCGCGTTGCCGAGGCCTTTCATCAGGAAGCCCGCTGCGACCGCGCCGACGTTGCCGCCGGCGCCGATCACGCCAGCCACGCCGCCGAGCGCCTTGCGATCGATGAACGGCACGAGCGCGTAAGTCGCGCCGCATGCCATGTGCGTGAAGAGGCCGAACGCAAGCATCGCGACGATGGCGAGCACGACGCTCGGCGCATGCGCGAACGCATAGAGGCCGATGCCTTCGCCCGCGATCAGCGCGAACAACAAGGTCGCGCGGATATCGAGGCCTTTCTTCGCGGCGGCTTTATCGGAGAGCCAGCCGCCGAGCGCGCGGGCGAAGAGCGCGAGCAGACCGAAGCTGCCCGCCGCCATGCCGGCTTGCGCGAGCGAGAGGCCGAAGTGATCGACGTAATAGATCGCCGCCATGTTGTGGATGAACACTTCGACGCCGAAGCACGCGCCGTACGTGACGAAGAGCATCCACACGCGATAGTTCGAGCACGCGGTCAGGAAGCTCTGCCAGCCGCCCTTCTTGCCGCCGTCGATCGCGACGCCGGCACGGCGCAGCGCGACGAAGTCGCCTTGCGGGCAATCCTGCGTATAGCGCCAGTAGAAGAAGGCCATCACCGGCATCGCGATGCCCGGCACGATCAAAGCGACGCGCCATGCCGATGCTTCGCCCACGCCGAGCGCGATCGCTGCCGCGACGAGAAGCGGAATGATCGCCTGCGCCGCGCCCGCGCCCGCGTTGCCCCAGCCGGCAGTCGTTGCGTTCGCGGTGCCGACGACGTTCGGCGCGAACATCACCGACGTGTGGTACTGCGTGATGACGAAGCTCGCGCCGATCGCGCCGATCGCGAGACGGCACCACAGGAAGCTGTCGTAGCCCGTAGAGAGCGCCGCGCCGATGACAGGCACCGAACCCGCGAGCAGCAGCGCGCCATACACGCGGCGCGGGCCGAAGCGATCGCACATCGGTCCGACGACGAGGCGCACCAGAATCGTCACGGCGACGGCCGCGATATTGATGTTCGCAACTTGATCCGCCGTGAGTCCGTATTCGCGCTTGATGAGCGGCATCAGCGGCGCGCAGGCGAACCACGCGAAGAAGCATACGAAGAAGGCCATCCACGTGAGATGGAAGGCGCGCATCGGCGCGCTGCGCATGCTGAAGAGATCGATCCGGGTGGCTTTGTCCATCGTCTTTCCGCAAAAAAAGAAAGGCGTCCCGCGCATGGGCCGGGAAGCCGATGCGGGGGACGCCGTTGTCCGATGCCCGCATGTTTTTCACTTGCCGGGCGCTGTATTCAGGACGGATCGCCGTTGATCCGATGGCGAGACATAAGGCAAGGCCTATGCCATGCGCGCCGCATCGACTTCAGACGCTTGTCGCGCAAGGCTTTGCGCGTTATATGCACGGACTGCGCGCATGAGCTTCACGTCATGTTTCGATGCAGGCGGGCACAGGGATGGTGCGACGCAGCACTGATGCCGTGCGAACGTGCAAGCGATCGCTTCGTACGCTCCTCACTTTGTACTGCACGGTTAACGCACGCATTCACATCGAGCAAGCGCCCATGCGCCCTCGCGGTGCCGCCCGCGCACAACGACAGTGCGGATAACGTGCTCGAAGCCTTATCCGACCAATGGCCCGCTTATTGCATTGTCGAAAGCGCTGCGAGCAACGGCGTTCGCGGCGCCCCGATACATGAAAGCAAGGACAAAGGCGTCCCCATCGTGCAGCGACACGAGCGGACGCTATCTGCGTTTGCCGCGCCGATGCCTCACATACGAAGCACGCAGACTCAGGAAGCAACGATGAGCACCATCAAAGGCAAAGTCACTCTGTTGAGCGCGGGCCCCGGCGATCTGGACTTGCTGACCTTGCGCGCCGCGAAGGCGCTCGCCGCCGCCGACGTCCTTCTCGTCGACGATCTCGCCAACGCCGACATCGTCACGCTTGCGCCGAACGCGCGCGTGATTCGCGTCGGCAAGCGCGGCGGATGCAAGTCCACGCCGCAAGCCTTCATTCAGCGCCTCATGCAGCGATACGCGAAGAAAGGACTGCATGTGGTGCGCGTGAAAGGCGGCGACGCGTTGCTCTTCGGACGCGCGGGCGAAGAGATCGCCGCATTGCGCGGGGCGGATATTCCGGTCGATATCGTCAATGGCGTGTCATCGGGATTCGCGGCGGCGGCTGGACTCGGCATCTCGCTCACGCATCGCGATCATTGTCAGGGCGTGACGTTCGTCACCGCGCACATGCAGGATCACAGTCAGCCGGATTGGGCCGCGCTCGCCGCAACGGGCACCACGCTCGCGATCTATATGGGCATGAGCCGCATCGCGAGTCTGACGGCATCGTTGCTCGATACGTTGCCCGCGAGCACGCCTGCGGCCGTCGTGCAGCACGCGGGATCGTCGCAGGAAAAGCGGCTCGTGACGACGCTCGATCGTCTTGCCGATGATGCCAACGCTGCCGGCCTCGGCAGTCCGGCGGTGATTCTGATCGGCGGTGCGATCGGCGAAGCGGCGGAATTCGCGGCGCATATGCAAAGCGCCAAAGGCTTCGCTCATGCCGCGTAAAGCGGGTTCTCAAAGCGCGGACGGCGCGTTAAAGTCTCAAGCGTCCCTCGCATGACCGCTTCCGCTTCCCGCATGCTTCGCGTTCTTCTCGTCACCGACACCGACAAGCCCATAGGCGATTTGCGCGAGCAACTCGCGCGCATGGGCTATGACATGCTCGCCGAAGCGGCCGCGCCTTCGGCGCTGCACAAGGCCGTCGAGAGCCAGAAGCCCGATGTCGTCATCATCGATACCGAGTCGCCCTCGCGCGACACGCTCGAACAGCTCGCGGTGATGAACAAGGCCGCGCCGCGTCCCGTGCTGATGTTCAGCAACGACGCGGATCAGCAGTTCATTCGCGCGGCAGTGGGCGCGGGCGTCACCGCGTATTCCGTCGAAGGACTCGCGCCCGAGCGTCTCGCGCCGATCATCGAAGTCGCGCTCGCGCGTTTCGCGCATGAAGCGCAGTTGCGTCAGCGGCTCGCGAAGGTCGAGGACGAACTGGAGCAGCGCAAGGTCATCGACCGCGCGAAACGTCTTCTGATGGACAGGCGCGGCATGTCCGAAAACGAAGCCTATGCGGCGCTTCGCAAGCGCGCGATGGATCAGGGCGTGAAGGTCGCCGAGATCGCGCGCCAATTGCTTTCGATGGCCGATCTGCTCTAGCTTTATCGACATCTCATGAACATCACTTCCTCCCAACCCGAACGCACGCATCTGCGGCTCGGCTTCGTCGCCCTTTCCGATGCCGCGCCGCTCGCCGTCGCCGCGTTGCGCGATCTCGGCGCGCGTCATGGCATCTCGATCGAGCTGTGCCGTCAGCCGTCGTGGGCGGCCGTGCGCGACAAGCTGCTGTCCGGCGAGATCGACGCGGCGCACGCGCTCTATGGCCTCGTGTACGGCGTGCAACTGGGTATCGGCGGGCCGCAGGCGGACATGGCCGTGCTGATGGTCCTCAATCGCAACGGTCAGGCGATCACGCTGTCGCGTCCGTTGGCCGATGCGATCAGGAACGGCGCCAGCGTGAAGGAAGCGTTGCATTCGCTCGGGCGGCCGCCGGTCATCGCGCAGACTTTTCCGACCGGCACGCACGCGATGTGGCTGTATTACTGGCTCGCGGCGCACGGCGTGCATCCGTTGCGCGATGTGCAGAGCATCGTGATTCCGCCGCCGCGCATGGCCGATGCGCTCGTCGAGGGCGCGCTCGACGGCTTCTGCGCGGGCGAGCCGTGGCACGCCGTCGCCGAGGCGCGCGACGCGGGCAGGACGGTCGCGTACACGAGCGAGATCTGGCCGGATCATCCGGAGAAGGTGCTCGCGTGCCGGCGCGATTTCGCGGCGCTCTATCCCGCGACGGCGCGCGCGCTCGTTCGCACGATGCTCGATGCGTGCGCCTGGCTCGATACGCGGGCGCATCGCGAGGAGATCGCCGGGGCGCTGTCGTCGTCCGCGCTGCTCGGCGTGCCGCGCGCGCTGATCGAGCCGCGCCTCGCCACATCCGATGGCGGCGATGCGCGCGCGCTGCCCGTGCGTTTCTTCGATGAAGGCGCGGTGAACTATCCGCGCGTATCGGACGGCGTCTGGTTCATTACGCAATACCGGCGCTGGGGCATGCTCGGCGCCGATATCGACGATGCGGCCATCGCGGCGAGCGTGAATCAGACCGCGCTTTATCGGGAGGCAGCGCAGGCGGCGGGCATTGCGATTCCCGGTGAACGGCGCGCGGCGACGTTCTGCGATGGCCGCGTCTGGGACGGCGGCGATGCGGCGGCGTATCTCGCGGGGTTCGAAATACGCGCGTAGAAAAGCGCCTACCATGGAATTTCCAGCGCGCACCGGAGATCCGCCATGGAACTGCTCGCCATCGCCATCGACAAGCCCGAGGACACCAACTTCATCCTCGGTCAGTCGCATTTCATCAAGACGGTCGAGGATCTGCACGAGGCGCTCGTCGGCGCGGTGCCCGGCATCCGCTTCGGACTCGCGTTCTGCGAGGCGTCGGGCAAGCGGCTCGTACGCACGTCGGGCACGGACGAGCATGGCGTCGAGCTGGCCGCGCGCAACGCGCAGAACATCGGCGCGGGACACAGCTTCATCGTCGTGCTCGGCGACGGCTTTTTTCCCGTCAACGTGCTCAATACCGTGAAGGCGGTGCCGGAGGTGTGCCGTATCTTCTGCGCGACCGCCAATCCGACGCAGGTGCTTGTCGCGCAGACGGATCAGGGACGCGGGATCGTCGGCGTGGTGGACGGGTTCCCGCCGCTTGGCGTCGAAAGCGAAGACGACGTGAAGTGGCGCCACGACCTGCTGCGCAAGATCGGCTACAAGGCCTGAAGCGCGCCGCGAAGCCTGCCGCGCCTTGACTTGACGGCGCAAATCGCGAGAATGAGGCCCGCCGCCGCGCGCCCATCCGGAGCGATTTTCCCGGCCGGGGCGCGACATCATGGAAAATATCGGGATACGGTATAAAGGCCGTTGGCGTTTTTCGTGCCTTTTCTGAAAAGCCGCACGGGCAGACATTCCCGGCATCACCCCGCCGATACGGCACCGAACACCGGCCACCCGCGCCGCCCGAGGATAGGGTCGTCCTCGCGCGGCCTACAGGAGCATCACATGACCGACATGAATCCAGGCTTTTTCGGCAGGATAAGCATTGCCTTCGGCGCCTTCTTCGGCATTCTCGGCAATGCATCGTTCGCGGGCCGCGTGCAGCGCCTGCGCGAAGCGCCCGAAGCGCCTGAAGCCCCCGCAGCCGCGCCCGATTTCAAAGCCGAAGCGCCGAAGCCTGCCGCCGCGCCGGTTCAACCCGCGCCGTCCGCGCTGAAGGAGGCGAGCCCGGTCGCCGCGTTGCAACTGCTCGGCCTTTTGCAGCGCGACGCGCGTTTCATCGATTTCGTGGAAGAAGACATCGTCAATTACAGCGACGCCGATATCGGCGCGGCCGCCCGCCTCGTGCACGACGGCTGCCGTAACGTGCTGCGCGAGCATTTCACGGTCAAGCCCGTGCGCACCGAAGCGGAAGGCACGCGCATCACGCTGCAGGAGGGTTTCGATGCCGCCGCCATCCGGCTGACGGGCAACGTCGTCGGCAAGCCGCCCTTTTCGGGCAGCATCAGCCATCGTGGATGGAAGGTCGAGGAGACGCGCCTGCCGAAGCTCGCGCCGTCCCATGATGCGAGCATCGTCGCGCCCGCGGAGGTGGAACTGTGAGCGACATTCAAGCGAACGATAACTCGGCGCGCTACTCGATCGGCGTCGATCTCGGCACGACGCATTGCGCGCTCTCCTACGTCGACATGAGCGCGAGCGACGGCGAAAAGACCGCGCAAGGCGTGCTGCCCATCTCGCAACTGACCGCGCCCGGCGCCGCCGAAGAACGCGATCTTTTGCCCTCGTTTCTCTATCTGCCGCACGAGAACGAGCTCGCGCCCGGCGATCTCACGCTGCCGTGGACGCAGGAGCGCAGGTTCATCGTCGGCGAACTCGCGCGCAGCCGGGGCGCGGGCACGCCGATCCGCCTCGTTTCCAGCGCGAAAAGCTGGTTGTGCCATCCGGGCGTCGATCGCCGCGCGTCAATCCTGCCGTCCGATGCGCCCGAGGAAGTCGAGCGCGTGTCGCCGCTGGAAAGCTCGGTGCGCTATCTGACGCATTTGCGCGAAGCGTGGAACCACGCGCATCCCGATGCGCCTTTCGATCAGCAGGACGTCACCGTGACGATTCCCGCGTCCTTCGATCCCGCCGCGCGCGAACTCACCGCCGAAGCCGCCGCCGCAGCCGGCTACACGCGCATGACGCTGCTCGAAGAGCCGCAGGCCGCGCTCTATAGCTGGATTCAAAAATCGTCGGGCGGCTGGCGCAAGCAGGTCAAAGTGGGCGATGTGATTCTCGTCGTCGATGTCGGCGGCGGCACGACCGACTTGTCGCTGATCGCGGTCGTCGAGCGCGAAGGCAATCTGGAACTGCATCGCGTGGCCGTTGGCGAGCACATCCTGCTCGGCGGCGACAACATGGACCTCGCGCTCGCGCATACCGTCGCGCGCAAGCTCGCGCAATCGGGCACGCAGCCCGATCCGTGGCAGTTGCGCGCCCTCACCTACGCGTGCCGCTCGGCGAAGGAAGCGCTGCTTTCCGATCCGTCCGTCGATGCGGTGCCGCTCGTTGTCCCGAGCCGCGGCTCGAAGCTGATCGGCGGGTCGCTGCGCACCGAACTCACGCGCGCCGAACTCACGCAGATCCTGCTCGAAGGCTTTTTCCCGCAAGTCGATGCCGCAGCTCGCCCCGTTTCGCGCGCGCGCGTCGGTCTCACGCAACTCGGTCTGCCGTACGCGCAGGACGCCGCCGTCACGCGCCATCTCGCCGCGTTCCTCGGCTGTCAGGTCAACGCGCTCGCGGAAGTCGAAGGCTTGCAGCATCAGGCGCCGCAGGGCGCGACGCTGCTGCATCCGACCGTCGTGCTGTTCAACGGCGGCGTGTTCAAGTCGCCGCTGCTCGTCGAGCGCGTGATGACGACGCTGAATTCATGGCTCGCCTCCGAAAACGCGCCCGCCGCGCGTCTGCTCGAAGGCGCGGACCTCGATCTCGCGGTGGCGCGCGGCGCGGCCTATTACGGCTACGTGCGGCGCGGCAAGGGCGTGCGCATCCGTGGCGGCACGGCGCGCGCGTACTACGTCGCGGTCGAATCGGCGATGCCGGCCGTTCCCGGACTGGAGCCGCCCGTGCAGGCGCTGTGCGTCGCGCCGTTCGGCATGGAGGAAGGCACGGACGCCGAATTGCCCGCGCAGGAATTCGGGCTCGTCGTCGGCGAGCCGGTGCATTTCCGCTTCTTCGGCTCCTCGGTGCGTCGTCAGGATCAGGTCGGCACGCTGCTCGATTACTGGCAACCGGACGAATTGCAGGAACTCGAAGAGATCGAAGCGTCGCTGCCGCCCGAAGGCCGCACGCCGGGCGAGGTCGTGCCCGTCAAGCTGCACGCGCGCGTGACCGAAGCGGGCACGCTCGAACTCGAAGCGATTCCGCGCGGCTCGTCCGAGCGCTGGAAGGTCGAGTTCGACGTGCGCGGCGGCGCGAACGCGGGCGCGGATCAGGGCATGGGCCTGTAAGTGTCCGGGCGCAAGAAAAAGGTGTCCGGCGCGCGGTACAGCGTCGGCATCGATCTCGGGACGAGCAATACGGTCGTCGCGTACGCGGAAATCGGCTCGAACGATATCCGCGTGTTCGACATCGACCAGCTCGTCGGCGCGGGGGAAGTCGCGGCGCTGCCGCTTCTGCCGTCGCTGCGCTATCACTTCGCGCCAGGCGAACTCAAGTCCGAGGATCTGCAATTGCCGTGGGGCGAGATGGAAGCGCCCGCCGTCATCGGCAGATTCGCCCGGATGCTCGGCGCGCAGGTGCCGGGACGGCTCGTGTCGAGCGCGAAAAGCTGGCTGTCGCACGCGGCGGTCGATCGCCTCGCGGCCATCTTGCCGTGGGGCGCGGGCGACGACGTCGAAAAAATCTCGCCGGTCATGGCGAGCGCGAGCTATCTCGCGCACGTCCACGCGGCGTGGAACGAGCGCTTTCCGGATGCACCGCTCGACACGCAGGACGTCGTGCTGACCGTGCCCGCCTCGTTCGATGAAGGCGCCCGCGCGCTGACGCTCGAAGCCGCGCGCATGGCGGGACTCGAAAAACTGCGGCTGCTGGAAGAGCCGCAGGCCGCGTTTTACGACTGGCTGTTTCATCATCGCGCGACGCTCGCGGATGATCTGAAGGCGACGCGGCTCGTGATGATCGTCGACGTCGGCGGCGGCACGACCGACCTCACGCTCATCCAGGTCGCGATGGAGAACGGCGAGCCGGTGTTGACGCGCATCGGCGTGGGCAACCATCTGATGCTCGGCGGCGACAACATGGATCTCGCGCTCGCGCATCTCGTCGAGAAGCGTCTCGCGGGCAGCGATGCGCGTCTCTCCGCCGGACGCCTGTCGCAACTCGTCGAGCGCTGCCGCGCGGCGAAAGAGCAATTGCTAGGCGACAACGCGCCCGCATCCACGTCGATCACGCTGCTCGGCGCGGGCTCGAAGCTGATCGGCGGCGCGCGTTCGGCCGATGTCACGCGCGACGAGATCGAGCGGATCATCGTCGAAGGATTCTTTCCGATGGTCGCCCCGAGCGATCGCCCCGGCCGTTCGCGCGGCGGCATCGTCGAATTCGGGCTGCCGTATGCGAGCGACGCGGCCATCACGCGGCATATCGCGGCGTTTCTCGGCCAGCATGCCGGAGAGGCGAAGAAGGCGCTCGGCCTCGTCGATGCGCCCGCCGAAACGCTCGCCATTCCGGACACCTTGCTGTTGAACGGCGGCGTGTTTCGCGCCGCTCCGCTCGCGCGCCGCATCGCCGATACGCTTTCCGGCTGGCGCGGCGAAGCCGTCAACGTGCTCGCGAACGGCAATCCCGATGTCGCGGTCGCGCGCGGCGCGGTCGCCTACGCGCTCGCGCGCGCGGGCAATGCGCCGAAGATCGGCGGTGGCTCGGCGCGCAGCTTCTTTCTGCTGCTCGAAGACGATGCCAACGCGATGCGTGGCGTCTGCGTCCTGCCGCGCGGCACCGAAGAAGGCCAGGCGATCCATCTCGCCGATCGCACCTTCGCGCTCACGCTCGGCGCGCCGGTGCGCTTTCACCTGGCGTCGTCGGTGTCGGAGACGGCTTACGAAGCGGGCGCGCTCGCAGACCTCGCGGCCGCATCGGGCGATTTCATCCGTCTGCCGCCGATCGCGACCGTCGTCGATCCGCATGCCGCCGGCAAGGGCCGAGCGCGCGAAACGGCGGTTCAGCTGACGACCTCGCTCACCGAAGTCGGCACGCTGGAGATGCACTGCATCGCCGTCGACGATCCCGCGCAACGCTGGCTGCTCGAATTCCAGTTGCGCCGCGAGGCGTCGCAGACCGACGAGACCGTGAGCGAATCGCATCCGGCGCTGCCGAAAGCCATCGAACGGATAGACCGCACGTTCGGCGCGAAGTCGCACGATGTCGGGCCGAAGGAAGTCAAACGCCTGCGCGCGCAGCTCGAACAGACGCTCGGCCCGCGCGACACCTGGGACATCGCACTCTTGCGCGAGGTCTTCGGCGCGCTGTTCGAGCGCGCGAAAAAGCGCCGCCGCACCGCCGATCACGAGCGTCTGTGGCTCAATCTCGCGGGCTACTGCATGCGTCCGGGCTTCGGGCATCCGCTCGACGAATGGCGTGTCGAGCAACTCTGGACGCTTTTCGATCAGGGCATTCAGTACAGCAACGAAAGCCAGATCTGGTCCGAATGGTGGACGCTCTGGCGCCGCGCGGCCGGTGGCCTGCCCGAAGCGGCGCAACTCAAGCTGCTCGACGACATGGCCTTCGTGCTGCAACCGCCCGGCACGAGCCGCTATCGCAAGGCGGCGGGCGCTGCGCGCGCGGGCTACGAGGACATGGTGCGGCTCGCGGCGTCGCTGGAACGCGTGCCGGTCGAGCGCAAGATCGAGGTCGGCGAATGGCTGCTCACGCGCCTGAAAAAGCCTTCGGAGAGCGTGCAAAGCTGGTGGGCGCTGGGCCGCATCGGCGCCCGCGCGCCCTTTTACGGCAGCGCGCACGGTGTCGTGCCGCCCGAGGTCGCCGTCGTCTGGCTCGATGCGATCCTCGCGCTCGACTGGAAGAAGGTCGATCCCGCCGCGTTCGCCGCCGTGCAGATCGCGCGCATGACCGGCGACCGCTCGCGCGATCTGCCCGACGATGCGCGCGCGGCTGTCGTGCAGCGTCTCGAAACGATGGGCGCGGCGCAGGCGTGGATCGCGATGGTCCGCGAGACCGTCGAGCTCGATCGCGCCGACGTCGGACGCGTGTTCGGCGAAACGCTGCCGGCGGGGCTGAAGCTCATCCACTGATCGCGCTCGTCGCGCTCGTTGCGGGCATCGGGCGAAATGCTTCGCTCTCAGAAGTTTTTTGGCCGATGCGCCGCGCGAGAAGCCCGCCGAGTCTTGAATACCGGCTGACCGCATCCTATGGTTATCAATGTGTCGATATGGACACATACTGAAGGAGGTCAACATGCCATCCCCACGCAAGGCTCAAGCGAGCCAACCCGCAGAAACGGAAATGTCGAGCCGCAAGAAAACGGCCGGCAGCAAGGCATCGCCCGCGAAGGCCGCAGGCGCGAAGGAAACGCAGGTCACGAAGCGCACCACCAAGGCCAAACCGAAAAGCTGAACGGTTCTCCTCGAGACCGCCCTCGTCATCGTGCGGGGGGCATTCGTTGTGGCTGTCCTTCGAATCGGCGGGCAAACGATCAAACGCCCGCCGATCGGCTCCCTTCCTCCTTCCTTCCGTCTCGCCGCGTGCCCTCGCAACTCGCCAAAAAAGCGCAATAATTGCCGGAGATAATGGCCGATTGCTAAAAAAAGGCGTATTTGTCTGACCGCGTTGGCCTAAAGTAGATATCCCGATTCCCTGAGCGAGCATGAAGATGGCCGTACCGCAACGCGCCGCCGGCGTGCGCAATCCAGGCATTCTTCTCTCGGCGGCCCGCGAGGCCGGCGCGAGCCTGGTGCGCAATCTCTCGATTCCGGCGCCGTTTTCCGATCCCGTCCTCGAAGCGCAGTTTCTCGAAGACCACAGCCAGCGCTTCTGCGCATTCCGGCGCGCGTCGACGCTGCTCGCGCTTGCCATCTGGACGTGCTTCCTCTGGTGGGACTTCAGCTTCGCGCGGGGCAACCGCGCGCTCGATTCGCGCCTGCCCGACATCCTCGCGCTGCGCTTCGCGGGCATCGCGCTGCTGTTTTTTGTCGGCGTGCTGGTGCTGCGGCCGTCGTTCCGCTCGCACGCCACCGCGCAACGCATCATTCTGACGGGCATTTACGGGCTCTTGTGCCTGATCCTCGCAATGGTCGCGATCACGCCCGCGCCCTATAACTACACGCAGCATTTCATCGGGCTGTGCCTTGCGCTGTTCTTCCAGTTCAGTTTCTTTTATCTGCGCTCTCGCGTCGCGCTGACAGCGGGCATCATCACGCTGGCGTCGATCGTGGTGCTGCAGGTGACGATTCATCTGCTCAACCCCGAGGATTTCTTCGCGGGGCTCTTCTATATGTTCAACGTCGTGGTCGTGGGGCACGGCGTCTGCACGCACGCCGAGCGCGTCTCGCGCGAGCGCTATAGTTCGGAGCGCGCGCTGGCTTCCCTCAACGACGAATTGCGCACCGCGAATGTTTCGCTCGGCCGCAAGAATCGCGAGCTCGAAGTCTCCAAGAAGGATCAGGAGAACAAGACCAACGCGCTGCTCGCGCTGCGCGAACAGCAGATGATCGCCGCGCAGACCGCGAGCCGCGAGAAATCCAACTTCCTCGCCGCGGCGACGCACGATCTGCGTCAGCCGATGCACGCGCTCAATCTGTTCCTGCAGGCGGCGGCCGAGGCCATCCGCAATGGCGAATTCGATCAGGCCGAACGGCTCATCAACGAGTGCGGGCGTTCGTCCGTGATCCTCGCGCGGCTGCTGAACGCGGTGCTCGATCTCTCGCGGCTGGAATCGGGGCGCGTCGTGCCGCGCTATCACGTATTCGACGTGCGACAGATCGTCGAGGAAGCCGCCGAGCAGTTGCGTCCGTTCGCGATGAGCCGCGGCGTCGAATTGCGCCTGCGGCTGCCGAAGGACGATGTCGTCTGCGTGCGCAGCGACGCGCACTGGCTCGGGCGCGCCGTGGCCAATCTGGTGTCCAACGGGATCAAGTATGCAGATCAGAGCAAGACTTCGAAGCCGACCGTGATCGTCGGCGTGGTGCGTTCGCCGACGCGCGCGCGTATCGACGTGCTGGATAACGGCATCGGCATTCCGGCCGATTATTTCGATGCGATTTTTCAGCCGTTCTTTCAGGTCGACAATCCCGAGCAGGATCGCGACAAGGGGCTGGGGCTCGGGCTGTCGATCGTCAATGCGGTGATGTCGATGCTCGATCAGCATCGCATCGAACTGAAGTCCACCGAAGGGCGCGGCTCGCGCTTTTCGCTCGAAATGCCGCTGTGCGGACCGTCGCCCGACACGCCGTCGGCGCGAGCGCCGGCGCGTTCCGAGGCGGCGGAAATGGCGCAGCTCAAGGGGCGTTATGTGTTGCTCGTCGAGGACGATGGGCTCGTGCGGGCGTCGACCGAAGCGCTGCTGTCGCAATGGGGCGTGCTTTATGACTCGGCGGCGAGCTTCGAGGAGTTCGAGACGATTCTCGGCGATATCGAGCGGTTTCCGGATCTCATCATTACCGACTTTCGACTGCGTGATGCCAAGACCGCGCGGGAAGTGGCGATGCTCGGTGCGACGCGGCTTGGGCGGCCTTGTCCTTGTCTCGTCGTTACCGGTGAACCGGCCGCGTGTATCGTGCCGCTCGCGTGTGAGCAGGACGTGCTTTCCAAGCCCGTTAGTCCTGGGGAATTGCGGCGTGGGATGCTTGCTTTGATTGCTGGTTTTTGTGACTCGGGTGCGTGAGTCTTTTTTTCGCCGGATCCCGGTTTCGCGTCGGTCTATTAGCACTGCCCCTGTGCGGGGCGGCACTCACTTTCTTTGCTGCTGCAAAGAAAGTAAGCAAAGAAAGCAGCTTCCGATACGCCCGCGGTCACACGCAATTTGGGTAGTCCTCTCGTCCATCGTGGGCTGCCTAAAGAGTGCCCCCAAACACCCCATCGGGCTTGGCTCGCGCACGGTCTGTCACATCGCACCACACAACAAACTGGTTCAGCACCAAATAGCTCCGGCCCGCTTCGCGGCCGACCGGTCAAGCGGGGATGCATGTGCTCCGCTACTAACGTCTCCATCTCACTGCAATCGCCGCCCTTTGGTTTCCCTTGCATACCCGGCGGCAGCGCGTAGCGCTGTGCCGAAGCTCTTTCGTGCTGAACCAGCGCGCTCAACGTATTCGGGCGGCGGACCGTGCGCGATCCAAGTCCCGTTATTGTGATGAGGGCACTCTTTAGGCGAGTGCCATCGAGGACGAGAGGACTACCCAAATTGCGTGTGACCGCGGGCCTGAAAGCTGCTTTCTTTGCTTACTTTCTTTGCAGCAGCAAAGAAAGTGAGTGCCGCCCCGCACAGGGGCAACGCTAATAGACCGACACGAAAACGGGATCCGGCGAAAAAAAACCTCACCCCCGCAACCGCCCCCCCAACCAAGCCCGCAACGCCTCAACCTCCTCCATACAAACCGAATGCGCCATAGGATAGGCATGCCATTCGACCTCACACCCTTGCCCGCGAGCGAATTCGCACGCCTGCTCACCGAGAGCCACATTGAGCACATCATCGAAGCTCCCATGCGCGGCAAAGATGGGAACCGATCGGTTCGCTTCGGAAAGCGATTCATCGATTAGCCCTTCGGAAGGAATGTAGCCCGACAGCACGATCAACCCAGCGAGCTTCTCGGGATGAGTGAGCCCCGCCTGATAGGTCATCGCACCGCCCTGCGAAAATCCCGCGATAAAAATGCGCTCACTGGGAATTCCCCGCGCGTTCTGCGCCTCGATAAGCGCCCGCACGCGCCCGACCGAAGCGACGATGCCCGCCTCGTCCACGCGCCGGTTGATGCCCTCGAACGACAGAATGTCGTACCACGCGCGCATCACATAGCCGTTATTCGCCGTCACGGCGATCTCCGGCGCGTTCGGAAACACGAAGCGGATCGCGGGCGCATCGGCGAGACGCAATTCGGGCACGAGCGGCACGAAGTCGTTGGCATCGGCGCCGAGGCCGTGCATCAGGATCACGGCGAATTTGGGATTCGGCGCGGTTTCGATCTCGATGGTCGAAGCTTGATCGGTCATTGCCCTTCACTCCTCGTCAGATGATGGGAACGAGAATCTGCACGATGCCCACGACCGACACCAGCCACACCAGCGAGCGCACGAACGGCACGCCGGCAGCGTAGAGCGGCACGTAGACCAGACGCGCGACGAAATACGCGAGCGCGCCATAGTGCGTGAGCGTGTTCTCGCGCCCCGTGACGTGCACGATCAGCACCGCAATGGCGAAAATCGGCAGCGTCTCGAACAGATTCGACTGCGCCCGCATCAGCCGTCCGGAAAGCTTGCCGGGCGGCGGCGTGGCGGCATCGCGCGGGCCGGCCTGGTATCTGATGCCGACTTCGCGGTTGCGCACGACCGCAGGGAGCAACACTTGCACCAGCGCGAGCACGAGCGTCCAGGCAAGCATCGTCAGTTCGAAACTCATGGCGTCTCCACAGTAAGAAATAGCCACGGCGGACCGCGCCCATGATGCCACCGCGATCCGCCAGCGTGTAGTCTTGAACGTGATCCTCTACGAGTCCTTCATCCATGCATGCGATGACCCTTCGTCTGTCGCCCGGCGACGATCTGCGCGCCGCGCTCGATCATGCCTTCCGCGCGCACGCGCTCTCCGCCGCGTTCGTCCTTCAGGGCATCGGCAGCCTGAACGTCGCGCGTCTGCGCTACGCGGGCCGCGACGAAGCCGTTGAATTGCGCGGCGATCTCGAAATCGTCACGCTCGCCGGCACGCTGTCAGCGCAAGGCCCGCACCTGCACATGAGCATCGCCGATGCCGATGGCCGCGTCTCCGGCGGCCACGTCACGCCGGGCTGCATCGTGCGGACGACGGCGGAGATCATCGTCGCGCATCTGCCCGGCGAACGTTACACGCGTGAGCACGATGCCGCGACGGGCTTCGCCGAACTCGTCATCCGGGCGACGTGACAGCATCCGTCGGTTGCGCGACGCCGAGCGCGAGATCGTGGCGCGCGATCATCTCGAATGCTTCGGTCGTCTCCGAATAGTCCCAGCGTTCGACCGTCGCGCGACGCCCGTCGCCATTGCCAACGCTTGCGTCGTGGCGGATCACGTTCACCGAATTGTCGATCGTGCCGCGCGTGCGCGACGACAGCGCCGTGCCCGCCTGCACCGCCCACATGCGGCGCGTGAGTCCCGCGAAGGTATCGTGCAGCGGCAACACGTAGGGCAGATGAATATGCCCGCCGAGAATCAGGTCCGCGCCCGCACGCGCCCAGCGCGGCACCGCGCGCTCGCGTCCGTGCAGTAGATTCTTTTCGTCCTGAGTGCGCGTGACGGCCACCGGCTGATGCGTGACCACGACGCGCAACTGCGCCGCGCTCGCCGCCTCCAGCCGCGCGGCGACGCGCCTCACCTGCTGCATCGACACTTCGCCGTCCTTGTGACGATACGCCCGCGTCGTGTTCACGCCGAGCACGAGCAGCCCCGCCGAATCGAACGCCGGTTCGAGATCGGCGCCGAACGCGCGCTGATGATTCGCGTACGGATAACACAGCCGCGCGAGCGGATCGAAAAGCGGAATGTCGTGATTGCCGGGGATGACGAGCGTCGGCGTCGCGCCGAGCGCATCGACGAACGCGCGCGCCGACGCGAACTGCCGCTTGCGCGCGCGCTGGGTGATATCGCCGGACAGCACGACGAGATCGGGAGCGAGCGCATCGGCGAGCCGCAGGAGCGCTGCGACCACCGGCGGCCGCTCGGTGCCGAAATGCGTATCGGAAATCTGCAACAGCAAGGTCATGAGCGATTGGCTTCGGCCACTGTCGGCTCAGGCTTGAGCAGGAAAAGCGGTTTGTCGGACACGCGAAATTCCAGCGGCATCTGCAGTTTCGCGACCTCGCCATCCGTCGCGATCTTGACGAGTCTGCGCTTCTTCGACGGATGCGTCACCGTGATGCGCTCGAACGTGAAGCTCACGACGTGATCGGAATCCGACAGACGCCGCGCCGCGCCGTGCAGCGACAGCCACAGATGCATGAGCCGTCCGACCGGCCGCGGCGCAATCGCGACGAGCAAGCCCTGTTCCAGCGCGCGCGCTTCGTCCGGCATGCCGATCTGCTCCATCTGCAGGCGGTTGTTGCCGACGAAGAGCGTCGACGAGCGAATTTCGGTCGTGCTGCCATCGTGATCGATATGCAGACGCAAATGGCGATGCGGCTTGAGCATCGTGGAAAGCGCCGACCAGAGCGCGACGAGCCGGCTGCGCCCGAATTGCCGCTTGTAGATTTCGCGATCTTCGAGCAAGCGCGGATAAAGCCCGAGGCTCGCGTTGACGAGAAACATGCGCGCGTTCACGAAGCCGACCTGCACCGGATAGGCGCGCGCGTCGAGCAGAAGTTTCGTCGATTGCTCGAGATCGGCGGGAATGCCGTGGTCGCGGCTGAAGTAGTTGAACGTGCCGCGCGGCAGCACCGCGAACGGGCAGCCGGCGTCGTGCGCCGCGTGCGCGACCGTGCAAAGCGTGCCGTCGCCGCCCGCGCCGACGAGCACGCCGCCCGCTTGGCACGCCGCCGCCGCGGTTTCGCGCGCGACGTCCGCGAGACCGCGCGGATCGTCGACGACGCGCAATTCGAAACGTCGCCCGGCCGCGCCGAGTTCGCTTTCGAGCAGGCTGCGGGTCGCGTCGGACTGACGGCGTCCCGAGCCCGCGTTCATCACGATGAAGAACGGCGCGTCGGCGGCGAGCGTTTTTGCGGTGTCGGCGGATGGAGATGCGGATGCGGCAGTCGGTGTCATCGGCGGCGCTCCCTCGATGCTCCGCGCGCGCGGATCGCGCACGACGAGCGTGGCTCCGCGCTCATAGGCGAAGCCTGCCGATTATAACGAAATGCTTACAGCCGGATCGCCGGCAATCAAGTGTGCTCGCCGCGAATGTAGTACTCGAGCTGCTGGATGGTGTACTGCTGCTCGGCCATGATGTTCTTCACCAGATCACCGATGGAGATCATGCCGATGAGCTTGCCGTTGTCGATCACCGGCAAGTGACGCATGCGCTTGTCGGTCATGAGCGCCATGCAGTCGTCGGTGGTCTGGTCGGGGCGCACGTAGCGCACGTGCGACGTCATGATGTCGCGCACCGGCGTGTGCTTCGAGACGCGGTCCATCAGGACGACTTTGCGCGCATAGTCGCGCTCGGTCATGATGCCCACGATCTCGTCGCCTTCGGTGACGATCACCGCACCGATGTGCTTGTCGGCCATCAGCTTGATTGCATCGAAGACCGACGCCGTGGCTGGAACGGTAAAGACCGTCTGGTCGGGTTTCGAATTCAGAACCTGTGCGACTGTTGCCATCGAGCGCCTCCGTTATGAGCGGGGAACGTTGTTGCGCCTGGGCGACGGGTAATCTTGCGCCTGTATGCAGCGTAAAGCCTCGCGCGCGATGCCTTCATCGGCATTAACCCGACCATTCAAAAAAAGTATAGATCACCGGCGCCGCGCGAGACGTGCGCCGCGCGTTTCATCTCGCGCGTCGTCACGCATGCCTTCAGTTTCGCCGATTAATGCCGCTAATCAGGCATCTGGTGGAAAGTGAAGCCACCGGCAAACACACGAAGGCATCGCTTAGAGGGAGAACGAGGTGAGCAGTTCACAACAGGATATCGAGCAGCGCGTGCGGCTCGCGGGCAGCAACATGTTCGAATTGCTTCTGTTCAGGCTCGGCGAGTCGCCGGGCTCGGAGCAACGGGAGCTGTACGGCATCAACGTGTTCAAGGTGCGCGAGATTCTCGCGATGCCGACGATCACCGCCGTCGCCGGTTCGAGCGAGGAGATTCTCGGCGTCGCGGATATCCGCGGCCAGATCATTCCCGTGATCGATCTCGCGCGCATCACCGGCTGCCGGCCGAAAAACGGTCCGAAAATTCTGCTCGTCACCGAATTCGCGCGCACGACGCAAGGCTTCGCGGTCGAGGAAGTCGACGATATCGTGCGGCTCGAGTGGAATCAGGTGCTGTCGGCGGAATCGCACTCGGGCGGCAAGACCGTGACGAGTTTCGCGCGGCTCGATGGCAACGTCGACGGCTCGCGGCTCGCGCAGGTGCTCGACGTCGAGCGCATCGTGCGTGATGTGCTGCCGTCGCAGGAAACGGATATCACCGAGGCCAACACCGGTCGGCTGCAGCTCAAGCCGGGCGCGCGCGTGCTTGCGGCAGACGATTCGGGCGTCGCGCGGGCGCTCATCGAGCAAAGTCTCACGGCGATGGGCGTGCCCTTCGTGATGACCAAAACCGGCCAGGAAGCGTGGGACGTACTGGAAGCGGCGCTCAGAAAGGCGGAGAAGGACGGCACCGAGGTCGCGGATCACATCGCGCTCGTGCTCACCGATCTGGAAATGCCCGAAATGGACGGTTTCACCCTCACGCGCCGCATCAAGGCGGAGACGGGGCTGATGCACATTCCGGTGGTGATTCACTCGTCGCTGTCGGGATCGGCGAACGAGCAGCACGTACGCAAGGTCGGTGCGAACGCATATGTGTCGAAGTTCGAGGCGTCGGAGCTCGCGAACGTGATGCGCGGCGCGCTCGCGGCCTGAAACGCGTTCGGCGCGCGCAACGCAGACCTTTTGAGCCTGCGCGGCGCGCGCCGAATCAGTCTTTCAGCCTGTCGGCCCGGCGGATGAGCCGGGCTGGCCGAACCGGTTATTGACCGAAGAAGACGGACTGAGCCTTGTTGGCCGATTGCGTGCGGGTGCCCGACTGAGCCAGCGCGTCGCGCGAGCCGCCGAAAGCGGTCGTGCTCGTGCCGTTCGCGTTTTCTTCGGCGGCGATCGCTTGTGCGCTCGGACCTTGTTGCGACGTCGGCGCGCCGACAGCCGGACGGTAGAACGGAGCCGGACCGTAGCCGCTTGCAAAAGCGGGAGCGGCGAGCGTGGCGGTAGCGGCGATCAGAAGGGTAGCGAGAAGATTGCGTTTCATAGTGTGAGCTCCAAAGACGGTTGACGTTCAATCAGAAAGCGCCGCAGCGGTCTTGCGAGAAACTGTCTGCTACGTCGATGGAATGCAGTGTATACCCCTACTATCGCTTTTTTATCTCCATAAATTTCAATTCAGTTTTCGATATGGACCAACAATAGTTGGCCGCACGATCGTTCAAATCGTCCTAAACGTCCGCCTGGCGGGCGATTGCGCGTGTTGACAAGCGGCGCGCTCGGCTGCTTCGTTTAGCGGGGAACGAACAATTATTTAGCGTACGGGCGTGCGAATTTCCCGCTAGCGCGAACGACATCCCGCGTTATCTCAGTGAACGAGCCGTCCGATCAGGCGGAGCAGTTCCGTGGGCGGGTTGCCCTTCTGGCAATAACCGTCGAATCCGGAATGCATGCCCTCCGCCCGCACGATGTCCTCACCGAGCGCCGTGAACGCGATGATCACCGCGTCGCGCGTGCGGGCGATACGGCGAAGCACGCGCGCGGTTGCGAAACCGTCGTGTTCCGGCATCGTGATATCGAGAATGACGATGTGCGGCACCCAGTTGTCGATCGTATGGAGCGCATCGACGCCGGACAACGCAAAACGCGTGTCGAAGCCCTCCGCTTCGAGCGCGGCGCAAAGCGCTTCTGCGCTATGGGCGTTGTCGTCGACGATGAGGATGCGCCACGAATCGCGGTCGACATCGACGCTGCGATTCGTCCAAAGCGCGCAATGAGGAGAATGCAAGTACAGGGGCATGGGCGTTCGACGGAAACATACGATTGCCCAACAGCATGTTTCGCGCCCGCCCGCCGCCAAGCTCAGGCGTCGCCGCTCTTCCGGCTTTTGCGACGCTTTCCCGACGCGCTTTCGCTCTCGCGCAGCCGCGCATTCGCCTCGACGAGCGATGCCGCGTCGCGCTGGCGCAACGCGACATCCAGTTCTCCGAGCGCCCCGAACAGCGCGGACTGCTCCGTCTCGTCGAGCGGCGCGCCGCCGGGTTCGGATACGCGCCGCGCTTCCTTGTCGAGCCGCTTGAGGAGCTTCGCGCCGAAGCGGGTATCAATCGCGCCTTCGCGCGCCAGTCCCGCAATCACCGACGCCAGGCGAACCAGCCCGTTCGCGGTGGTTTGCGTCGCCCCGTCCATGTCGTCATGGTCTTCCACTGCCTTCTCCCCAGTTTCGCGCGCGGCGCCTCGCGTGCGCCCGTCTTGCGTGGCGCGATGATACGCCGACAAAATGACAGTCATATTTGCACGGCGCACCGCGTTCGTGGCCATCGTTTCGCTCGCGTTCACGCGATACGATCGCGATCCGGGGCGCGACCGATGGCACACTAGCGCGTGGCGACGCGCATGCCAGAAGCGTCGGGGCCGCGTCATCCGCCGACACGCCGACATACTCAGAATGTAACCGAACGCCCGCATGAATCCCGCTACCCTGCAAAGACCGCCTTACGGCTCCGACTTTTCCGGCCTCGTCTGCGGTTTCCGATTTCATGCCGATCTGCCCGGCGTGCCGATCGATGCCGAAGCCGCAAGCGAATGGCTCGCCCGCGACGACACGCCCAAGGAATTCGTCTGGCTGCACTTCGATCTCGCGAACAGTTCGTGCGAACGGTGGATGCGCGGCCGCCTCGGCCTGCCCGACGCGTTCTTCGACACGCTCAACGAAGGCTCGCATTCGACGCGCATCGAGCATCAGGAAGGCGCGCTCCTCGCCGTCATCAACGATGTGATGTTCAACTTCGAGCTGACGCCCTCGGAGATCGCGACGCTGTGGGTCTACACGCATCAGAAGCTGATCGTGACGGCGCGGCTCAAGCCCTTGCGATCGGTCGATTCGCTGCGCGAGTCGGTTAGACGCGGCGAAATTTTCCGTTCGCCCGCCGAGTTGCTCGCGCATCTGTTGCGCGATCAGGCGGATCTGCTCGTGCATATCGTGCGGCGCACGAGCGTCGAGGTCGACGGCATCGAAGACCGTTTCCTGTCGATGCGCGGCGCCGCGACCCGCACCGATCTCGGCGGACTGCGGCGCGTGCTCGTCCGGCTGCAGCGCCTGCTCGCGCCCGAACCCGGCTCCGTGTTCCGGCTGCTCGCGCGGCCGCCGCGCTGGCTGCATTCGCAGGACATTCAGGACCTTCGCGACGCGACCGAAGAGTTCTCGCTCGTGCTCAACGATCTCGCCGGGCTCGTCGAGCGCATCAAGCTCCTGCAGGAAGAAGTCGCGACGCGCATGGACGAACAAAGCAACCGCACGCTCTTCACGCTGACGCTCGTGACCGTGCTCGCGCTGCCGATCAATATCGTCGCGGGTTTCTTCGGCATGAACGTCGGCGGCATTCCGCTCGCGGAAAATCACCACGGCTTCTGGCTGCTCGTGGCGATCGTCGCGACCTTCACCGCGCTCGCCGGATGGTGGGCGTTCCGGCGACGACGCGATATGTAGCCGGCCCCGAAGTCAGAAGCCCAGGTCGCTCAGGCCCGGATGATCGTCGGGCCGGCGACCGAGCGGCCAATGATATTTGCGGTCCGCTTCCTTGATCGGCAGATCGTTGATCGAGGCGTGACGGTGCGTCATCAATCCCGCTTCGTTGAATTCCCAGTTTTCATTGCCGTAGCTGCGATACCAGTTGTTCGCGTCGTCGTGCCATTCGTACGCGAAACGCACCGCGATGCGATTGCCCGTGTACGCCCACAATTCCTTGATAAGCCGATAGTCGAGTTCGCGCGCCCATTTGCGACGCAGAAACGCGACGACTTCCTCACGCCCGTTCGCGAATTCGGCGCGATTGCGCCAGCGCGTGTCCACGCTATACGCGAGCGATACGCGCTCCGGATCGCGCGTGTTCCAGCCGTCTTCGGCGAGACGGACTTTCAGCTTGGCGGATGCTTCATCGAACGGCGGAAACGGCGGCTTGGATTCCATGGCGAGTCCTCTTTGCTCTAAGCGATGAGATGAGTAGACAGGTCTGTCTACCCGACGCACTCTAGCGCAGGTAGACGAACCTGTCTACAATCGATTGCATGAATACTTCCGCAATCTCCAGCGATTTCTCCGAGCTCGCGCCGGACGCGCGCATCCTGTACACCGCGCACGATCTCTTCTATCGCGATGGCATTCGCGCAACGGGCATCGATCGCGTGATCGCCGAATCGGGCGTCGCGAAGAAGACGTTCTATCGCTATTTCCCGAGCAAGGACGATCTGATCGTCGCGTTCCTCACGTTTCGTCACGATAACTGGATGGCATGGTTCCGCGACGCGCTCGCTCGCCACGGCGGAACGCTCAACGCGCTCGTGCCCGCGCTCGCCGAATGGTTCGGCAGCGAGAATTATCGTGGCTGCGCGTTCATCAATTCGGTCGTCGAAGTCGGCGCGACGCTGCCGCAGGCCATCGATATTTCACGTCGCCACAAGCGTGACATGACCGCGGCGATCCGCGCGCTGATGCCGGCTTCGCGCACCGCCAAAGCCGATGCACAAGCGCTCGCGCTCGCCGTGGATGGCGCGATCGTCGCCGCGCAATTCGCCGATTCGCCCGCCGATGCATTGAAGGCGCTCGCACGCGTCGTTCGCGCGGTCCGGCGCGGCGCAGCCGAGTAGCGCGATGAACGGCTTCATGCCTGCGCGACCTGCATGGGCGCCATTGCGTGCTCGATCACATCGGCGAGCTTCGCGAAATTCGGCGCGATGTCATGATTCGGCACGCACGCGTAGCCAAGCATCAAACCGCGCAACGCCTCGTCGCGGTTCATGAAGTAATTGACCAGTGGGCGCGTGACGACGCCGGCCGCCAGCGCATCGGCGGCGACCGCGCGATCGTCGACGAACTGCGGCAGTTCGAGCACGAAATGCAGTCCGGCTTCGTCGCCGCGCACGGCGAGCGTATCGCCGAAACGCGCGCGGATCGCGTTGATCAGCAATTCGCGACGCTCGCCGTACAGTCCGCGCATGCGCCGCACATGCGACGTCAGGTGCCCGTCGAGAATGAACTCGGTCAGCACCGCCTGCTGCATCAGTTGCCCTTCGCGATACAGTTCCGCCACGCCGATGCGAAACGTTTCGACAAGCTCCTCCGGCACGACCATGTAACCCATGCGCAAGCCGGGATAAAGCATCTTGCCGAGACTGCCGACATAGATCACCTGCCCCGCGTCGTCGAGTCCCTGCAACGACGAAAGCGGCCGGCTGCCGTAGCGGAACTCGCTGTCGTAATCGTCCTCGATGATCCACACCTTGTGCTGGCGCGCGAACTCGAGCAGCGCGCGACGCCGCGCGAGACTCATCACCATGCCGAGCGGATATTGATGCGACGGCGTCACGAGCGCGATCCGCGGCGGCTCGGTCATGTCGCGCGCGGCCGGATTGAGCCCTTCCTCGTCGACGGGAATCGGCACGAGCGTCAGCCCCGACGATTGCAGCACGCTGCGCGCGCCCCAGTAGCACGGCTCCTCGACCCACGCGCGATCGCCGAAATCGGTGAGCAGGCGCACGGCGAGATCGATCGACTGATGAATGCCGGTCGTGATGATGATCTGGTCCGGCTGACACTTCACGGAGCGCGCGACGCGCAGATAATCCGACAACGCGCGCCGCAGCGGACGATAGCCGCCGCCCGGCGCATACGTCAGCAGATCGGGGTTCGCGCGCTTCCATAGACGCGCCTGCAAGCGGCTCCATGTGCGTGCCGGAAACTCGGCGACGTCCGGCACGCCGGGCATGAACGCGCCCCACTGTTTCGGCGACACGCCCGCCTGCGCGATCAGGCGCTCGCCGCGCCGCGAGATCGTGCACGACGCCTTCGTTTCCTCGGCTTTCGCTTTCTTCGCGACGCCATCGCGCGGCGCGGTGTCGGCGACATACGTGCCGCTGCCGGTCGTCGAATTCACATAGCCTTCGGCCGTGAGCTGATCGTAGACATGCAGGACGGTATTGCGCGCGATGCCGAGATCGATCGCGAGCGTGCGCGAACTCGGCAACTTCGTGCCCGGCGCGAGCTGGCTCGTGAGAATGGCCTGCTGCATCAGTTCGAGCACTTGCCGGTACATCGGCTCGGCGGCCGTGCGATCGAGCCGCGCGCTCAGCCAGTCGGCCAGGATGATCGTATCCACGGTATCTCCCATCGCATGAAAACCACTATTCCGGTCACCCTCAAGTGGTTCTATTTTGAATATTGAAATGGCTCCACATTGTAGAACCGTGGCGGGCTATAGTTATCGCAGGTAGTGGAAATAATTTCCGCACGTCGGCAGCCGTCCGGCAGTAAGCACAGGGTTTTTCCGAAGGAGACACGGACAGATGAAATCCGATCAGGTGATCGTCAGTTTTCGCGGCGTTCGAAAGACGTACGACGGCGAAACGCTCGTCGTCAAATCGCTCGATCTCGACATCTATCAGGGCGAATTTCTCACGCTGCTCGGGCCATCCGGCTCGGGCAAGACGACCTGTCTCATGATGCTCGCCGGCTTCGAGTTCCCGACCGGCGGCGAGATCTGGCTCGACGGCAAGTTGCTCAACAAAGTGCCGCCGCACAAGCGCGACATCGGCATGGTGTTTCAGAACTACGCGCTCTTTCCGCATCTTTCGGTGCAGCAGAACGTCGAATATCCGCTGACCGTTCGGAAGATGTCCGCCGAAGAGCGCGCGCATCGCGTGAACAACGCGCTCAAGATGGTTCGCATGGAGAGCTTCGCGAAGCGTTATCCGGCGCAGCTTTCCGGCGGGCAGCAGCAGCGTATCGCGCTCGCCCGCGCGCTCGTGTTCGAACCCAAGCTCGTGCTGATGGACGAACCCCTCGGCGCGCTCGACAAGCAGTTGCGCGAGCACATGCAGATCGAACTCAAGGCGCTGCACGAGAAGCTCGGCGTCACGTTCGTCTACGTCACGCACGATCAGGGCGAAGCGCTCACCATGTCCGACCGCGTCGCCGTATTCGACAAGGGCATCGTGCAGCAGCTCGACACCGTCGATCATCTGTATGAAGCGCCGTGCAACGAGTTCGTCGCGAACTTCATCGGCGACAGTAACCGGCTGCGCGGGACCATCGAACAGATTCAGGGCGAGTTCTGCGAGATCCGTTTAGCCGACGGCACGCGCGTGTCCGGGCTCAATGTCGCGAACGCGAAGCCCGGCGCGGAAGCGATTGCGTGCATCCGGCCCGAACGCATGAAGCTCACGGATCTCACGCAAGGCAACGGCCATGCGAACGGCAACATCAACGCGCTGTCCGGCGAAGCGAAAAGCCTCATCTATTTCGGCGACCACGTTCGCATGCGCTGCGGCGTGCGCGAACAGGACGAATGCTTCGTCAAGGTGCCGCTCGGCACGCCCGCGCTCGACGGCTTCACGCCCGGCGCGCCCGTCGCGCTCGAATTCGCGCCCGAGCATCTGCGCGTGTTCGCCTGAACTTCCCAACCGTAGGTCCACTGACAAAACCAAGTCGAAGAAGAGAGGAAACCATCATGAAGAAGTTCGCTTTGTGTTCCATGGCGGCGGCGCTTGGATGCGCGTCGGCAGTGTCGGGCGCGGCGGAAATCACCGTCGTCAACTTCGGCGGCGCGAACGGCGACGCGCAGAAAGTCGCGTTCAACCAGCCCTTCGAGCAGTCGTCTAAGAACAAGGTCACGGCCGTCGAATACAACGGCGAGCAGGCCAAGGTCAAGGCGATGGTCGAAGCGAAGCACGTCAACTGGGACGTCGTCGAAGTGGAATCCGGCGATCTCGGCCGCGGCTGCGACGAAGGTCTCTATGAAAAGCTCGACTGGTCGAAGATCGCGAAGAAATCCGATCTCGTGCCCGAATCGCCGCAAACCTGCGGCGTCGGCTTCTTCGTGTGGTCCACCGCGCTCGCCTACAACGGCGACAAGCTGAAGACCGCTCCGGCCGGCTGGGCGGACTTCTGGGACACGAAGAAATTCCCCGGCAAGCGTGGCATGCGCAAGGGCGCGCGCTACAACCTCGAATTCGCGCTGATGGCCGACGGCGTCGCGCCGAAGGACGTCTACAAGGTGCTCGGCACCAAGGCGGGCGCGGATCGCGCATTCAAGAAGCTCGACGAACTCAAGCCGTCGATTCAGTGGTGGGAAGCGGGCGCGCAGCCGCCGCAATTCCTCGTCGCGGGCGATGTCGTGATGTCCACCGCGTACAACGGCCGTATCGACGCTGCGCGCAAGGAAGGCAAGAACCTGAAGGTCGTCTGGAACGGCAGCATCTACGACCTCGACTACTGGGCGATTCCGAAGGGCTCGCCGAACAAGGACGTCGCGCAGCAGTTCATCGCGTATTCGGTGTCGCAGAAGCCGCAGGAAATCTATGCGAAGAACATCGCGTACGGCCCGGTGAACAAGGCCGCGATCGCCGCGCTCGACGCGAAGACCAAGGCCGACATGCCGAACTCGCCTGAGAACGCGAAGAACGCCGTGCTGCAGGACATGGCGTTCTGGACCGATCACGGGGACGAGCTCGAGCAGCGCTTTACCGCGTGGGCGTCGAAGTAAGCACTGGCTGGCGCGACGGTCGCGCGTCGCCAGGAGGCGCGACCGTCAAGAAGGAGACACAAGCGTGAACACCATGACGATCCCCGCGGAAGAATCGCGCGAATCGAGCGCGCGTCTGAAGCGCGAACTGAAGATCGCCGATGCGAAAAAGCGCGCGATGGCGCTCGCGCTGATCGCGCCGCTCGCCATCTTCCTGTTTCTGATTTTCGTCGTGCCGATCGGCGCGCTGCTCACACGCGCCATCGAAAATCCCGAAGTGGCCAATGCGCTGCCGCACACCGGCGCCGCGCTCGCGAAATGGGACCGCAAGACGCCGCCATCGGATGAAGCGTATGCCGCGCTCGCGCAGGATTTGACCGCGATTTCCGAAGGCGAATCGATGGGCGCCCTCGCCCGCCGGCTGAACACCGAGATTCCGGGCTACCGCTCGCTCGTCGCGAAGACCGCGCGCGCGATGCCGCTCACCGGCGACGACGGCAAGCCACTGCCCGCCGCGCAGATCAAGTCGAAGATCGTCGAACTCGACGAGCGCTGGAACGATCCCGCCTATTGGCAGGCGATCGCGAAGAACGCCGGCCGCTATTCGCCGTTCTATGTCCTCGCGTCGCTGGATCACAAGCAGGACGGCTTCGGCAATATCGTCCATGCGGACCCGGATCAATCGATCTATCTGAACGTATTCGGCCGCACGTTCGTGATCGGCGTCGGCGTGACGCTGTTTGCCTTGCTGCTCGGCTATCCGCTCGCGTACTGGATTTCGACGCTGCCCGAGCGCCGCGCCAACCTCGTGATGGTGCTCGTGCTGATCCCGTTCTGGACGTCGGTACTGGTGCGTGTCGCCGCGTGGATCGTGCTGCTGCAAAGCGAGGGCCTCGTGAACACGGCGCTGATCGGCGCGGGACTGATCGGCTCGCCGCTCGCGCTGCTGTTCAATCGTGTCGGCGTGTATATCTCGATGACGCATATCCTGCTGCCGTTCATGATCCTGCCGCTCTACAGCGTCATGAAATCCGTGCCGCCGACGTATCAGCGCGCGGCCGTGTCGCTCGGCAGTCATCCGTTCGCCGCGTTCTGGCGCGTGTACGTGCCGCAGACGTATCCGGGCATCGGCGCGGGCGTGCTGCTCGTGTTCATTCTCGCCATCGGGTATTACATCACGCCGGCGCTCCTCGGCGGGCCGAACGATCAGATGGTCAGCTATTACATCGCCTACTTCACCAACGTGACGATCAACTGGGGCATGGCGTGCGCGCTCGGCGCGCTGCTGCTCGCCGCGACGCTGCTGCTCTACGTGGTCTACGGCCGCTTCACGCGCGCGAACGTGAGCCTGGGGTAAAGAAGATGAAACTCGCCAAACCGATGTTCGCGCCGCACACGTCCGCGATCGAGCGCATCTGGTATTTCGCGCTGCGCATCCTGTGCGTGCTGACGCTCCTGTATCTGATCCTGCCTGTGCTCGCAATCGTGCCGCTGTCGTTCTCGTCGAGCACGTTCCTCGTCTATCCGATTCCCGGCTGGTCGATGCGCTGGTATCACAACCTCGTCATGTCGCAGGAATGGCGCATGGCGGCGAAGAACAGCTTCATCGTTGCACCTTCGGCAACGCTCGTCGCGACGATCCTCGGCACGCTCGCCGCGGTCGGACTGACGAAGGCGAATTTCATCGGCAAGAGCGTGCTGATGGCCGTGCTCATCTCGCCGATGATCGTGCCGGTGATCGTCGTCGGCGTCGGCATGTATCTGTTTTTTGCACCGCTCGGCATCGCGAACACGTATTTCGGGCTGATTCTGGCGCACGCGGCGCTCGGCGTGCCCTTCGTCGTGACGACCGTCGGCGCGACGTTGCAGAACTTCAACCACAATCTCGTGCGCGCGAGTCAGTCGCTCGGCGCGAGCCCGCTCAAGACGTTCTTCCGCGTGACGCTGCCGGTCATCGCGCCGGGCGTGATTTCGGGCGCGCTGTTCGCGTTCGCCACTTCGTTCGACGAAGTCGTGGTCACGCTCTTTCTCGCCGGCGCCGACCAGACGACGCTGCCACGGCAGATGTTCACCGGCATCCGCGAAAATATCAGCCCGACGATAGCGGCGCTCGCAACGATTCTCATCGTGTTCTCGACGAGCCTGCTGCTCGCGTTGGAGTGGCTGCGAGGCCGCGCGGCGGCGCGCGCCGTCGCGTAAATTGGCCGGTCCGCGACGCGCATCGCGGACTATGCGAAGGGCCCATCCCGCGAGGCTCCGATCGGGGCCTCGCTGTCGCTCTCGCATCCGCGCCAGGTGCGCTTGCCGTACAAATCGCGCAAAACCCTCGCGAGCGAGGGCGATTCCGATCGATTTTTCGGTCTGCACCGGCCCGCGAGCGAGCTTACGAATCGCTTAAACGCCCGTCCACCAAGGCGCGACGAAGGGTCGCTTGTGTTGCCGCCCGATTATTCGCAGCAACGGGATAGTGTATTCACTGATGCGGTATTTATCGGAATATGCTTAATGACGTACGTTCTAGGTCGAGTCAAAGCTTGGAACAATGCCATGACAGCTTTTACGAAAAGAGCGGACCCGTGGTCACAGACGGTTCACCTGCTCGAGGCGATGCCCACGGATATCGCCCGCACCGCACCTTCCCAGAAATCCGCCCGCGCGGAGAGCGCGTTTCTCGAACGCCTGACGCGCGACTGGAATCGCACGCATCCGCATCATTCGAATGATCGGCTGCCGTTTCCGCAAGCCATCGTGCGCGTGATCGAGCGCCCGAGCAGCGCGACGGCGCTCGTGTACTGGTCCGATCCCGGTACGTGCCACTACGGCTATCAGGGCTGGCGCGCAACCACGGCGACGGCCGAAGGCGTGTGCTCGCTATCGGGAATGCCGATTCATCGCGGGGATCAGGTTTATCGGCCGTCGCAGCGCGATCCGAAGCCGCAAAACGCATCCGCGATGATTCTGGCCGCCGCGATGCCCAAAGACGCCGAGCAAATGGAAGTCGATTTGCACGGCTGACAGCGTTCAATATCCGATGGTGATGCGCTGTTTGATGTGCGATTCGCGTTCGAACTCGTTCAGAAACGCGATCGCGTAATCATCGAACGAAATCCAGCTACGGCCGCTGCCGTCGACGAGCAATTCGTCGACGCCGAGCCGGAATTTCTGCGTCCGCGGACCCGGTACGAATTCCGCCGACGGCGAGATGAACGTCCAGTCGACGTCGCGTTCGCGCCGCAACGCGTCGAGAAATGCCGCGCCCGCCGTAGCTTCCGGTTTGTACGCCGGGGGGAAATCGGGCAAATCGAGCACGCGCTGGCCGGGCGCCGCGTACAGGCTGCCCGCGCCGCCCACGACCAGCAGGCGCCGCACGCCCGCCCGCTTCACCGGCTCCACGATGGCCGGCTCGGAGACCGTGGCGAAGCGCGTCGCGCTGAACACGGCGTCGTGTCCGGCGAGCGCGGCGGCGAGCGCGTCGGCATCGAGGGCATCGACGTTCAGCGGAGTGAGGCCGTCGCGCTGCGCGAGCCCGGACGTATCGCGCGCGATCGCCGTGACCGTGTGTCCGCGGCGCAACGATTCTTCCACCAGACGGCTGCCGACATTGCCCGTCGCCCCGATGATCGCGATTCTGCTCATTGCCACTTTCTCCTTTGCATGTGCGGCAGGCGCGCCGGCGTGATCCGACCGCGCGGTTGATGATAGAGCGAAATAACCGGCGCCACAGCCGACGCTTTCGATGGAGTTTGTTTCCGGAGAATACCGATTCGTAGAATCGAATAGCGTGCGGCGATGATTAAAAACTTACCTGATAAACATGGACTCATGCAATTTCCGGGCCGAATTCGCGAGGCGGGCGCAATATCGGCATGCGATCGTCATAATGAAACGGCGCTTTCGGAGGCGCGCCGCACCATTAAACTAGAGGCCCCGCACTCTTTCGAGATGCGCGACAGCGGCGATTACCGGCGCGCCGCCCGCAGCAGTTTCGGAGCGAGTTTCCAAATCGAAGTCGCCAAAATGTCATGACATTGGTTTATATTGCAGTTCCTCGCCGCTCCATTACCGGAAGGAGTTAACCGTGAAGAATCCGCAATTGCAGGGTGCCATCGAAGGACGCGACAATCCGGCAGGCGAAACCGCCTACGAACCGATTCCGGTTCACGCTGTCCCCAAGGAGTCCGCCGACGAACCCGGCTACTCCGATTCGCTGGACATCCCGCTCAATTACGGCATTGTGATGGACGCAGTCAGGGACGCCGTACGCGCGAATCCCTGAACGTTCGAAACGTCATACGAAACGCCCCATTCGGGGCGTTTTTTTTGGCCTTGCGACACCCGTGAAGCGGCGTTTCGATTGCCTGTCGGCCGTTGCCTGCGGGAGATAAATGCCCCGCAACGCGTCCGATTGCGTTTAGGCCGTTTAATCAGACAAAACAATGGCTTAGTTCACGCCGTGGCTGCGTCGTTTTCGCGAAAAGTCAATCGGTGTGATTCAGAGCCAACGCTCTGATTTTGCTCATTAACGAGATGGTACACTTCCGCCGCCGTTGCGGGCGAGCCCGAATCCGACTTCGGAATAGCGCGCGTCTGTCGATATTTCGTCCATCCTCGCGAGGGCCGAACGCCCGAATTGGGTCGTCTGCTGCGTCCTGATCGCCCGATCCGACAAAAAATCCTCTGCTAGTGTTTCTACTGGCGAAAACAACTGCATTGAAGTAAGTTCAGACGTGTCATAGCGCCTGGACAAACGTCCGGATCCATCGTCGCGGTTCGGCAGTCCCCCGCGAGAACGCAAACAAGTCTGCAGGACCGATCAACCACGCGCGGCGGCTCACGCCCTGCCGAACAAAACATGGCCGCTATTTTCGATTATCTGTTGGACAGTCAGATTTCCAGACAATGGCGCGGCCTTTTGGCAGCGCTCGCGGAGGAGTTCGAAGCGCAGATCGGGCGCAACGAACTGCGTCAACTGATGCACAACGTCGGCAGCCGCTTCGCCGAAGCCCGGCCGCTGCCGCCCTGCGATTCCACGTCGGCGCTCGCCGACGCGCTCAACGCGCTGTGGCACGACACCGACTGGGGCTTCGTCGAGCTCTCCGACGAGCGCGACTATCTGAGCATCGTGCATTTCTGCGCGCCGCTGCCCGCCTTCGGCGAAAGCGCGCTCGCATGGACGCCCGCGTTCCTCGAAGGCGCCTATCAGCGATGGCTCGCCGGGCTCGGCGCACAAGGACTCGCGATCCGTCAGGCTAGCGACTTCGGCGACGACGCGGCCATCGAATTCAGGCTCGCGCGCGTCGCGGCCTGAAGCATCTTCAGCACATTGCGACCGCCGCCTCGACGCGGCGGCATCGACCGCCCCGAACGGGCGGCTAAAAACAGGCAGCACCGGCCAGGCATCAAGAACAGGCACGACGAGGAAGCGGCATCATGAATACTTCGCGCGATATCGAGAAGCTCTTCGATCATTTCGGCGGCAATGCAGGCGACTATCAGGAAATCGGCCGGGAGAAGGAGGCCACGACGGCCCGCACCCGCTGGCCGCTGCTTGCCACGCTCGACTTCGCGCAGCCGGCGATTCCGGAGATCGCGCCGCGCCACGACGTGCAGCCGAACGCCGCGCGGGCGCGCCCGGACGAAGCCGCCGCCCCGCCCGCCGCTCACCATGCCGACAAGCCGACGCCGATCCATCGCGGCAGGCAGCCTCTCTTCACGCGGCCGCATCGCCGCACGATTCCGGCCGTCAATCCGCCGGCGGCGGAGTCGTTGAGCGCGCTGCGCTTTTCGGTGCTCGGCGAATCGGCGCCGGCGCAAACGGAAACGATTCCAGATTCGGCGACCGTGTCCAAGACGAACGCAGCTCCGGTTCATACAATGGTCCCGCCGGTCGAATCGAACGCTACTGAACTCGCGCGCCCCGCCGCCTCGTTCGGAACGGACTTCGCGGCGCGCCGCACGCCTGCGCAAGTTGCGCCGGTGACAGCCGCTGCGCCCGCCGCGCCGCAATCGATCCTCGGCAAGCTCTTCAAGCCGCAAACGCAGAGCGCGCCGAGCGCGTCCGCGAACTCGCTCGACGCCATGTTCGAGCGCCTGCGCCACGCCCGTCCGCAGGGCGACGAATCCACGAACACGCACGCTCGCGCGAGCCGCCTCTCACGCTCATGAAAGTCATCACGGTAGTTTCCGCGAAAGGCGGTGTCGGGAAGACGACGCTCGCCGCCAATCTGGCGTCGGTGCTCGCCGCGCGCAATCGTCGCGTGATCGTGCTCGATCTCGATCCGCAGAACGCGCTGCGCCTGCACTTCGGCATTCCGCTCGACAGCATCGACGGCATCTCGCGCGCGACGCTCAGCCGCGATCCCTGGCAGACGGTGATGTTCGATGGCGTCGACGGCGTGACCGTGCTGCCTTACGGCGCGGTGACCGAAGACGACCGCCGCCGCTTCGAGGCGCTCGTCGATAGCGATCCGGCGTGGCTCGCGCATGCGCTCGGTTCGCTCGCGCTCGACGCCAACGACATCGTGATCGTCGATACGCCGCCGGGCTCGTCCGTCTACACGCGCACCGCGCTCACGGCGGCGAACTTCGCGCTGAACGTCGTGCTGGCCGATGCCGCGTCCTACGCCGCGATCCCCGGCATGGAGCGCATGATCGACGCCTACGCTGCGCCGCGCGCCGATTTCGCGGGTCAGGGCTACGTCGTGAATCAGGTCGATCAGTCGCGTCAATTGAGCAAGGACGTGCTGAAGGTGCTGCGCAACATGCTCGGCACGAAGCTGTTTCCGGGCGTCATCCATCAGGACGAAGGCGTCTCCGAATCGCTCGCGTGCGACACGACGCTCATCCACTACGATCCGCTGTCGCAAGCCGCCGCCGATTTGCGCGCGTGCGGCGAGTGGCTCCTCTCGGCCGTCGATGCGATGGCCGCTTCGCCGAGGAAGCTCGCATGAGTTCCGCCAAGATCCCGTCGCCCGAGACCGAAGTGAGCGTCGCGACCTCGCGCCTCGAACGTTTCGTCGATGCAGGCATCTGGAGCAGCCGGATCGTCGTGATCCTGCTCACGCTCTTCGCCGCGTTCGCGCTTTACTTCGTCGTCACGGTGCCGCTCGCGTTCGGCCAGCAACTCGCGTTCGCGACGATCTGCTTCGTCTGCGCGCTCGGCTTTCGCCGCCTGCAAGGCCAGTACGCGACGCTCGTGATGATCATGCTGTCGATCGTCGCGTCGGGCCGCTACATGTTCTGGCGGCTCACGGAAACGACTTACTGGGAACGTCCGCTCGACGCCGCGTGGGGCATGTTGCTCGTCGCCGCCGAAGTCTACGCGACCCTCGTGCTCATGCTCGGCTACTTCCAGACCGCGTGGCCGCTGAAGAGAAAGCCCTTGCCGCTGCCGGCCGACCGCAGCCAGTGGCCGACCGTCGACGTATTCATCCCGACGTACAACGAGCCGCTTTCCGTCGTGAAGCCGACGATCTACGCGGCGCTCGCGCTCGACTATCCGTCGGACAAGCTCGCGATCCACGTACTCGACGACGGCCGTCGCCCCGAATTCAAGACGTTCTGCGAGGAAGTGGGCGTCAACTGGACGATCCGCACGCATAACCGTCACGCGAAGGCGGGCAACATCAACGAGGCGCTCAAGATCACGAAGGGCGAATTCCTCGCGATCTTCGATTGCGATCACATCCCGACGCGCTCCTTCCTGCAAATCTGCCTCGGCTGGTTCCTGCGCGACAAGCTGCTGTCGATGCTGCAGACGCCGCACCATTTCTTCTCGCCCGATCCGTTCGAACGCAATCTCGGCACGTTCCGCAAGGTGCCGAACGAAGGCGAACTGTTCTACGGTCTCGTGCAGGACGGCAACGATCTCTGGAACGCGACCTTCTTTTGCGGCTCCTGCGCCGTGCTGCGCCGTTCGATGGTCGAGGAGATCGGCGGCATCGCGGTCGAGACCGTGACCGAAGACGCGCATACGGCGCTCAAGCTGCATCGGCTCGGCTATACGACCGCGTACCTCGCGATTCCGCAGGCCGCGGGTCTTGCCACGGAAAGTCTTTCAGGGCATATCGGGCAGCGCATCCGCTGGGCGCGCGGCATGACGCAGATCTTCCGCATCGACAATCCGCTTACCGGCAAGGGCCTCAAGATCGGCCAGCGGCTGTGTTATCTCAACGGCATGCTGCACTTCTTCTACGGCGTGCCGCGTCTCGTGTTTCTTACCGCGCCGCTGTCGTATCTGTTCTTCGGCGCGCATGTGATCGAAGCGGCGGCGAGCACCATCGCGATCTTCGCGCTGCCGCACATGATGCACGCGAGCATCACCAATTCGCGCATGCAGCGCAGCTTCCGCCATTCGTTCTGGGCCGAAGTGTACGAATCGGTGCTCGCGTCGTACATCACCGCGCCGACGCTGCTCGCCGTCATCAACCCGAAGCTCGGCAAGTTCAACGTGACGGCCAAGGGCGGGCAGATCGCGAAGGATTACTTCGACTGGTCCATCTCGCGGCCGTATCTGTTCCTGCTGCTCCTCAATCTGCTCGGCTTCGTCGCGGGCATCGTGCATATCGCCATCAACTGGCACGTGCGCAGCGAAGTGAACACGACCATCCTCAACCTCTGCTGGACGGTCTACAACATGCTGATTCTCGGCGCATCGGTGGCGGCGGCGAGCGAGCGCAAGCAGGTCCGCGCGACGCATCGCGTCACGATGAAAATGCCCGTCATGCTCAAGTTCTCGACCGGCCGCACGCTCGCCTGCGAGACCATCGATTATTCGGAAGGCGGCGTCGGCGTCGCGTTGCCGAGCAAGATCGAAGTGCCGATGCACGAGCGCGTCACCGTCTCGCTCTTTCGCGGCGACGAGGAATACGCGTTTCCGGCGACGGTCGGCTATACGGAGCCGGGGCGCGTCGGCCTGCGCTTCTCGCAACTCACGCGCGAGCAGGAATACGACTTCGTGAAGACCACTTTCGCGCGCGCGGACGCCTGGACCGGATGGTCGGAGGGACGCCGTCCGGACACGCCGTTGCGCGGCCTGTCGCATGTGCTGCTCGTCGGCACGCGCGGCATCGCGGGACTGTTCGAGCACTTGTACAGCGACCTTCGAACCTGGATGAACAAGCGCCCGGTCGATGTGAAGAAGCTGAAAACCAAAGACCAATAAAAATGGGCATCGGTATGTCGAAGTTGCGCGTTGAAAAAGAAACGGGCGAGCGCGCGCCGCGTTTTTGCGAACGACCCTTTGCACGCGCGCTGGCCGTCTTCGTGGCCTTGCAGACGGCGTTCGCCGCGCCCTTCGCGTCCATCGCGGCGGCGGCCGAAAGCGCTGCGGCAACCGGCGGCGCGCAGCAGGCGACCGGCGTCGGCGCCGTGCCCGCGCCGAGTCCCGCCGTCGTCTACAACCCGGCGTCGATTCAGCAAGCGCCGCTCGCGATGCCCGTGCCCGCGTTTTCCGGCAAGCCCGAGAAGCCGCTCACGTCGCGCATTCCGACGACCGCCGATCCCGGCACGCTGGTTCCGGGCGGCCGCCGTCAGACGCTGACCTTCGCCGATTACGGCGCGCTCGATCCGCTGCAACTGCGCGGCACCGATGGCCAGAACGGCATCGCGTTTTCGGTGCGCGGCGACGAAGTCGTGACCGGCGCGATCCTGCATCTGATCTATAGCTATTCGCCGTCGCTGTTGCCGTCGATTTCGCAGTTGAAGGTGCTCATCAACGGCGAAGTGGCCGCGACGCTGCCGGTGCCGAAAGAACAGGCCGGCACGCTGGTCGCGCGCGACGTGGCGATCGATCCGCGCTTCATCACCGAGTTCAATCACCTCAACGTGCAGTTGATCGGCCACTACACGCAGCAGTGCGAGGATCCGTCGAACTCGACGCTCTGGGCGACCGTCAGCAACGCGAGTTCGCTCGATCTCACGTATGCGTCGATCGCGAACAAGCCCGATCTCGCCGCGCTGCCGACTCCGTTCTTCGACCGGCGCGACGTGCGCCGCCTCGAACTGCCTTTCGTGTTCGCGGGCAAGCCGAGCCTGCCGACGCTCGAAGCCGCCGGCATGGTCGCGTCGTACTTCGGCTCGCTCGCGGGCTATCGCGGCGCGATCTTTCCGGCGCAGACGGACAACGTGCCGCTGTCGGGCAATGCCGTGGTGTTCGCCATCGGCGATGCGAAGATCGCGGGCGTCGACATTCCGGCTGTCTCCGGTCCGACGATCGCGCTCGTCGAACGCGATGCGAACGCGCGCGGGCGTCTCTTGCTCGTGCTCGGCCGCGACGACAACGAGCTGAAGACCGCCGCGAAGGCACTGGGCGTCGGACAGAACACGCTGTCCGGCACGAGCGCGACGATCACGCAGTTCAACGACCTTCAGCCGCGCCGCCCGTACGATGCCCCCAACTGGCTGCCGACCGACCGCCCCGTGCGCTTCGGCGAGCTCGCGGAAGCGCGCGACCTGACCGCCTACGGCTACGACGCCGATGCCGTGCGCGTGAATCTGCGCGTGCCTCCCGATCTCTTCATGTGGCAGACGAAGGGCGTGCCCGTCGATCTCGGCTATCGCTATACGGTGCGGCCCGCGCCGGATCGCTCGTCGCTCAATATCAGCGTCAACAATGGCTTCGTGCAGTCGCTGCGCATTCCGGCCGTATCGACATCGACGTTCGATCTCGGTCACTACTTCAGCCGCGTGATGCCGGACAAGACGGTCGCCGCGCGCCGCGAGATTTATCTGCCGCCGCTGCTCATCACGCCGCGCGCGCAACTGCGTCTTCATTTCTATTACGACATCCCCAAGACGGGCGAATGCCAGGGCCGCGTGCTCGATAACGTCGTCGGCGCGGTCGATCCGAATTCGACCATCGATCTCTCCGGTTTCCCGCACTACATGGCGCTGCCCGATCTGGCCGCGTTCGCCAACGGCGGCTTCCCGTTCACGCGCATGGCCGATCTTTCGCAGACGGCGGTCGTGCTGCCGAACGAGCCGAACTCGGCCGACTACAGCCTGTATCTGCTCGAAATGGGCCGCATGGGCGCATCGACGGGTTATCCGGTGACGGGCGTGACGGTCACGAGCGCGAACGACGTCGACCGCTTCGCCGACAAGGATCTGCTGATCCTCGGTTCGCCCGGACGCCAGCCGCTGCTGCAACGCTGGGCGAAGCAGATGCCCTTTTCCGGCGACGGCGACGCGCGCACGTTCCAGCTTTCCGATGTCGCGTTCAAGCTCGTCGACTGGTGGCATGGCGAGCAAGGCCCGGAACGCTCGCCCGCGCGCGCGGATTTGTCGCTCGTCAGCTCGAACGGCGATGCGCTTCTGACCGGCTTCGAATCGCCGCTCAAGAGCGGGCGCAGCGCGGTGGCGCTCATCAGCGCGGCGGGCCAGTCCGACGCCGATCTTTCCGCCGCCCTGCTCGACAACGACCTGCTGCCGTCGATTCAAGGCGCGATGGCCGTGATCCACGGCCGCACGGTGACGGTCACGTCGAACGGCGAGGCGTACTACGTCGGCCATCTTTCGCCGATGCACTACATGCGCTGGGCGCTGTCGTCGCATCCGATTCTGCTGGTGCTCGCCGGCGTGCTCGCCGCGCTCATCATCGCGGCCCTGTTCTACCGTACGCTGCGCTCGATCGCCGCGCGGCGCCTGAGGGACTGATATGCGGGTATCGACCGCCAAGATTTTCGCTGGTGCAACGATTGCCGCGTCCGTGACGGGCGCAAACGCGGCGCAGCAATGCGACTGGTCCGCGTATCGGCTGTTCGTGGAGCGCGTCGTTCAGGCCGATGGCCGCGTGATCGACCGTTCGACCGAAGCGCAGCAGACGACCTCCGAAGGCCAGTCCTACGCGCTGTTCTTCGCGCTCGTCGCCAACGACCGCGCGACCTTCGACCGGGTGCTCGGCTGGACGCGCACGAACTTGTCGGCCAATCAGTTCGATTCGAATAACGTGCGTCTGCCCGCATGGCAATGGGGCAAGAAACCGGACGGCTCGTTCGGCGTGATGGACCCGAATTCGGCGTCGGACTCGGATGTGTGGATCGCGTACGACCTCTTCCAGGCCGGTCGCCTGTGGAAGGAACCGGCGTACACGAAGCTCGCCTACGCGCTCGCGACGCAGATCGTGAAGCAGGAAACCGTCGACCTGCCCGGCCTCGGACCGATGCTTCTGCCCGGTCCGCAAGGCTTTCGCATCGGCGACGTGACGCGGCTGAATCCGAGCTATCTGCCGCTGCCGGTTTTGCGCGGGCTCGCGCACGACATGCCCGACGGCCCGTGGACGAAGCTCGCGCAGAGCGCCGCGAAAACGATCAAGGTGACGTCGCCGCGCGGCTACGCGCCGGACTGGGCCGCGTATCAGAACGGCCGGTTCGTCGTCGATCCGAAGAACGGCGATGTCGGCAGCTACGACGCGATCCGCGTCTATCTGTGGGCCGGCATGACGTCACCGGGCGATCCGCTCGCGCGTCCGTGGCTCGATGCGCTCGGCGGCATGCGCCAGAGCGTCGCGCAGGCGGGCTTTCCGCCGGAAAAGGTCAACGTGACGACCGGCGCGGCGACGGGCGAAGGTCCGCTGTCTTACTGGGCCGCGCTCGCGCCGTACTTCAAGGCGCTCAACGACGAACGCGGCCTGGGCCTCGCGCGCGCGCATCTCGAAGCGCTGACCGCGCCGCCGGGCGCGGGACGCGAGCCGGTCTATTACGATCGCGTGCTCGGTCTCTTTGGCGGCGGTTTCATCGACGGTCGATATCGCTTCGATGAAAACGGCCGTCTCGTGCCGAACTGGAGAAGCGCATGCTGATCCAGACCAGAAAACGCGTGATCGCGGCGCTGATCTGCGCCGCACCGGCGATGGCCTTCGCGCAGGCCGCCGCCGATCCGCTGAACGTGCTCATCGATCAAGGCAAATACTGGCAGGCGCACAAGCGCGGCGATCTCGCGGAACAGGCGTGGCAGAAAGTGCTGCGCATCAATCCGAAGCAGCCCGATGCGCTTTTCGGCATGGGCATGGTGCTCGCCGATCGCAAGGACGGCAGCGGCGCGCAGCAGTATCTCGCGCAGTTGCGCCAGGTCGCGCCGAGTTATCCGAACATCGACGAACTCGGCCGGCGGCTTGGCGAAACCAGTTCGCGCGATCAGACCGTGAACGACGCGCGGCGTCTCGCGCAAAGCGGACAAAGCGCATCGGCGGTGCAGGAATACAAGCGCGCGATCGACGGCAAGCCCGCGACGCCCGGACTTCAGCTGGAGTATTACCAGGCGCTCGCCGCCACGCCGCAAGGCTGGGACGAAGCGCGGCGCGGCCTCGAACAACTGGCGCGCGAGAATCCCGACGAGCCGCGCTATCAGCTCGCCTATGCGCAGCATCTGACGTATCGGGATACGACGCGGCGCGACGGCATCGCGCGGCTCGCGAAGCTGTCGGGCGACAGCGCTGTCGGCGCCGACGCGAAAAAAAGCTGGCGGCAGGCGCTCTTGTGGCTCGGCGCGCGCGCATCGGATGCGCCGCTTTATCAGGCGTATCTGCAAGTCGCGCCCGATGACGCCGCCGTCAAAGCGCGCTTCGATTCGATGGTGCAGCAGGACAAGTCGGCACGCGAGCGCTCGCAGGCCGACGCCGCCGTCGATGCGCGCGGACGGACCGTCGCGGAAGGTTTCACCGCGCTCGATCGCGGCGACCTCGTGACGGCGCGCGCGCGTTTTTCGTCGGTGCTGGCGAGCAATCCGAACGACGCCGATGCGCTCGGCGGCATGGGCGTCGCGTCGTTGAAGCAGGAGCGTTTTTCCGAAGCGCGCACGTATCTCGAACGCGCGTCGCGGGCCGGCAATGCGGCGCGCTGGAAAGACGCGCTCACGAGCGCGACCTACTGGACCTATACGAGCGATGCCATCGGCGCGCGCAGCAACGGCCAGATCGCGCAAGCGAAGGCGCTGTTCGAACGCGCGATCGCAACCGATCCGTCCGAAGTCACCGCGCAAGTGCTGCTCGGCGAAATGCTGCTCGCGAACGGCGACCCACGCGGCGCGGAAGCGGCGTATCGCATGGCGCTGCGCCGCCAGGCCGACAATCCCGATGCGATTCGCGGACTCGTCGGCGCACTGGCCGCGCAAGGGCGCGGCGACGAAGCGCTCGAGTTCGCCAATCGGCTGAACACGGAACAGCAGGCGAAGGCCGGCGGCATCAACAAGCTGCGCGGCGAAGCGCAGGCGGCACAGGCGCGCGCGGCGGAAGCACGCGGCGATCTCGGTGCGGCGCGCAGTCTCTTCGAAGACGCGCTGCTCAACAATCCCGACGATCCGTGGCTGCGGCTCGATCTCGCGCGCATCTACGTCCGTCAGGGCGCGGTCGGCAATGCGCGCAGCATGATGGACGGCCTGCTCGCCACGCATCCCGACATGACCGACGCGCTCTACGCGAGCGCGCTGCTCTCCGCCGAAACGCAGGACTGGCCGGCCGGGCTCGCGCAACTCGACCGCATTCCGGCCGCGCAACGCACGCCGGCGATGACCGCGTTGCAACATCGCCTGTGGGTGCATCAGCAGGCCGATCTCGCGACGCGCGCCGCTGCGTCCGGTCAGCGTCAGCAGGCGTTCGCGATTCTGCGCCGCGCGGAACCCGTTGCGGCGGGCAATGCGGAATTGATGGGCGCGGTGGCATCGGCCTACGTCAAGGCGGGCGATCCGGCGCGGGCGTTGTCGCTCGTGCGCGGCGCCATCGCCAATGCGCCGAACGATACCGGTCTTCTGCTGCAATACGCGGGCATTCTGTCGGCGACGCAGCAGGAAGCCGAGCTCGGCTCGGTGATGCGCCGCCTGCAATCGATGCCGCTCACGACGCAGCAGCGCGCGGACTTCAACAATCTGAACGTGGGCATCGTCATCGCGCGTGCGGATGTCGTGCGCCGGCAAGGCGATCTCGCCGCCGCCTACGACGTGATCGCGCCGTGGCTCGCCGCGATGCCCGACAACGCCGACCTGCAGGCGGCGCTCGGCCGCATGTACACATCGGCGGGCGATGACCGCAACGCGCTCTCGTGCTATCAAAAAGCGCTGTCGCGCCGTCCGGACGATATCGGCTTGCAGACGGCGGCGATGTCGGCGGCGAGCGGCGTGCGCGATTTCAAGCTCGCTCAGACCTACGCGAATCAGGCCTACGAAGCCGCGCCGAACGATCCGGGCGTGCTCGCCGCGATCGGCCGGATGTATCGCGCGCAAGGCAAGCTCGATCTCGCCGCGCAGTTCCTGCAACGCTCGCTCGTCGCCGCGAATACGCCCGCGCCGGCGGCGTCGGCGCAGGGACGCGGCAATGTCCCGCCCGGCTGGGAAACCGCGATGAGCCGTGTCGGCTCGAATCCGCTGCCCGGCACCAATCCGTTCGAAGGCAAGACGGCCGTCGATACGGCGTCGAACCCGGCGCTCGCATCGGACGCGTCTTATCGTCAGGCCCTTCCTCAAGGTTATTCGCAGCCCGTGCCGAACTATCTGCCGCCTCCTCAGCCCGCGCCGTATTCCGTGCCTTACGTCGCGCCGTCCTCCGCTCCGATGACGATGCCCAACGCCGCGCCGCGTCCGATGCCGAGCGGCGGCTACGGACCCGACGCGTATGGCTCGGGTCAATCGGGCGCGCCGTTGCAGCCGTATCCGGGACAGGATGGCGGGTATCAGCCGGCTTATCCGCAGCCGCAGCAGTATCAACCGCAGCCGTATCAGCAGCAGCCTTACGCCGCGCAGGATCCGTATGCCGAGCCCTGGCCGATGTCGCCCGGCGCGCGCGAGGCGCAAGCCAATGCGTACAACGCGGCGCTGCCCGCCAGCTCGAAGAAAAAGCCGGCGTCATCGCCCAAGACCGCGACGACGCGTCCCGCCGATCCGTACGCCTACGGCGCGCCGCCGCCGCAGCAGCAGCCTTATTACCAGCAGCCGCAACAGTACGCGCCGCAGCCATACGCGCCGCCGCAGTACGCGCAGCAGCAGTACATCCCGCAGCCGCCCGCGGGCTACGCGCAGCCTTATTACCCGTCGCAGGCGCAACCCGCGCAGCGCGCCGCCGCAGCCGCGACGATGAGCACGGGCGGCGTTCCGGCGCCGGTCGCGAATTCGCAGACGGCGGGCGTCGCGGAGGAACTCGCGCAGATCAATCGCGAGCAGGCGAGCACGATTTCCGGCGGCCTCATCTTCCGCAGCCGCGACGGCGAGGACGGCCTCTCGAACCTGACCGATATCGAAGCGCCCATCGAAGGCCGCATCAAGGCCGGCAACGGCCACGTCATCGTGCGCGCGACGCCCGTCACGCTCGACGCCGGCACCGCGAGCAGCGAGCCGAACACGCTCGCGCGCTTCGGCTCCGGCCTCGGCGCGACCGCCACGCCGCCGACCAACAACTACGGCTCGCAGACGGCGACGGGCGTCGGGCTCTCGCTCGGCTACGAGAACCGCAACTTCAAGGGCGATGTCGGCACGACGCCGCTCGGCTTTCGCGAGACCAATGTCGTCGGCGGATTGCAGTATCAGAACGCGATCACCGACAAGGTGTCGTATTCGCTCGCCGTCGCCCGCCGCGCCGTCACCGACAGCCTGCTTTCGTACGCCGGCGCGCGCGATCAGGGCGCGAACCTCGAATGGGGCGGCGTAACATCGACGGGCGCGCGCGCCGACCTCGGCTGGGACGACGGCACGAGCGGCGTCTACGTGAACGCGGCGTATCAGTTCCTCGACGGCAATCAGGTCGCGACCAACAACGCGGTGAAGGGCGGCGGCGGCATCTACACGCGTCTCATCAAGGATGCCGACCAGACGCTGACCGTCGGCGCCAACACCACGCTGATGCACTACGACAAGAACCTGTCGTACTTCACGTATGGCCAAGGCGGCTACTTCAGCCCGCAGCAGTACGTGATCCTGAACTTCCCGGTCGAATACATGGGACGCACGGGACTTTTCACGTACGACCTGAAGGGTTCGATCGGCGTGCAGCATTATCGGCAGGACGCGTCGGACTATTTCCCGACGAACGGCACGTATCAGGCGCGAGCCGCGAGTTCCGGCGCGACGCCGGATGCGGGCGCGGTCTATCCCGGCCAGAGCAAGACGGGCGTGTCGTATTCGCTCAGCGCGACGGGCGAATACCAGCTCGCGCCACAACTCGCGTTCGGCGCGACGGCATCGTTCGGCAACGCGTATCAGTATCGCGAGTGGCTCGCCGCCGTTTATGTGCGCTACAGCTTCACGCGTCAGGGCGGCGCGCAGCCGGTGTTTCCGCCGCAGGCGTTCAGCTCGCCGTATCTGTCGCTGTCGAACTGATGTTCTTGCGCGTGCGCCGCGCTTGCGGCTAGGCTTGATCCACTGCCGCAAGCGGGCCAACATCGTTCGAATGAAAACGCAAAGCGCGCTCGTCGCGAACAACGACCAATTCCTGCGCGACTTGCAGTTGTTCTGCATCGTCGCGCGGCGTTCGAGCTTCATCGCCGCCGCGACCGAGACCGGCATCTCGCCGGCGCACGTCAGCAAGCGCATTGCGATGCTGGAGACGAGTCTCGGCGTCAGGCTCTTCACGCGCACGACGCGCCGCGTGTCCATCACGAGCGACGGCGAAGCGGCGTTCCAATGGGCGCAAAAGATTCTCGACGACGTCCAGGGCATGGCCGACGCCTTCGCCGGCCTCGACGATCCGCGCGGCGTCTTGCGGATCGGCACGAGTCTGCGGCTCGGGCGCGAGCATGTTTCGCCCGCGCTCACCTTGCTACGGCGTCGCCATCCGGGGCTGGAAATCTGGCTCGAACTGCTCGACCGGCGCGTCGATCTCGTCGGCGAGAACTTCGATATCGACATTCGCGTCGGCGAAGTGCTGGAGCCGCATCTGATCGCGCACAAGATCGTCGACAGTTTTCGCGTGCTCGCCGCCGCGCCCGCGTATCTCGAACGGCGCGGCACGCCTAGAACGCTGGCCGAACTGGCGCATCACGATTGCCTGCTGTTTCGCGGGCGCGATCAGCGTTTCGGCGTCTGGCGGCTCGCCGGGCCGAACGGCGAGGAAAGCGTCAAAGTGACCGGGCCGATTGCTTCGAACCACAGCGACATCGTGCGGCAGTGGGCCGAGGAAGGTTTCGGCATCGTGATGTGCTCGATCTGGGACGCCGCCGGCAGTCTTCAAAACGGCCGTCTCGTGCCCGTTCTGCCGGCTTATCGGCAGCGCGCGGACGTGTGGGCGGTGACGTCGGCGCGCTCGTCGCATTCGGCGAAGATTCGCGTGTGCATCGAGTTTCTCAGACAGCAATTGACGAGCGGACCTTACTCGCTCGTTACATCGGGCGTCGCGGGGTTCTGAAGCGCTTCGTCGTAGCGTCGTTCTTCATCGCCTGCTGCTCGCCCGCTCGATCCCGTCCAGCAAGCCTTCAGCGGCGCCGCCCAAGCGCTAAAGCCAACCTTACAGAATCTTACGTTGCGCCGCCGTCACAAAAAGGGGCAAAAAGACCCGTCGCGAAACTAGGATATTTCCAAATGTTTCTGAGACATGTAATGATACTGATTCGCATTTAACACCATCGCGCCGATAGGTTGACTCAATGAAGCCCGTCGAGCGCGACGTGCGCTCTCAGGGCGCCGCCGCCGGTTCTTTCTCGACGACGTCGCCCGCCTTCGCCTCGATCTCGGATCGGTCAACGTCGGCAGTCGAAAACCCGCTTCGCTGCCGATTTGAATTTCACTAACAAGCATCGGGAAAACGACATGTTGAGAAAGACGCCGCTTGCTGCGGCATTGGTGACTATTGCCGCCGTGCCCATGGCCGCGCCGCTTTACGCCCAGACCGCCCCGCAATCCGCACAAGCCGCACCGCAAGACACGCCCTCCGCCGCCGCACCCGAAACCGCGACCCTGCCCGCCGTCAAGGTGACGGGTCAGGCCGACGCGCCCGACTTCCAGCCGGAGATGTCGAGCGTCGGCGCAAAGGTGCCGACCGCGCTGCGCGACATTCCGCAAGCCGTCGTCGTGGTGCCGAAGGCGGTGCTGCAATCGCAGGCCGTGAGCTCTTTCTCCGATGCGCTGCGCAACGTGCCCGGCGTCACGCTCGGCGCGGCCGAAGGCGGCCAGATCGGCAATAACATCAACCTGCGCGGCTTCTCGGCGCGCACCGACATCTATCTCGACGGCTTCCGCGATCGCGGCCAGTACTATCGCGATACGTTCAATCTGGAATCGATCGACGTGCTGTACGGGCCGTCGTCGCTGTACTTCGGGCGCGGTTCGACGGGCGGCGTCATCAATCAGGTCAGCAAGCAGCCGACGCTGAATCCGCGCGCCGATGTCTCGCTGCAAGCCGGCACGCACGACCGCTATCGCACGACGGTCGATATCAATCAGCCGATGACGGATACCTCCGCGTTCCGCATCAACGCGTTCGGCCAGTCGATGGGCTCGACGCGCGACGAGATGATCAACAAGGACTACGGCATCGCGCCCGAAGTGAAATTCGGCATCGGCACGCCGACGCAGGTGACGTTGTCGGCGCTGATCCAGCACAACCGCGATCAGCCCGACTACGGCATTCCGCCGTTGAACGGCCATCCCGCGCCCGTCGATACGAAGACCTTCTACGGCTTCACCGACGACCGCACGATTCAGGATGTGCAGACGGTGAACGCGCGCATCGAACATCGCTTCGACGACATGTTCACGCTGCGCAACCAGACGCAGTTCAGCCACTACAGCACCGAAGCGCGCGCGACCAACGCGGCGGCCGTGCTGACGGGCCCGCTCGGCACGTCGCCCGCGCTCTCGAACGGCAATTACACGACGCTGCCGCTCTCGTCGCTCTTCGTGCGTCTGCAAGGCAAGGACCGCACCATCAACGATCACTCGGTCTACAACACGACCGACGTTCAAGGCAAGTTCGCGACCGGCCCCTTGAAGCACGACATGCTCGCGGGCGTCGATCTGAGTCACGAAACGTATAGCAACCAGACCTTCACGGCGACCACGCCGGGTCTGCCGTCGAACACGCTCGCCATCGTGCCGCTCGTGGATCCGGCGTATGTGCCGCGTCCGGCGAACTATCGCGAAGTGGCGACCAATCTCGCGGAGTCGAGCGCGAACGGCATCGGCGTCTATTTGAACGACACCATCTCGATCGGCGAGCACTGGAAGTGGATCGGCGGCGTGCGCTGGGACCGCTATGAAGCGGCGATCAACAACTCGATCAATCAGCCCGGCTACGCGACACAGACGAACTATTTCACGAGCGTGCGCACAGGCGTCGTATGGCAGCCGACGGACTGGCAGTCGTACTACGTCTCGTACGGCACGTCGTTCGATCCGTCGCTCGAAGCGCTCACGCTCACCAACGGCCAGCAAAACCTGCCGCCCGAGCACAACAAGTCCTATGAAATCGGCTCGAAGTGGGATCTGCTGAACGGCGGCCTGTCGATCACGCAATCGCTCTTCAACATCGAGAAGACCAATGCGCGCACGCTCGCTTCGGACGGCAGCTATTCACTCGATGGCGACGTGCGCGTGCGCGGCTATCAGCTCGGCATCGCCGGCCACATCACGCGGCAATGGCAGATGTTCGGCGGCTACACGTACATGGATGGCACCATCCTGAAGGCATTCGACGGCACGCAAGGCAACACGCCCGCCAACACGCCGAAGCACATGTTGACGCTGTGGACGACGTACGACTTCACGCCCGTATGGCAGATCGGCGGCGGGCCTTCGTATGTATCGTCGCGCTACGCGGCGAACAACAATCTCGTTCAAGCGGGCGGCTACGTGCGCTGGGACGCGATGGCCGCATATCATCAGAAGCGCTACGATATCCAGTTCAACGTGCAGAACCTGTTCGACAAGAAGTACTACGACGCCCTGATTCCGTCCGATGGCGGACGCGCGGTGCCGGGTCTCGGCCGCACGTTCATCGCGACGTTGAATTACCGCTTCCGTTGATGTGATGTGATGCGAATGCGCGCGCCATGCGACTCATGGCGCGCGCTCGCGAAGGCAATAACAATGATCCTCTCGATACCGAACGTGCTCTCCCCCGAGGACGCCGCCGCAATGCGCGCGCGTCTCGAAGCAAGCGACTCCTGGGTCGATGGCCGCGCGACCGCCGGCTATCAGGGCGCGCCGGTCAAGCGCAACATGCAGATCGCGGAAGGCTCGCCGATCGCGCTCGAACTCGGCGACGCGCTCGTCGGCGTGCTGGAGCGTCATCCGCTTTTCATCAGCGCGGTGCTGCCCAATCGCGTGTATCCGCCGCTTTTCAATCGCTATGAAGGCGGCATGCATTTCGGCAGTCATGTCGATGGCGCGATCCGCATCGTGCCGGGGCATGGCGCGCGCGTGCGTACCGATGTATCGATCACGCTCTTTCTCACGCCGCCCGACGAATACGACGGCGGCGAGCTCATCATCGAAGACACGTACGGCGTGCAGGAAGTGAAGCTGCCCGCGGGACATGCGATCGTCTATCCCGCGACGAGCCTGCATCAGGTGCGGCCCGTCACGCGCGGCGCACGCGTGTCGAGTTTCTTCTGGGCGCAAAGCCTCGTGCGCGACGATGCGCAACGCGCGCTGCTCTTCGATCTCGACAACTCCATTCAACGCCTGAATGCGACCAACGGCGACGAAAGCGCGAAACGCACGCTCGTCGGCTGCTATCACAACCTGTTGCGCATGTGGAGCGATACGTGATTCACGCGGCGCGCAGAACCTTCGATGGCGTTCGGCCCACTTCCGCGAGCAACGCTTCATCGCGCGCGATCACGTCGGGAAGATGCGCGCGCAGGAATTCGACCCACGTACGCGTCTTCGCATCGACGAACTTGCGCGACGCATAGAGCGCGTAGAGATTCGTGCGCTGCAGCGTGTGCTGCGGTAGCACGCGCACGAGCGAGCCATTGCGCAAGCCTTCGATCGCAGCATAGAGCGGCAACATGCCGATGCCCATGCCTTCGCGAATCGCGACGACGAGCGATTCCGCGATGTTCACCTGCACCGTTCCGCTGATCTGCATCGTCTCCCGGCCTTCCGGCCCTTCGAGCGTCCACTCGCGCGCGGGAAACGCGGGCGTCTGCAGCGTGAGGCAATCGTGTTGCGCGAGATCGGCGGGCACGTCGGGCGCGCCGCGCGAACGTATGTATTCCGGCGACGCGCACAGAATGCTGAAGGTCTCGCCCAGCTTGTGCGAAATCACTTCAGAATCCGACAGCGCGCCCGCCGACACCACCGCTACGTCGCTGCTGCCTTCGAAGAGATCGGGCATGCGCTGCGATAGCGTGAGTTCGACTTTCACATCGGGATAGAGCGCGCGATATCGCGCGATCGCAGGCAATATGTAATGTTGTCCGACGCTCGCGAAACTGGACATGCGCAACGTGCCCGTCGGATGCTCATACGCGCAGCTTGCTTCTTCTTCGGCGCCGTCGATATCGGCGAGAATCTGCCGCACGCGCTTCAGATAACGCTCGCCCGCCGATGTCAGCGCGAGACGCCGCGTGGAGCGGTTCATCAGGCGCGTGCGCAAATGGGCTTCGAGTTCGGATACGGCGCGCGACATCGCGCCGGTCGTCGAGTTCATCGACTGAGCCGCAGCCGTAAAGCTGCCGGCTTCGATCACGCGAGTGAAAACCCGCATGTTCTGTAGGGTGTCCATCAAACCGTCACATTCACTTCGGAAGCGCTATTGTCCGCCTTGGCGCGCGATCGATTGTTGTTGAATCAGGAAAGAATGTTCCCTGATTTGCACATTAATCCGCCCGGTCCGCTTGCCTACAATCGGCGCCTTCATGACGAGAGGACTATCGGCGGTCAGCATGTCGCTCCAGCAAGCACGCCTGTCGATGCGCGACTGGCTCGTCACCGATGGCCACGTCTGGCTGCATCTCGCAAAGACCTTGCTGGCCGCGTTCATCGCGATGAGCATTGCGATGCGGCTGGAATTGCCGCAGCCGCGCGTCGCGATGACGACCACCTTCGTCCTGATGCAGCCGTTCTCCGGCATGGTGCTCGCGAAGAGCGTCTATCGTTTCGCGGGCACGGCGCTCGGCATGATCGCCGCGCTCGCGCTCGGCGCCGTGTTCGTGCAACAGCCCGAGCTCCATGCGCTCGCGCTGACGATATGGGTCGCGGCGTGCACCGCGCTCGCCGTGCGTTACCGGCACTTTCGCTGGTATGGCTTCGTGCTCGCGGGCTATACGGCTGCGCTGATCGGCATTCCCGCCGTCACCGATCCGAACAGCCTGCTCATTGCAACGCTCACGCGCGGTGCGGAAGTGATGCTCGGCATCGTGTGTTCGAGCGTGGTGAGCGCGCTCGTGTTTCCGCGTCATGCGAGCGCGACGCTCACGCAGTCGCTCGATGCGCGCCGGATGCGTTTCGCCGCATTCGCCGCCGACGTATTGCGCGGACGTCTTTCGCGTATCGCGCGCGAACGCCGCTTCGCCGATTTCGTCGATGAGATCGTCGGCTTCGAAGCGACGCGTGGTTTCGCCACGTATGAGTCGCCCGCGATGCGTCAGGGCAACGGCAAGCTGGCGCAACTGAACAGCGCCTTCATGGACGCATGCGCGCGCCTGCATGCGCTCGATCAATCGATGAAGCGCCTGCGCGCGAGCGATGCACTCGCGCCCTTCTTCGAAGAGCTTGCGCAGAACTTCGAACGCGAAGCGCTGAAGGAACATCTGGAGCGCTACAAAGCGACGCTGCCGAAACGCCTGCGCGATGCACAACGCGCGCTCCCTCACACCGATCACGCGACGCAACTCGATTTCACGACATCGGCGGAGCTGCTGTATCGCTTCATCGCCGATACGATTCGCTATCTGTCGATTCCGAACCATCGCACGGCGCCGCGATACGACGCGCGGACCAGCCGCTTCGTCGTCGTCGCGACCTTCATGCGTACAGGCATCGTGATCGCGGCGACGGCCTGGTTCTGGATCGTGACGGCGTGGCCGAGCGGAGGCTACGCCGTCATCGGCGCGACGCTCGCGTGCGCGTTGTCGTCGGCATTGGCGCGGCCTTCGAAATTCATCGCGCAGATGGCCGCGGGTGCGGCGCTCGCGATCGTCATCGGATATGCATATCTGTGTCGCGTGTATCCGGCGATCGACGGCCTGGCGCTCCTGTGCGCGATGCTCGCGCCGCCGCTCGCGGCAGGCGCTTTTCTCGCGATGCGTCCGTCGAGCGCGGGCTATGGCATCGGCTTCTGCGTGTTCTTCTGCCTGCTCGCCGCGCCCGACAATCGCATCGTCTACGATCCGGGCCTGTTGCTGAACAACGGCGTTGCCGTTCTCGTCGCGATGCTCGGCGCGGCCATCGCGTGCGCGGTCATCGTGCCGCCACGCACGCGTTGGCTCGTCGGCAAGACGCTCGCGCAATTGCGCGCGCAAGCGGCGCTCGCATGCGAAGGCAAGCTCGCGGGACTCGGCGAGCGCTTCCATTCGGGCACGCACGATCTGATGTCGCAATTGCGCGCCTTGCTCACGCGACGCTCGCGTGAACATCGGCATGCGCTTCTGTGGATGCTCGTCACGCTCGAAGTCGGACAAGCGATGATCGATCTTCGGCGCGACTCCCGCGCGCTGCATACGGCGTGCTTTCCCGATGCATTGCGCATCGCGTGGAGCACGTCGCTCGCGCGTGTGTTGCGCGATATCGCCGTGCTCTTCCGTACGCCGGATAGCAGGACGCTACGTCGCGCGATAGCTTCGGTCGTCGCGTCGATCGTGATCGCAGAAGACATGCTCGAACGCACGCGCGACGAACGCAACGCGCGGCGCGAGGTGCAGCGCGTGCTCGCGTGCCTGCACTTCGTCCGCACGGCGCTGGTGGATCCGGATGCGCCCTTCGACGCGCATCGCTGAACGCATCCTTCCTCGCCATGCAAAGCTGACTTCCTGGTCCGGCGATTAATCCACGGCGTCGCGCGTCTTATAGTCGAATCGATTTTTCGCCAGCGCGCTCTTTTGCCGCACTTTCATGGCGCGTGCGAACGCGCTTGCGTGCATCGATTTGGACAAAGCGCAATGTCGCACGGCATTGGAACAATGTCTTTCAACGTTGCGATTTCGACGGCAAACCGCGCTACCTATAATCGCCTTCGGTTAAACGAAGCTCTTGAAGATAGACGTCGATGTACGAAGATCGTATTCGCTGTGCCGCGTTGCGCGGAAAAATCACCACGGCCGCCGAAGCGGCTCAACTCGTTCGCGACGGCATGATCGTCGGCGCAAGCGGCTTTACGCGCGCGGGTGACGCGAAAGCCGTGCCGCTCGAAATCGCGCGCCGCGCCCGCGAGGAAGACGAACCGTTGCGTATCACGCTCATGACGGGCGCATCGCTCGGTCATGACACGGACCGCATCCTGACCGAAGCCGGTGCGATTGCGCGACGCCTGCCATTTCAGGTCGACACGACCTTGCGCCGCGCGATCAACCGCGGCGACGTAATGTTCGTCGATCAACACCTGTCGGAGACGGTCGAACTGCTGCGCGCGAATCGCCTCGGCAAGCTCGACCTCGCGATCGTCGAAGCAGCCGCGATCACCGAGAGCGGCGGCATCGTGCCGACGACCTCGGTCGGCAATACCGCGAGCTTCGCGATCCTCGCCGAACGCGTGATCGTCGAGATCAATCTGGCGCAGCCGCTCTCGCTCGAAGGCCTGCACGACATCTGGATTCCCGAGCGCCGTCCCGCGCGCGAAGCGCTGCCGATCGTGCGCCCGCATGACCGGATCGGCGCGGCCGCCATCGAGATTCCGATCGAGAAGATCGCCGCGATCGTCATCACCGACAAGCCGGACAGCGCATCCACCGTGTTGCCCGCCGACCAGGACACGGCGTTGATCGCCGGTCATCTCATCGAGTTCTTTCAGCATGAAGTCTCGCGCGGGCGTCTGCCGAAACAGTTGCCGCCGTTGCAGGCCGGCATCGGCACCATTGCGAACGCTGTGCTGTCGGGGTTCGCGGCGTCGCCGTTCGAAGCGCTGACGATCTATTCCGAAGTGCTGCAAGACTCGACCTTCGATCTGCTCGACTCAGGCAAGGCGACGTTCGCATCGGGCGCGTCGATCACGCTGTCCGCGCAACGGCAGGAGAAAGTGTTCAACGAGATCGAACGCTATCGCGACCGGCTCGTGCTGCGGCCGCAGGAAGTGAGCAATCATCCTGAAGTGATTCGGCGCCTCGGTCTCATCGCGATCAACACGGCGCTCGAAGCCGACATCTACGGCAACGTGAATTCGACGCACGTCGGCGGCACGCACATGATGAACGGCATCGGCGGCTCGGGCGACTTCGCGCGCAATGCGGCGTATGCGGTGTTCGCGACGAAATCGGTCGCGAAGGACGGCCGTATCTCGAGCATCGTGCCGATGGTGCCCCATTGCGACCACAACGAACACGATGTCGATATCGTCGTGACCGAACGCGGGCTCGCCAACCTCACCGGCCTCGCGCCACGCGAACGCGCGATGAGCGTGATCGAGCACTGCGCGCATCCGCTCTATCGCGATCTTTTGCGCGACTATTACCGCGATGCAGCAGCGCTCGGCGGACATACGCCGCATCGCCTCGATCAGGCGTTTTCGTTCCACACGCGCTTCGCAGCGAGCGGTTCGATGCTGCCTTGATGCACATTCGCGCGCGCGTTGCTGCGCCGCGAAAACGAATGCGGGGCGACAACGAAGCCGCTAAACGAAGATTAGGCGCACAATGGCGGGAGCCCGCTTGGGCTGGCGAACAGGAGGAGCATCATGACCGCCATCACCTGGGTTCTCGCCGCCGACGGCAGCCGTGCCCGGATCTTCGAAACGCAGGGATTGAAGCTGGATTTGCGGCAAGTCGAGGACCTCAGGAACCCCGCGCCGCGCGCGACCGAAACGGCAGAAATGGATCGTGAGAAGTTCGCGCGGACCGTCGCGGATTATCTCGAACGGAGCCGCTTGCATCAACGATTCGACCGGCTGCGTCTCGCGGTCGAGCCAAAATTTTTGGGCCTCTTGCGTCAATATCTGAGCGTCGAAACGCTCAAGCTCGTCTACGAAGAAGCCGATAACGACGCGTCGAAGTTCGGCACGCGCGATATCGGCCGTCAACTGAACCGGCCCTGAACGACGCTTGCGGTGCGTCGTGTTTCATCGCGAAACACGACGCACCTGCCGTCACGCCGCCGGCGTGATGTTCTGATTGCTGCGGAACAGGTTATCCGGATCGTAGCGCCGCTTCACTTCGGCGAGCCGCTCGTAATTCGGACCATACGCCGCTCTCACACGGTCTCCTTCTTCTCCCGTCATGAAGTTCACGTAGACGCTGCCGATTGCATGCGGCGTCATCGCGGAGAACATGTCGCGCGCCCACTTCGTGCACTTGTCGTCGTCCGCGACCTCGCTCCAGCGGCCGTGAATGTTGATCGTGTAGATCGAATCGCGATTCGCATATGCGGTTGCATCGACGGGCACGCGATTCGTCTGGCCGCCCATCGCGCCGATGAAGACCTCGCACTGCGTCGACGGAAGCGACTTCACCGCATTCGTCAGGATGTCGAAGGTTGCGTCGTTCAGACTCGCGAAGTTGTGCGATTTCCAGTAGTTGCGCTCACCCGGCGTGAGCAGCGGATCGAATGCCTTCTGCCATGCTGCGAACGGCATCGCGCCGAGATGTTCGCCATAGGGCGTGCCGAAGCTGCGTACGGGCGCGAGCGCCCTTTCGCCGTTTTCGACCGGGCCGACATAGCAACTCGCCAACACGACCACGGGCTTGCCGTGCGCGTCCTCGGGAAGAAACGGCAGCGGCGGCGCGAGACGCAGCACGGCCCACACGGTGAGCTCGTCGGGACATTGCGCGACGAACTCGCGATACTTCGGCAGAACCTCATTCGCCTGTTCGAGCGGAAAGACGACGAGGCCGCCGTATATCTGCGGACCGACTTCATGCAGCTGATATTCGAAGAGCGTCACGACGCCGAAGTTGCCGCCGCCGCCGCGCAATGCCCAGAAGAGATCGGGCTCGCTGTCCGCGCTCACGCGGCGCCAGGTGCCGTCGGCCGTGACGATCTCCGCTGCGACGAGATTGTCGACTGTCACGCCGAACTTGCGGCTGATCCAGCCGAAGCCGCCACCGAGCGTGAGACCGGCGACGCCCGTCGTCGAGTTGATGCCGAGCGGTGTCGCGAGGCCGAATGCCTGCGCTTCGTGATCGAAGTCGGAGAGCAGCGCGCCGGGCTCGACATAGGCGCGCTTCGCTTGCGGATCGATACGCACGGACTTCAGCGCGGAGAGATCGATCATCAAGGCGTCGTCGCTGACTGCGCTGCCCGCGATGTTGTGCGATCCGCCGCGAATCGAAACGAGTACGCCCTGCTCGCGCGCGAACGCTAGCGCGGCGATGACGTCGGCCGCGCCGGCGCAACGCACGATGAGCGCGGGGCGCCTGTCGATAGTCGCGTTCCAGACCTTGCGCGCTTCGTCGTAATCGGAATCCGACGGTGTGATGAGCCTGCCTCGCACCGACGCCTTGAGGGTGTCGATCGCTTCGCCTGAAATGTTGCTCATTGTGAGACCTCGCTGCTATATGAAGCGCCGCGACGTGTCCGACCCTGCCAGTTGGTACGCGAAAGCGCAAGGAACCCGCCATCGGATCGTGCGTGGCATGTCGATCGGATGCACGTCGGAGAAATCACGAGAACGGGGATGAATTGCAACAAGCGGACGCTTCGGCCCGCCTGTTGATTTAATGCCTTGATTTACGCGATGTAAAGTCTCCGAGCAGTTAAATCGTGCATGTGATCTAGCATGTATCGGACAAAGTTGCCGATGCGGCGAGCGAGTGCATTCAGTGCTTCATGAGCTTGGTGTGTATTCCTCATTTAGCGATCATCTATTAAGGAAACGACGGTTTAATCGGCGAAAAAAAACGCGCCGATGATTCGGCGCGTTGTCGCTTCTCGCGTTATGTCCCGGTCAGTCCGTTCCGTATTTCGGCGAGCGTGGCCCATACAGCAGACCGTTCGATCCACCCGTTGCCAGCAAGCGCTGACTAGTGAGTCCCGCAACGGCCCATGACTTGTCGCTGGTGACATTCACGACATGCGTGACAGCAGCTTGCGCAAGCGCGCCAATGAGACCGGACCCGACGCTCACGTTCGTGCCGACCTCGTTGCCATTCGCCGTGGCCGAACCGCTCCAAAGCGTTTCGCCTGAGCGCAGATCGACGAGCTTCGCCGCGGCCGTGACCTGAGTCGTGCTCGCGACCACTTGATACGACGAGCCGTATGCGGTGATCTTCGTGTACAACGCTGCGTCCGCGCCGAAAATGCTGCGCAGCTTCGCCGCCGAAACGTCCTGAATGTCGTTTGCAGTCGTCAGACCGTTGTGCCTGAAGGTCTCTTCCATCTCGGCGACCGGCACGACGTAGTAACCGCCCTCGGCGAGCGGCATCGTCATCTGGGACAGCATGCCGTAGGTCGCGCCGACATCCTTCGAGTCGTTGACAGGCGGAAGAACGAGAATCGAACGCGGCTTGCTGTTGCGGAACGCCGTGTAGTCCGTCTGGCTCGGCGAGCGCGAAGCGCATGCGGTCATCGTCAAGAGGACCGACAGCACCGCGATGAGTTTGCGGGAAATATTGAAAGTCATGGTCGGTGCTTACTGAAGTTTGCTCAACAGAAAATCCATATACGTAGACGACTCGGGAAAGCGCTCCTTTTCCTCGGTCAATTGCTGACGAGCCTCGGCGCCCTTGCCCACGGTCGCGTACAACATGCCGAGATGCGCGCGAAAGCCCGGAGGCAATGTCTTGTCCTTTGCGAAGACCTTCTCGCGGGCCGCTTCGAGTGCGGCGATCTGGTCGGACGGACTCGTTTGTCCCTTGAAGTATTCGTAGACCTGCGGCTGATAGCCGTCCCATTGATAAAGCGACGTGGTCTGTGTTGCGCAACCCGTCAGCAGCGAGCACGCCACCGCGACCGGCAGCGCGAAGCCGGTCAGTTTGTGAATCTTGACGATCATGTTGTTGTTCGGATGAAAACGAGTGGAATTACTTTGCGGCCGGCAGGGCGCCGGCATCGACTTGTTCGGCCAGGTGATTGACCGCTTCGCTGATCGCAAGATCGAGCACCTTGCCATTGAGCGTGGAGTCATAGCTCGACGTTCCGCCGAAGCCGATCACTTCGCGGCTCGACAAACTGAATTCACCGGCGCCCTGGCTCGACGTCACGATCTCGGACGTGGCGATATCGACGATATTGAGGCTGACCTTCGCATAGGCCACCTGAGTCTTCCCGCGTCCGAGAATGCCGAACAATTGCTGATCGCCGACATCCTTGCGGCCGAACTCCGTCACGTCGCCGGTGATGATGTAATTCGCGCCTCGAATCGACTGCGCCTTGTTCGCGAACCCGGCTTCCTGTTTCGTTTCGCCAAGGTTGTCGCGATCCAGCACGGTGAAGCGTCGGCTTTGCTGCAAGGCCGTGGCGAGGATGGTCTTCGCCTGACTGCCGAGGCGATCGACGCCATCCGAGAACACGCCACGCATGTAATTCGAGCGATTGTCGAACTTGCCGATGGCCACGGGCACGGGCTTGCCCGCGAACGGCTTCTGGGAACTCGCGACGGCGGGAACCGCAACCGAGTGCGACGCCTCGGTCGCGCATCCGCCAAACAGAACTGCAACGGACGCGACCGCAACCGCGATCGCCAGGCGCCCTTTGATAACGCTCATGAATTGCCTCCAAAACGTCGAATCTTGAAAACACCTGCCGTCAGACAGGTGCTTTCGAAAAATCGACAATTATTTGGCAATTCAAATCTTTCAAAAAGAAGGACAGTTCCTAAAAATGAGTGCCGAGGGGAACGCCTGAGACGATTTGTTGAGAATTGATAAAAGGCCGCCAATCCCCACGGTCCCTACGCTCTCTCCAGCACCGCCATCTCCCTCACGACCACCAGCAGCATCGACAAACTCGCGCCGCCGCTCGCCCGCAATTCGGCCAGCAAGCGCGTGTACCGATCCAGCGCGTCCTGCCGTTTCGCGCGCCAGCTCTCGACGATCACATCCGGCGCATCGATGCCGCGCGACTGTTCGAGCGCGCTCACCGTCAGCGCGCGCTTCAATCGCGCGAGCTCTTCCAGCGCCGCCGCGCGCGCGAGCAAGTCCCAGTGCGTCGTGATCGGCAGTGCCATCGCCCGTTCGGCGATGCCGCGATAATCGAGCAACGTGCCGATGCCGAAATACACGCTCGCCACCAGTTCCAGGCCGCGCCCGGAACACGCCGCCACTTCCGCGCTGTCGAGCACGGCGGTCGCGATCTCGCCGCTCGCGACGCGCGCCGCGAGACTGCTCTCGACGCCCGCATCCTCCAGATCGCGCCGCCGCGCGTACCACGCGTCGAGCTGCGTCGCGGGCAAGAGCGCCGGCAGTTGCGGCGCGAGTCGAAGCGCCGCCTCGCGGCAACGCGCGAGCAAACCCTTCGCCTCGTTCGAGCCCGATCCGTTGTGCTTCAGATGACGCAGGAACCACAGCGACGTATCGTCGAGCAGACGCACGACATCGACGAACATGCGCGCCTGCACTTCATCCGCGACGATGTTGTCGAGTCCGTCGATGCTGCGCCACAAATCGTCGAGATCGAAGACATCGCGCGACATCAGCGCCGCGCGCACGATATCGCTCGGGCGCGCATCGGTCTCTTCCATCAGCCGATGCACGAACGTACAGCCCACACGATTCACGAGCGCGTTCGTCAGATGCGTCGCGAGAATCTCGCGCTTCAGCGGATGGCGCTGCATCGTCTCGCTATAGCGCTGCTGCAAGGGCTTCGGGAAATACTCGGGCAGCATGTCCGCGACGAGCGCGTCTTCGGGCACGTCCGATTCGAGCAGTTCGTCGTAGAGCCACATCTTGCCGTACGCGAGCAGCACCGCGCGTTCTGGCGACGTCAGCCCCGACTTCGCCGCCGCGCGCTCGTTGATGTCGTCGTCGTTCGGCAGGAACTCGATACGCCGCTTCAGGCGCCCGCCGCGTTCGAGGAAGCGCATCATGCGGGCTTCCGCGTCGAGCGTTTCGGCGACATGGCGCTTTGCGATCGACAGCGCCTGCGTCTGCGCATAGTTGTCCTTCAGCACGAGCAGGCCGACTTCATCGGTCATTTCGGCGAGCAGCGCGTTGCGTTGCTTCTCGGTCATCTCGCCATCCGCGACGACGAGGCCGAGCAGAATCTTGATGTTGACCTCGTGATCCGAACAGTCGACGCCCGCCGAGTTATCGATGGCATCCGTATTGATGCGGCCGCCCTTCTGCGCGAACTCGATGCGCCCCAGTTGCGTGAGCCCGAGATTGCCGCCTTCCGCGACGACCTTCACGCGCAGTTCCGCGCCGTTCACGCGCACGCCATCATTCGTTCGATCGCCGACTTGCTGATGCGTCTCCGCGCTCGACTTCACATACGTCCCGACGCCGCCGTTATAGAGCAGATCCGCCTCGGCCAGCAGGATCGCGCGGATCAGTTCGTTCGGCGCGAGCACCGATGCGCTGATGCCGAGCGCCGCCTGCACTTGCGGCGAGATCGGAATCGACTTCGCCGTGCGCGGATAGACGCCGCCGCCCGTCGAGATCAATGCGGGATCGTAGTCGGCCCAGCTGGAGCGCGGCAGCGCGAAAAGACGCGCGCGCTCATCGAAGCTCGTGGCCGCATCGGGCGTCGGATCGAGAAACACATGCCGATGATCGAACGCCGCAATCAGCCTGATATGGCGCGACAGCAGCATGCCGTTGCCGAAGACGTCGCCGGACATGTCGCCGATGCCGACCACGGTGAAATCGGTCGTCTGCGTATCGAAGTTCATCTCGCGGAAATGCCGCTTCACCGATTCCCACGCACCGCGCGCCGTGATGCCCATCTTCTTGTGGTCGTAGCCGACCGACCCGCCGGACGCGAAGGCATCGTCGAGCCAGAAGCCGTATTCGTGCGCGATCGCGTTCGCGTAGTCGGAGAACGTGGCCGTGCCCTTGTCGGCGGCGACGACGAGATACGGATCGTCGGGATCGTGGCGCACGACATCGGGCGGCGGCACGATGCCATCGGGCGTGCGGTTGTCGGTCACGTCGAGCAGGCCGCGCAGGAACATCTGATAACACGCGATGCCTTCATTGAGAAACGCTTCCCGATCCGATACGGGCGGCGGATTCTTCACGACAAAGCCGCCTTTCGATCCGACCGGCACGATTACCGTGTTCTTCACCATCTGCGCTTTCATGAGGCCGAGCACTTCGGTGCGGAAATCCTCGCGCCGGTCCGACCAGCGCAGCCCGCCGCGCGCAACGCGTCCGCCGCGCAAATGCACGCCCTCGACGCGCGGCGCATAGACCCAGATTTCGAACATCGGCTTCGGCTCGGGCAAGCCCGGCACTTTCGACGGATCGAGCTTGAACGACACATACGGACGCGGCTGGCCTTGCGCATCGCGATGGAAATGATTGGTTCGCACCGTCGCCGTGATGACGCCCAGAAACTGACGCAGGATGCGGTCTTCGTCGAGATTCGGCACCTTGTCGAGCGCGGCTTCGATATCGGCGAGCACGCGTTCGGCGGCCTTGTCGCGATCTTCCGCCGAGCCGCCGCGCGCCGGATCGAAACGCACCATGAAGAGTTGCAGCAGCTTCTTCGCGATCAGCGGATTGCCGATCAGCGCGCGCTCGATATACGCATCGCTGAAGGTCGAGCCAACCTGCCGCAGATATTTCGCATAGGCGCGCATGATCGTCACGTCGCGCGCGCCGAACTCCGCGCGCAGAACGAGACGGTTGTAGTCGTCGTTCTCGATCTCGCCCGACCACACGCTCGCGAACGCGTTTTCGAAGAGCGGCTTCACGCGGTCGATATCGAATTCCACGTCGTCCTGCAACTCCAGCCCGAAATCGTGGATCCACGCATTCGGCGCGCCGGTCGGCTCGATCAGATACGGCCGCTCTTCATCGACACGCACGCCGAGATGCTCCAGCATCGGCAGGCTGTGCGACAGCGCGATCGGATCGCCGACGCGATACACCTTGAAGCGAAACGCGCGGCGTCCGGCTTCGATCGGCCGGTACAGGCTCATCGACAAGCCGCCGGGCCGCGTATGCGTCGCCTCGATCAATTCGATGTCGCGCACCGCCGTGCGCGCCGGATAGTCCTCGCGATAACCCGCCGGGAACGAATCGGCATAACGCTGCAGGAGCCGGTTGCCCGCTTCCTCGCCGTGACTGTCGATGAGCGCATCGGCGAGATCGTCCTGCCAGCGGCGCGCGACCTGCACGACGCGCGCTTCGAGTTCGCGGGTATCGACTTCGGGCATCGCGCCTCTGTCCGCACGCACGACGATATGAATGCGCGCGAGCGGCGATTCGGACAGGAGCGGCGTGAACTCGATGCTCTTGCCGTTGAACGCTTCCATCAACACACGGCTGATGCGGCGGCGCAAGTCGGTGTTGAACTTGTCGCGCGGCACGAAGACGAGGCACGACACGAAGCGGTCGAAGCGGTCGCGCCGCACGAAAAGCCGCGTGCGCTGATGTTCCTGCAAACGCAGCACGCCGATGGCGATATCGAAGAGCACGTCTTCATCGGCCTGGAACAGTTCGTCGCGCGGATATTGTTCGAGCACCGTGATAAGCGACTTCGCCAGATGCCCCTTCGCGAGAAAGCCCGCGCGCCGCACGATGTTCGCGCATTTGCGGCGCACGATCGGGATCTCGGACGTGGGCACGAGATACGCCGTCGACGTATAGAGACCGAGGAAGCGCCGTTCGCCGATCACCTTGCCATCCGGCGACGTGCGCTTCACGCCGACATAGTCGAGATAGCCCGGCCGATGCACCGTCGCGCGCGAATTCGCCTTCGTGAGAAAGATCGGCGCCGCGCCTTCGATGATCGCGGCCGCGCCCGGCGGCAGCGGCGTCACGTCCCCGTCGGACGGCGCGCGCAAGGTTTCGCGCAAAATGCCGAGGCCCGAGCCGGCCACGCCGCGCAGCGCGAAGCCGCCTTCATGCTCGACGAGTTCGTAATCGCGGCAGCCGAGGAACGTGAAGTGATCGGCGACCATCCATTCGAGGAACGCGCGGGACTCGATGCCGTCGGGCGTCGTATCGCGCGCCTTCAGATCGTCTATCGCTACACGCGCGGCCTCGGTGACTTTCGGCCAGTCTTCGACCGCCGCGCGCACGTCGCCGAGCACGCGCGCGATGTTCTCGCGCACTTCGTCGAGACGCTCGCCGTCGCCGCAGCGATTGACTTCGAAATGGATGAACGATTCGAGCTCGGAGTTGCCGTCGCCCGCTTCGGCATGACCCTGACCGATGCGCTCGATCTCGCCCGTATGCGCGCCCTTGCTCGCGCGCCAGACGCGAAACACCGGATGAATCGCCGAATGCAGCGCGAGCCCCAGGCGGTTGAGTTCCATCGTCACCGAATCGACGAGAAACGGCATGTCGTCGTTGACGATCTCGACGACCGTGTGATCCGAATGCCAGCCGTGCTGCTCCAGATTCGGGTTGTAGACGCGCAGCACCTCGCGCCCCGGCACGAACTTCTGCGCGGTCTGCCAGTGCGCCATCGCGGCGCCGTAGAGATCGGCGACATCGCGGCTCGCGATATCCTCGACATCGACCTGCTCGTAGTAATAGCGAAGCAGCGGCTCGATGACCTTGAAGCTTGGCTCCGGCAATCGCCCTCTCGCGAACTCGAGAAGATCGTTGATGAGATGTTCGACCCGCGCTTCGTTCTTGACCAGCATGGTGTCCTCCCGAGGCTTTCGGTTGCGGTGCGATTGCGGCTCGCGCTTCGAATCAAGGAGATTATGCGCCGCCCCGGCGCATCGCTCGCGGGTCGGGCATGTGCGGTTGCACAAAGACGGTGCGCGCATTCCGGCTACGTTAGCCGCATCGCATGACCTTTGCGCGACATCGGCTTTCGACTATTGTCGATAGCTGAAGAGCGGCTCACGGAGGCATCGCCATGCAGGATTTCACTGAAGAGACAGCGCAGCAGACGGTCGTCACGGTGCGTCCGAAAGAGCAACTCGCGACGGTTCAGCATCTGCCGTATTTCGTCGGGCTGTCGGCGAAGACGGCGGGCACGCGCGGACTCGCGATGCATATCGTCGTCGTGCCGCCGGGCGGACGCGGCGAGCCGCACATCCACGTTGGCTACGAGACCGGCATCTACATACTCGAAGGACGCATCGAGACGCGCTATGGGCCGGGACTGGCGGAATCGGTCATCAACGAGCCGGGCGACTTCGTATTCATTCCGCCGGGCGTGCCGCATCAGCCGGTCAATCTGAGCGCGACGCAAGCAGCGCGCGCCGTGATCGCCCGCAACGACGCCAACGAGGCGGATCGCGTCGTGTCTTACGATCCGTGGGAGCCGTCCGCGCCCTAGTAGCCGGGCGCGCCCATGCCCGGCAGATCGACGTAACCGCTGTCGGCGAAGCGCGCGCCGCCGAACGCGCCGCCCGCGAGTTTGCCGCGCACCGCATACGACACCTTGCTGACGGTGTCGCCGCTCGCGAAGCCGAACGCCTGGCGCGCCATCGAGAATGCCGATACCGTCACCGGCACGGACAGCACCGTTTCGCCGAAACGCGGCACCGTTCCGCGCTGATCGCTGACGCCGCTCGCGAATGCGCGGCCGTTGAGATCGAGATCGAGCGCGACGCCATCGAAGTCGATCGGCGCGTCGTTCGGGTTCTGAATGCGCAGCTTCACGGCGAAACGCATCTCCAGCCCTTGCCCTTCGAGCGGCTCGATGCCCGCGACGCTCACGCGCATCGCGTCGCGATTGAAGAAGCCCGCGCAGCCGCCGAGCGCGAGCATCGCGAGAAAGGCGGCAAGGAAGAAAGCGAAGCGATTGCGCATGGGATTCGGTTGCATGAGAACGTGACTCCTCGCAATGTCGTGCTAGATATGTAGTGCGTTCAGCAGCATGCGGCCATAGACATGATGAAACCAGACATCGTCGACGACGAAAAGCGCTGCAGCCCACGCAGCCGCGACGATGATCAGATCGCAATGGCCGCTCGTCCATAGATTGAGCGAATGGCGCGCGGCGATCCAAGGCACGCCGAGCGGGTTCGGCCAGTCCGCGAAGAGATGCATGAGCCCGCCGCACGCGAAGCCGAACGCGACGGGCGCCGCCGGATGCCGGCCGAGAAAGTGATACGAAAGCGCGAGCAGCGCAACCCAGCCGATGCCCCAGTGCGTGAGCGTGCGATGCGTGATCCAGAGCTTGCGCGCGCGCGTCCACCACGCGACTTCGAGCCAGTCCGGCGCGGTCGCCCCGGCGACGCCCGCGAGCAGCGCGAAAACGCCCGCGAGCATGTTCGCGCCGCCCGCCGTGGCCGGATGCGTCACGATCGCCGCCGCGATGATGCCTGCCGCCCATCCCGTCGCATGATGAGCCTTGCTCGATGCCATGAAGAAACCGCCTTTGTCGCCCTTGCCCGAAGAGGGCGCATGTTCGCACGGTCGCTGGGGTCGAAACCGGCCTGAAACATAAACTTACGCAATTGCGTGCGTCGAAACACGCTTGTGCGAACGGCGTCGGCGAGGCCGCGCGGCGTTGACTAAAATGATTGCTGAATCGCTGCGCAAATCACGCTGCGGACGCTGCCCGATGCGTCCCACGCCCGCCTGCGCACGCAGGCATTTTTATCGAATTTGGCCGTCATGCAACACCTGAAATACCTGAGCGCCTACCCGAACGTGCTGCAGGACAAGGTTCGCCGACTGATCGCCCAGCAACAACTGGGTTCGTATCTCGACGCGCGCTATCCGAACAGGCACGCCGTACAGTCCGATCGCGCGCTCTATGAATATTGCTCAGATCTGAAGCAGGAATTCCTGCGCGTCGCGCCTGCAATCGACAAAGTCTTCTACGACAGCAAGCTCGACGTGCTGCGTCACGCGCTCGGCCTGCACACCGCCATCTCGCGCGTGCAGGGCGCGAAGCTCAAGGCGAAGAAGGAAATCCGCATTGCGTCGCTTTTCAGGGACACCGCGCCCGAGTTTCTTCGGATGATCGTCGTGCATGAACTCGCGCATCTGAAGGAAAGCGATCACAACAAGGCCTTCTATCGCCTGTGCGAGTTGATGCAGCCCGGCTACCATCAGATCGAATTCGACTTGCGGCTGTATCTCACGCATCGCGACTTGCTGCGCACGAAAGTGGCGTGAGCGTCGCTGCGACGCATCAATAGGACCAGGCTAGCGCCGCAGCGTATCCGTCGGGCGCGGTGAGCGAAATAGCGTCGAACGCGCCCGCGCCGCGCGTCACCGCATAGCGAACGTCCCTGCGCGGAAGAACTGAAAAGCCGTGCATCGCGACATCCGTGCTGCCGATGCCATCGCCGTGCGCCTTCAGCACCGCCTCTTTCGCCGTCCAGCAGTCGAAGAACGCGCGGTTTCGGGCGGCATCGTCGGGCAAGGCTTCGATTTCGCGCCGGTCGATATCCCCGAGCACCGCGGGCGCGAGATCGCGCCAATCGAACGTCGCGCGCGCTTCCTCGATATCGGCGCCCACGCGCCTTTCTCGCGACATCGCGATCAAGCCATAGCCGCCCGAATGCGACACGTTGAAATCCGGCGCGTTCCGGTGAACGAGAAACGGCCTGCCGCGATCGCCGGCATCGAACGCGAGACGCGCGGGATCGTCGCCCGTTTCGGCCGCGAGCAGATGCCGCAGCGCGCAACGCACCGCGCCGAAACGCGCGCCATCCGCGTGACGCAGAAAACGCGCGGCGCGCGCGCGTTCATCCGCGTTCATCACGGCGTAGGCGGCGCTGTCGAGCGGCATCGAAAAATCGATATGAAGCAGCCACGCGCGCACGTCACCGGGCGCGTGATCGGGAAGCGGCATCGGGCGGACATCGAAGGGAATCGTTGCTTCGGTCATTTGGGAGCGTACTGCGCCTCGCCGTTGCCGAAGGACCAGTTCTCCTTCTTCACTTCGACGAGGCTGATGAAAACATCCTCGCGCCGCAGCTTGAGACGTTCGTGCAAGCCATCGGCGACCGCCTTGTAGAACGCGCTCTTTTTCGCGAGGTCGCGGCCTTCGTTGAGCGTGACCTGGATCACGACGCAATCGTCCGTGCGGCTGATGCCGAGATACGTGCGATCGACGATGAAGTCCGTCGCGCCGTGCTCCGCGACGATCTGAAACCGATCGTTCTCGGGCACGTCGAGTGTCGAGCGCATCGCGTCGTACACGACATCGCCGATAGTCGTGCGATACGCGCTGTCCTTGCCTTTCTGCAGATCGATGCGAACGAGCGGCATGGGTTTCTCCTGTTGGTTAGTTTCAGCGATGATCCGGATGCAGCAGCAATTCCGGCACGCCCGCGCGGTCGACATACACGACGGCGTTCTGCGCGAATTGCGTCATCAGCGTATCGGCGGTGTCGCGGGTCGCGCCGAGCGCGAAGAGGCTCGCTTCGGCCACCCAGACATGCTGCGGATCGACGCCCGCGCCCGCCAGCGCCTGCAATCCCATCTGTCCGACGCGTTCGATCAGCGCCCGCTGGCGCAGCGCATTTTCTTGCGGCGTGAGCACATGACCGAACGGATTGAACGCCGTGACGAACACCGCGCTTGCGACGCCATGCTTTTCGAGCAAGGCAACGACATCGCGATTCCCGACGCCGATCTTCATGTCGATGTCCGGCTGCGCTTCGATCCGATAGATCGCCGCGCGATACGCATCGAGCGTCGCGGCGGGCAATGCGCGCGTAAGCACGATCGGCTGGCCATGCGGCGTGGCGCGCGCGGCCTCGTGCCATTCGTCGCGCCGCTGCGCAAGCATCGCGTCGCTCACGCATCCCTTTTCGGCAGTGAGGCGTTCGAGCGCGCTGAGCCAATGCGCGTAATACGTGTCGCCGTGATCGGGATCGCCCGCCGCCTGCGCGTCCTCGATCGCGATGCTCAACGCGTGCGCCCACTCCTTCCAGGTGAACACGCCGCGCTCGTGCAACGCGAGCGCCATCGCGAACGCCTGCGCTTCCCACGGCGCGCGAAACACGGGACCGTCGCCATCGAAAGGCAGTTCGGGCAACGCGGCGCGCAGTTCTTTCAGCTTCGATTCAGCGTCGGTCGAGGTCATTCGAGATACGGCTCCCAGCAATCGACACACACCGACGACGCGGTCGTGTCCGCGCCCCACAAGTCTTTCGCCTCGAAACGCACGGTGTAGAGCCATTGCGGATGCTCGCCGTGACCGAGCGCGTTTTCATCGGGAAAGACGTGCGTGCCGCGCACCGCGACGACGCGCCCGAGCTTGCCGCGGCAATAGCGCGGCAGACGCGTGTGCGTCGGCGGATTCATCAGTTTCGTGCGGACTTCATCACTGATGGAAAAGCGCGCCGCCGACGTAGCCGGACGATCGACCGGCGCACCGCGCAACAGCGCGGCGCTTACGTCCTCCGCTTTCAGCACGCGCACGTTCGGCTTCGCGGCGGATTGCGAACGGCCGCTCGCGATCTCATCGGCGCTCGCGAGTCCCTTCGCCGTCAAGAGTTTCTTCAAGCCTTCGAACCAGATTTCGTAATAGCTGCTGCCGAGATACTGCGCGGGCGGCAGGCTTTCGCGCGCGGCACGGGACGTGTCGATGTTCCATTGGCCCGTCGCGCCCATCGCGAGCGTGACGGCCAGCACGCGGCGCTCCCATTCCGCGTGAAACGGCGATGCGCCCGGCGCGTCGCAGGCATCGATTTCGATGGGGCCGAACGCCTGCATGCCGCCCATGTCGTGCGCCGCGTTCATGCCGATGCTCCCGTTGCCTGCGACGGCGCGAGCGCGACGCCCGTGCCGATCATCGAATCGCGTGTGACGAGATCGGCGAGCGCGTCTTCGTCGAGATGATCGGTGTCGGCGGGACGCATCGGCACGACGAGATAGCGCACTTCGGCGGTCGAATCCCATACGCGCAACTCGACCTGTTCCGGCAATTCGACGCCGAAATCCCGCAGCACGCCGCGCGGATCGATCACCGCACGCGAGCGATACGGCGCCGACTTGTACCAGACCGGCGGCAGCCCGAGCACCGACCACGGGTAGCACGAGCATAGCGTGCAGACGACCATGTTATGTACGTCCTCCGTGTTCTCGAGCGCGACCATGTGCTCGCCTTGCCGGCCGGTGAAACCGAGCGAGGCGATGGCGGCGGTGGCATCGCCCAAAAGCCATGTGCGAAACGCGGGATCGCTCCACGCCTTCGCGACGACGCGCGCGCCATTGCGCGGCCCGACCTTGTGCTCGTAGGTTTCGATGAAGACGTCTAGCGCTCGCGGATCGATATACCCTTTTTCGACCAGCAGCGATTCGAGCGCGCGCACGCGCAGGTCCATCTCCGGCAATTCACTGCCGGCGTGATCGTGATCGTGGTCGTGGTCGTGATGGTGCGGATGATCGTGGCTCATGAGCGGGCTCGCGCGTGGCACAGACGTCACACGTTACCGGAGTGTGCGCGCGCGCGCAAACCTCGTCACCGTGACGCGGCGCGCCGCCTATACTGGATTCAGCGTCTCATGCGAGGAGGATGCCATGACACGCAAGTACATCGATTGTCGCGAGTGCCCGAGCGACGTGAAATGCAGCGTCGTCCTGTCCGCCGACAGCGAGGACGAGTTGATGGAAGCGGCCGTGCAGCATGCCGTCGCCGTCCATCAGCACACGGATTCGCCCGAACTGCGCTCGCAACTGAAGACCTTCTTTCACGACGGCACGCCGCCGGCCTGACCGGTCTTTGGCGTTCTCAGCCGAGCTCGAAGGTCGTTACACCGAAGACACGCGCGAGCGGCACGTCCGGGGCCGCACGCGTGTACATGCGCGCCGTTTCGAAGACGCTCGTCATGTCGTGTTCGACCGCCAGCGCCACCGCCGCAGGATTGATTTCGGGCACGTCGAGGAACACGGTCTCGCCGGGCAGCACGGAAACGAGCCCACGATACAGCGCGCGCGCCGTGCTCAGATCGTCGGCGAAGAGCGGACCGATCTTGTGGCCCGCGCCGCAACGCCGGATCACGGCGAGGCCGCTCACCGCGTCGCCATCGAGCGCGGCGAGTGCGCGCGCGTGCGCCTGCGGTTGCGACAGCCACGCTCGCAGGAACGCGGTGCGCTCGCACGCGAACACGCGGGTGTCGTAATCGAGAAGCCGCGCGAAGGGGATGTTCAGCGCATCGGTGATCGTGGCTCCAGCGGCAGGATCTTCATCCGCCGATGCGATGCCTTCATAGCGCACGTTGCGATACGCCAGCACGAAGCCGGATTTCCGATAGTTGGGCTGCTGCGCGAGCACGCCGTCGAGCCCGATAGTGCGCGCGCCGAGATACGCCATGCCTTCGTTCCACAAGCGCATGCCGAAGCCCTTGCCGCGCCATTCCGGAACCACGATATAGAGGCCGATGAAACCGAACGCATCGCCGTATGCGACCGCCGAGATGCAGCCGACCGGCGCGCCGTCCCACGTGCCGACGAAAAATCCGTGCGGATCGGCGGCGAAGAACGAGCGGGCGTCGTCGAGACCGGGATTCCATCCTTCGGTCGCGGCCCATTCGAGCGCGACGTCGACATCGCGCGGCGTCATGCGGCGTATTGCGAAACGGGGATTGTCGGGTGTCGCGTGCGAGGGACAGGGAACGGACGGCATGGGACGCGCCTTGTCGGAATGCGGATGCGTTCAGTGTCGCGCGTTTCCGGTGCAGGCGAAAGATGCAGCGAGGCGTGGGTGCAACGAGGGGAAAAAAGAACGGTGGGACGATAACGGGGGCGAGCGTGTGCCGCCCCGATCAGGAATACCCTTGACGCCGCTCGCTGCGGCTGAAACTCTGGCGCGAGCGCCAGTCTTCCGAGCGCAGGACGTGTTCGCCGTCCTCGCGTGCCTCTTCCTCGGATCCGAAGCCTTCGTCGCTATACGCGACGACCTTCATTCCGCCTCCCGCCGCTCGCTCGACGGTGATGCCCCAATGCCACCCTCCTTCCTGATGAAAGACGTGCAGCGTCGGTTGCGACGATGTGGTCAGTTCCATATGTGCGGCTCCCTCAGGCTGACGACCGTAATGCTTACCGGCCCGCCCGATGAAACGCTCTGTGCTTGCCGGCGTTTGATTGTTCGTGTCGATGCTCGAATGCGTGCGGCGGCGGCCTGTGCCACCTGCCAGGAACAGCATACGCAATGGGATGCTGCGTTGCAACACGAGATTTCCCCTATGCGTCGCGCGAAACGCACGTCCGTTACATGCGCTAACGGGAAATTCGTGACGGTTACATGGACGAAGCATGGAAGGCAGCGACGACGGTGTTCGCCATCGTCGTGCCTGCTGCATTTCTATTCGCCGTCCCAGTAGTGCAGCGAATCGCTTGCGCGAAACACGGCGCGCAAGCCCTTCACGCCCGGCTCGTCGGCGACGAGCACGGCCTGGCGGCCCGTATCCGGATACTCGACCACTTCGGGCGATTGCATCGTGCTGACCGCAAGGTAGCGCAATGGTTGCGCGCCCGTGTTGACGATCTGATGCGCCGTCGATGCATCGCCCGGCGGGCAGGCGATGACGTCGCCCGCGCGAATCGCATGCGTCTCCTGGCCGATGCGGACTTCGCCCTCGCCTTCCACCACGAAGAACATCTCCTCGTTCACACGATGATGATGAAACGGAAACGCGCGCTTGCCCGCTTCGAGCACGATGAGGCTATAGCCGAGTTTCCTCGCGCCGAGCATGCCGCCGATACGCGCGATGCGCGGCGCGTAACGTTCGGCGGCGGCGCCCGTCGGCGCGAATTGCGGCGGCAGCGGGTGCGGTTCGAGCGCATCGAGATTGATGATGGGCGGTTTCATATTGACCTTGAAACAAATGGGTGTCATGCACTCGTCACGGAAACGTCACGCGTGCGCTTGCGCTCGTCGAGCCACGCGGCGATGGCTGCGCACGTCCAGTTGGCATCGTCGTGAGGCAGATCGTGGCCCGCCCACGGATGCACCGCGTGCGAGGCACGCCATTGCGCCGCGATGCGCAGCGAGCATATCGGATCGACGAGCCGGTCCGCCGCCGACGATAGCAGCAATACGGGACATGGCGGTGCATCGACGCGCGCGCGAAAGCGCGCCGCCGCCGCGAGTTGACGCAGCGCGTTCGCCGCGCTCGCGCCATGCGTGCGCCGAAGATGCGCCCAGTGCGCGATATCCGCGCCACGCGTGTCGATACGACTGCACGTCAGCGCGTGGATGAGCGTTTCGCATCGCTCGGGCAGCGTCCACGTCATCGCGATTCGCGCGAGCATCGGCCACGCATTGGGACGCAGGCGTTCGGACACGCGCGCGAACGGGCGCATGCTGGTGTTGATCAGCACGAGCCGCTCGATCTCGCCGGGATGATGTTCGGCCCACGCAGTGGCGACCATCGCGCCGAGCGACATCGCAAGCACGCGGCACGGCATGCGTATGTTCAGCGCGGCGGCGCGCTCGCGAACGAACGCCATCATCCTGACGACGGAAAGCGGCGCCCCATGCGCGCGTTCGACGCCATTGCCCGGCAGATCGATGCATATCGCGCGCTCGCCCGCGCCTGCGAGCCCATGCGCGGCGAGCGCCGCATCGAACGCGCCCCAGTGACGCGCTTCACGCGTGAGGCCGCGCAGAAGGATCCACTGGCTCATCGCAGGGCCGTGCGTTGCCAGTGCTCGCGCGCGCGCCGCAGCACGTCCTCGCGGAATTCGCCGCTCGGTAGCCAGCGACGCGACGAGAACGCCGCGCGCGTGAGGAAATCGAAGAAGTTCGGATGACGCCGCAGCACGCGCCTCGTCCGGTGCGCCTTGATCGGATTGAAGATGCCGAGGCGTGAGAAAAGCTGCATCGGATTCTTTCGAATCCAGCGCCACGAGCCGAGTTCGAGCGTCATCGGAAGGAAGATGTTGGGTGCGCGCGAGCGGTCATACGCGAAATCCCACAGATCGCCGTGCAGCAGGTATTGATGACTCTGCGGCTCGAACGCATAGCCATGATGCGGATACGACTCCTCGAACATCGTCTTCAGCAGAAACATTTCCGGCAGATGCGCCATTTGCCGCTCGGTGCGCGCGTAGGGAAACCAGATGCTGTCGTCCCAGCCGAAGCCCGAATGACAATCGAGCGCGAAGCTCAACGGCCGCGACATCAACTGTTCCTCGACAACGGAAAGCAGCGCCGCGCTCTCCACTTCCATGCGGCCATCGGCCGGGCCGCGATACCACGGCAGCCACGGCCCGATGCGCTGTCCGCCCGCGAGAAACGGCACGCGTCCTTCGGCGCTTTGCGGCGCGTTGCGCATCAGATCGACGCCATTCGGATTCGCGCGGGTGCGCGCGAACATGCCGCCGGGATTGACGATCGGCATGAAGATGAGCCGCACCGCGCGCAGTTGATGATGCAGCGTGTCGTCCCATTCGAGCCGTGCAACAGCGCGCGCATGTATTCGAGGACGAGTTGCGTGCCGATGCATTCGAGCCCATGCACGCCGCCGAAAAAGCCGATGGCGGGCGCTTGCGGATCGTCCGAGCCGATCGCCGCGGTCAGGATCGGAAACATATGCTCGCGTGCGCGCACTTCGCCGATCGTGTGCCACGCGAAGCGCGCGCCGCCCGCGACGCGAATCGCTTTCAGTTCGTCCATCTCCGGAAAACTGCTGCTGATGGCAACGCTCGACGTGCTCATGACTGGGGCCTGTTTGTCGTGTATTCGTTGGCTCAGGCTATGTTCTATGAATCGCCGGAACGCCCCGCCCGAAGAAATCGAGTATAGGGCGGTTCGTCAGCACACGACATATGAAACGCGACGCGCCGAACGCGAACAACGTGTTCTGCGCGTTTTCGTTCCGTCACCTAGAATGAAATCGCCGTGCTACGCGGTGTGAGGTATTCGTCATGACATCCATTTCCCGCATCATCCTCGGCGCGCTCGCTTTGTGCTGCGCCGCGTCCGCGCTCGCGCAACCGCCGGCGCAAACCACCGATCCGAACGCGCCGAAAACGCGCGACCAGGTCCGGCAGGAATTTCTGCTGTGGCGCTCGGTCGGCTACGATCCGAACGACTGGCTGGACTACCCGGACAACGCGATGCGCGCGAGCCGCATCATCGCGCAACGGCAGGCTCGCGGCGAAACCCGCGTGCAGTAAGCGCGCATTCGTCAGGCCGATTCGCCGCGCGGCTTCGGCCCGCGCAGGATGCGCCGCGCGATGCTCCATCGATGCACTTCCGACGGACCGTCGTAGATACGGAACGCGCGCATATCCGCGAAAATCCGCGCGACGACGGTTTCGTGCGTGACGCCCTGCCCGCCGAGCACCTGCACCGAGCGGTCGACGACCCGCCACAGCGCCTCCGACGACACCACTTTCGCGATGCTCGATTCGTGCTTGCCGAGCACGCCCTGATCGAGCACCCACGCGCAATGCCTGATGGCGAGACGCGTGACGTGCAGATCCATTTCGTTATCGGCGAGCATGAAGCCGACGCCTTCGTGCTCGCCCAATGCCTTGCCGAACGCCTGACGCTGCCGCGCATGCGCCGTCGCGACATCGTGCGCGCGCCGCGCGGCGCCGAGCCAGCGCATGCAGTGCGTGAGACGCGCCGGCGATAGCCGCACCTGCGCGTAGCGAAATCCTTCGCCCGGCTCGCCCAATACGTTTTCCTTCGGCACGCGCAGGCCCTCGAAGCGCACGACGCCGTGGCCGCCGGGAAAGCACGTATCGAGCGAATCCATCGCGCGCTCGATCACGATGCCGGGGCTCGACATATCGGCGAGGAACATCGTCGCGGGACCGTCGGCGAACTTCGCCATGATGATCGCGACCGCCGCGCCTTCCGCGCCCGTGATGAACCATTTACGTCCGTCGATCACGTAGTCGTCGCCGTCCTGCACGGCGATGGTCTGCAGCATCGCCGGATCGGCGCCCGCACCCGGCGGCGGCTCGGTCATGCAGAAACACGAGCGAATCTCGCCCGCCGCGAGCGGACGCAGCCAGCACTCCTTTTGCTGCGGCGTAGCGATGGCTTCGAGCAGATGCATGTTTCCTTCGTCGGGCGCGGCGATGTTCAGCGCGACCGGACCGAGCGGCGAATAGCCCGCCTCCTCGAACAGAATGGCTTTCGCGACGTGATTCAGGCCCAGGCCGCCGAATTCGGGCGATACGTGGCTCGACAACAGCTTCGCCGCGCGCCCTTTCGCGATCAACTCGGCGCGCAGCGCTTCGTTCGGGCCATGCGGCGTGCAACGCGGATCGCGCTCGAACGGCACGATCTCTTCAGCGATGAAAGCGCGCACGCGCGCCTGCAGATCGGTCAACTCCGGAGAAAGCGAAAAGTCCATCGACAATCCTCTAAGGGAACGGGCTGAACGCCAAGCTTAACCGCGCGGGCGCATCGTGCGCCAGTGGCGTTCGTCCGGGTGTCAGTCGTCGTACTCCGTGTACTTGCGCGCGTCGCCCTTCACTTTGTGCGCCGGATATTTCGACCGGTTCAGCGCCATCTTCTCGATCAGCGCGCGATGCAGATCGACGTCGAGGGAGTCGGCGAGCATCACGAGATAGGCGAGCACGTCCGCCATTTCGTGGCGAATGGCTTGCAGCTTCGATTCGTCGAGTTCGGTTCTGTCGCCGGTGGCGAGCCACGTGAACGGTTCGAGCAACTCGCTCGCTTCCACCGACAACGCCGCAGCCAGATTCTTCGGCGAATGAAAGCGGCTCCAGTCCCGCTCGCGGACGAACTCGCGCAGCATGTCGCGCATTGCGACGAGCTCGCTCGCGGTTTCCCGCTGATCCTGTTGCTCCATGGGGTTCCTCTGAAGATGTCGGGTGTGCGCGAAGGTGCTGCCTTCGCCGGACAGAGTGGCGCGGTGAACCGGCTTAGGCCGGATAGAGCCCGAGCGTGCGCGCATGCAGGCGTGCGAGCCCGAGAAGCGCATCGGTGAACGGCGTCGGCACGCCGGTCATCGCGCCCAACTCGCGCACGGACGCGACGAGCGCATCGAGCTCGACCGCCTTGCCCGCCTGAACGTCCTGCAACATCGACGTTTTCATCGCGCCGAGCTTGAGCGTCACGGCGTGGCGATCCTCGGGCTTTTGTTCGATGGGAATGCCGAAGCGCGCGCCGATTTCCTTCGCTTCGAGCATCACGTTCGTGACGAAGCCGCGCACGAGATCGTCGCTGAGAATGCGGTCGGTGGTCGCGCCGGTGATCGCGCTGATGGGGTTCATCGTCATGTTGCCCCATAGCTTGAACCAGACGTCGCGTTGAATCTGCGCGGAGAGCGTGGCGTCGAAGCCCGCCTTCGAGAAGAGCGAAACGAGCGATTCGGTGCGTGCGGTCGGTGCGCCCGTCGCCTCGCCCAGAATCAGCCCCTTGCCCTGATGATGCCGGATGACGCCCGGCGCTTCTACGAAGCAACTCGCGTGCACCACGCAACCGACCGTCTGCGTGCCCGGAATCGCCGCGGCGATCTTGCCTTGCGGATCGACGGACGAAAGACGTTTGCCGGTGAACGGTTCGCCAAGGCCGTCGCAGAACCACCAGGGCACGCCGTTCATCGCGGTCAGCACGGTGGTTTCATTCGACAGCAGCGGCGCGATATGCGCGGCGACGGATTCCATCGCGGGCGCCTTCACTGCAACCACGACGAGATCCTGCACGCCGAGATCAGCGGGTTCGGCGCTCGCCGCGACCTTCACGACATGCGTGGCGTCCTTTTCGACGAGCCGCAACCCTTCCGTCTTCAGCGCATCGAGCGTCGCGCCGCGCGCGACCACGCTGACATCGCAGCCCGCCTGCGCGAGCTTCACGCCGATCCATCCGCCGATGGCGCCCGCGCCATAAACGCATACTTTCATCGTTCCCGTCCTCGCTCGTGGCAATCATCCGATCGCCATTGTAAGAGCGGGACGGCGCGCTCGTGCGTTCAGTGCGCGATGCCCGTGGCGAGCTTCGCCACCGTCAGCAGCGTCAGGCCGAATGCGCCCGCGAGCATCACGGCGATGACCGGCAATAGCGGCAACCTGACCTGCGCGAAGTCTGCGTTGTGCGAAGCGCGCTTGCGCACGCCGAAAAAGCTCCAAAGCACGATGCGCAACATCTTCAAGAGTTCCATGAGCGGCTCCTTTGCCTGAATCCGTATCGATCTTTCACGCGATGATGATGCCGGCTCCATGAGATGAAAAACAGCAGCAGTTGCGCTGTATTCGACGGTAGCAGAACGACCTGCAAGAAGCGCATTCGGACGGATGTAAGCGCGCTTCGGCTTCTTTCAAGAGCCGCCCGGAGAAAAAAAATTGCGCTTGAAACATAGCGCGGCGGTATTGAAACGATAGCCTTCGCACCTACTTTCGATGCACTGACGGCGATAACCGCGTCGTCGATTCAACTTCCTGTTGCAGGCCGCGCTGGCCGCACTATCGGAGACTGGACCATGAGTGACTTTTATTTCAGCGGCGACGTTTTCTCTGAACTGGACCGCATGCAGCGGCAGATGTCCTCGCTCTTCGGCAATCTTCCTTCGAGCATGCGTTCGAGCCGCGCGGATGCTTTCCCGCGTCTGAACATCGGCAGCACGGACGATGCGATTCATATCGTCGCGTTCGCGCCGGGCGTCGAGCCTGCATCGCTCGATGTGACCGTCGATAAAGGCACGCTCACCATTAGCGGCGAACGCAAGGCGCAGGCAACGGTGGAAGGCGCGCGCACGTATGCGAAAGAGCGCTTCATCGGCAGCTTCCGCCGCGTGATCGAACTGCCGCAAAACGCGGACGCGGACAAGGTCGAAGCGCGCTATGAGAACGGCACGTTGTCCATCACCATCGGCAAGCGCGAAGCATCGAAGCCGCGTGCGATCACCATTCAGTAAGAGGAAGCACATCATGACCGAGAACACTCAAGTCGCCGCGCAAAACACGAACGACGCTGCGCGCAAGAACGAAGACTATGCACGCCGCGCAACGGTCACACCCGCGGTCGATATCGTCGAGGATAGCAATGGCATCACGCTGTGGGCCGATCTGCCCGGCGTCTCGCGCGAGAAGCTCGACGTGAAGGTGCACGATGCGCGCCTCACCATCGAAGCCGAAGCAGCATTGCCTGTGCCGGGCACGGTGCGCGTGCATCATGCCGAACTGCGCGCGCCGCGTTTCGTACGCGCCTTCACGGTGAGCGAAGACTTCGACACGACGAAGATCGACGCGAATCTCAGCAATGGCGTGCTGAGACTCACGATTCCGCGTCGCGAGCAAGCGCGTCCGCGCCGCGTCGAAGTACGCGCGGGTTAAGCATCGGAAAAGTAATCAGTTTTGCCTCGAGCGGCCGCGATTTTTCGCGGCCGCTTTTTCTTTTGCACTGCGCGCACGCCTCTATAATCTTCAACGGCGGTTTAATTCGCCAACCATTCGAATACTCATAGAAAGAAGGGACTATCGTGAAGAGGCTGGTAACGGTGTTGTTGGGTTCGATGCTTGCCGTATCGATCGGAGCGCATGCAAAAGAGTGGTCGACTATCCGCTTCGGCGTCGATGCGAGTTATCCGCCTTTCGAATCGAAAGCGCCCGACGGCACGCTGGTCGGCTTCGATATCGATGTCGGCAATGAACTATGCCGGCGTCTCAACGCGAAATGCGTATGGGTCGAAAATGCATTCGACGGCATGATTCCCGGCCTCAAATCGCGCAAGTTCGACGGCGTGCTCTCCACGATGTCGATGACGCCCGCGCGCGTCAAGCAGATCGCGTTCTCCAGCAAGCTCTTTCACGTGCCCACGCGCCTCGTCGCCAAACGCGTTTCGAACATCCAGCCGACGGCGGAATCGCTCGCGGGAAAAGCTGTCGGCGTCGAGCAAGGCTCGATGCAGGAAACGTATGCGAAGGTGCATTGGGGCGCGAAAGGCGTGAAGGTCGTGTCCTATGCGGATCAGGATCAGGTTTATCAGGATCTGCTCGCCGGACGGCTCGATGCATCGCTGCAAAACGCGGTGCAAGCCGAACGCGGCTTTCTCGAGACGCCGCGCGGCAAGCCCTACGGTTTCGCGGGCGGCGCGCTGGAAGACAGTGCGATCTTCGGTCCGGGCACGGCAATCGGCCTGCGCAAGGAAGATACGGACCTGAAGGATAAGCTCGACGGCGCCATCGCCGCGATGATCAAGGATGGCACGTATAAGCGCATCGAACAGAAGTACTTCGACTTCGATATCTACGGCGAGTGATTTGGAATACGTTGCCCGCGAACGATCCATCCAATGCGGATAACTTCGTGCGCGGGCGGCGAGGTTATCCCGCTTGCTTCGCTCCCGCCTAGACTCACATACATAACCGACAACAAGGAGACAACGATGGCGACGCTCAAGCAGATGCAGGCGAAGTTGAAGAAGCTCCAGGCGCAGACCGAGAAGCTGATCGCGAAACGCGCGCAAGCCGTACTCGACGATATTCGCGCGCTGATGGAAAGGCACGGCCTCACGACCGCGGATATCGACCGTCACGGCAAGAAGGCCAAACGCGCGGGCAAGCCGCAGGTCGCGTACCCCGCGCCCGCCGGCCGTCACGAAGCGATGACCAAGCTCGCGAAGAAGGGAAAGCTGCCCGCGAAGTATCGCAATCCGAAGACGGGTGAAACGTGGAGCGGCTGGGCGCGCCCGCCCGCGTGGATCGCGAACGTGAAGGATCGCAGCAAGTTTCTGATCGATGCGGAAAGTGCGGAGAACGCGGTCAAACCGAAGGCTGTAGCGAGGAAAGCGGCGGCGAAAAAAACTGCTGCGAAGAAGAAAGCAGCGGCGCCGGCAGCAAGGAAATCCGTCGCGGCGAAACCGGCAGTGGAACCGGCGGTGAAGCGCAGCGCGCCCCGCAAACGCGCGGCAAAAGCCGCATTGCCGGAACAAGGCGGTGCCGAAACATCGCCATCCACGACAACGGGCGATGCTTCCGTATGAAACCCTGACGTCATCCCATTGTTTGAGATCGACGAAAACTCAATTGGCTTTTCGTGCGATTAAAAAAAGGCTCAGTCCTTCTACACTGCGTTCACATGTCGGGGGCGTTTCGTAGCAACGATTCGCTTCTCCGATTGCAGTTGTCGCTTCAGACAACCGCATCTCCTCATATCTTCGTTGGAGCGTCCTCGTGAACAAGCGACTCGTAGTGGGCTTTGCTATTGCATTGAGTTCTCTTTTCGCCGGCTCGGCATTTGCAAGCGGTTATGGACCGGCGCCGCATTATCGTCCCGATGTCGGAGCGCCGGCTTCGCAGCATGGCGTCAGCGCGCAGACCTTCGCTGCGGAAGAAGCCGCACAAGGACGCGGCGATTTCGGCAATACGGAACGCACCGCGCAGATTCAACGCGGGCAAGTTTCGGCTTCCGCTTCTTCGCAAGTGGCGCAATAAATATCCGATTAACGGACACGATGATGCGAGTTTGTCGTGTCCGTTTTAAAAGCCTTTTATCGTTCTTTCCAGAAATGTCCAAAGCGCATCGTCCACGGAATAAGGGACGTTGAATCGAAAACATGCGCTTTGAGCATCGTCCGGACGGAAATAAGAGCCGGGCGCGAGCCATATGCCGTGCTGCAATGCGCGTGTCGCGACGTCGCTTCCATCCGCCGGATCGATCGGCAACGCGCCCCACAGGAAAAGCCCCGCGCGCGGACGCCGGAACAACTCGACGCCCAGCGCATCCATGCGTTCTTCGACGAGCGCATGCGCATCCTTGAGCTTTTCCACGACGAATTCGACATGCCGCGCGTAGCGCCCTTCCGTCAGCACTTTCTCGACGATGCGCTCCGTCGCCTCCGATGACGTCAGCCCGACCGCCATCTTCGTGCGCGCCAGTTCGCGCAATACGTCGCGCTCGGCGATGACATAACCGCAGCGCAACGCGGGCGTGATCGTCTTCGCGAAACCGCCGACGTAGAGCACGCGGCTGAGCCCTTCCATGGCGGCGAGCAAGGGCGCGCCGGGCGCGGCGAGCTCGCGGTTCACATCGTCCTCGACGACCCACAGGCCGTGCCGCTCCGCAATCTGCATCAGCCGAAACGCCGACGCCATGCCGAAGGTCGCGCCCGTCGGATTCTGCAAGGTCGTGTTGAGAAAGACCGCTTTCGGTCGATGCTCGACGACGATGCGCTCGAACACGTCGGTATCGACACCGGCCGCCGTGCGTGGCACGCCATGCACCTGCAAACCCGCGAGCCGCAGAATCTGCAGCAGATTGCAGTAGCCCGGATCTTCGACGACGACCGCATCGCCCGGACGCAGCAGCGTGCGCACGATGAGATCGAGCGCCTGCGTCGCGCCCGCGGTCAGCAGCACGTTCGATGCGGCGTCGATCGGCAAGCCGTGGCGGTCCATCTGCTCCGCGATCCGCTCGCGCAGCGGCGCGAAGCCGTACGGATGCCCGTAATCCGCGATGCGCGCCGCCGGTACGCGGCTCACCGCGCGCAACGCGTGCTGCAGACCGCTCTCGTTGACCCATTCGTTCGGCAGCCAGCCGCAGCCCGATTTGATCGGCACGGAATGATCGGCGAATACGTCCGACAAAAGCCACGTCGCGGTGAGGCTCGGCGGCTGCCATTCGACGGCGCGCACGCGCTCGCTGCGCCCGCGTATTGCCACGCGATAACCCGATCCGCGCCGCGCGGTGACGAGGCCCATCGACACGAGCCTGCCATACGCTTCCGTCACCGTGAATGTGCTGAGACTTTCGGCTTCGGCAAGACGCCGCACCGATGGCAGAAGCGCGCCCTCGCGCAACGTCTGCTCCTCGATCGCCGAGGAGAACGCGCGCACGATTTGTTCGACGAGCGTCGGCGCCTGCCGCGCGCCGCGCTCCAGCTTGAGTTCGATCATGGCGTCGAGAATAACGCGGAGAAAGTCCGCCGGCCAATACAGTTTGCAGCATTCTGCCAGCACAGTTGGCAGCGCAGTGAAGCAACTGTCTATGCCTTGCAATTTTGCCGGGGAATACAGTGGCCGTACTTCTTCAGGAGACCCCGTGATGACCGCTCGCCCCGTGATCGAAGACCTCTCGTCGTTCTGGATGCCGTTCACCGCCAATCGCCAGTTCAAGGCCGCGCCGCGCATGCTCGACAGCGCCAAGGGCATGTACTACCGCTCGACCGATGGCCGCGAAGTGCTCGACGGCACGGCCGGACTGTGGTGCGTGAACGCAGGCCATTGCCGCGACGAGATCGTCGATGCGGTGCAAAAGGCACTTTCGACGCTCGATTTCGCGCCGACCTTCCAGATGGGCCATCCGCTCGCATTCGAAGCGGCGACCAAAGTCGCGAGCCTGATGCCCGAAGGCCTCGACCGCATCTTCTTCACGAACTCGGGCTCCGAGTCGGTCGATACGGCGCTCAAGATCGCGCTGGCGTATCACCGCGCGCGCGGCGAAGGCCAGCGCACGCGTCTGATCGGCCGTGAGCGCGGCTATCACGGCGTCGGCTTCGGCGGCATTTCGGTCGGCGGCATCGCGCCGAATCGCAAGACGTTCTCGGGCGCGCTGCTGCCGTCGGTCGATCATCTGCCGCATACGCACGATCTCGCGCACAACGCATTCACGAAAGGCCAGCCCGCGTGGGGCGATCATCTCGCCGATGACCTCGAGCGCATCGTCGCGCTGCACGATCCGTCGACGATCGCCGCCGTGATCGTCGAGCCGCTCGCCGGGTCGACCGGCGTGCTCGTGCCGCCGCAAGGCTATCTGCAAAAGCTGCGCGATATCTGCACGAAGTACGGCATTCTTCTGATCTTCGACGAAGTCATCACCGGCTTCGGACGTTTGGGTAAAGCGACGGCCAGTGAATACTTCGGCGTAACGCCCGACCTCATCACGATGGCCAAGGCCATCAACAACGCGACCATTCCGATGGGCGCCGTCGCCGCGCATCGCAACGTGCACGACACGGTCGTCAACGCGGGCGCGGCCAACGCCATCGAACTGTTCCATGGCTACACCTATTCGGCGCACCCGGTCGCGACCGCAGCGGCCATCGCGACGCTCGATCTGTATCAGCGCGACAAGCTGTTCGAGCGCGCGGCATCGAAGGCCGCGAAGTTCGAAAGCGCCGCACACGGGCTGCGCGATGCGCCGTTCGTGAAGGACATTCGCAATCTTGGCCTCGTCGCGGGCATCGAGCTCGATCCGCGCGAAGGCGCACCCGGCGCGCGCGCGTATGAAGTGTTCGTCAAGTGCTTCGAGGCGGGCGTGCTCGTGCGCTACACCGGCGATATCCTCGCGTTCTCACCGCCGCTCATCATCGAAGACGATCAGATCGATCAGATCTTCGCGACGGTGCGAAAGGCGCTGGAAAGCGTGAAATAAGCGGCTTTTGCGGTTGCTCGCGGCCCGGCTTCCTGCGATGGAAAGCCGGGCTTTTTATCGCTCCATGACAAGCAACGTAGATGTCGCCGATGCGAACAATCTGCCGCTCGCGTCCTTGAGCGTCGCTTCGGCGAACGCGGCGCGCCGTCCGATCGACAGCACGCGTCCTTCCGCGCGCAACACGCCCGAGTCGCGCGTGAGCGCCTTGTGATACGCGACCTTCAGTTCGAGCGTCGTGTACGCCTGCGTCGCGGTCAGGCATGAATGCACCGAGCAGCCGCACGCGGAATCGAGCAGCGTCGCCGCATAGCCGCCGTGCACGGTGCCGATCGGGTTATACGCGTGATCGCCGGGGACGCCCGCGAACACTGCCCTGCCCGCTTCCACTTCGATGAAATCGAAATCCAGCGATACCAGAATGCCCGGCTTGCGCCCGCTTGCGATCAATCTGCGCAATTGCGCGAGACCGTCGAGGCCGGCGGCGGTTTCTTCGATCAAACTCATTTCGGCGTCTCCGTTTTATCGCTGGCGGTCTTGATCGCATCGTCGTCGCCGGTCGCGCTCCAACCGCCGCCGAGCGAGCGATAAAGCGCCACCGCGGCAAGCGCGTGTTCGCGCTTCGATTGATTCAGCGCATCGGCATCGCGCAGATACGATTGTTGCGCGTCGAGCACATCGAGAAAGCTGGCCGCGCCGCCCTTGTACAACTGCGTCGACAGCGTGAGCGATTGACCGGATGCCGAGAGCGCTTCGGTGAGACGCGCGGTCGATTCGGTCGTGCTGACGAGATCGCTGCGCGTATCCTCGACATCCTTCAGCGCTTCGAGCATCGTCTGACGCAGATGCAGTTCCGACTCGCGCATCCGGCTCTCGTTCTGCTCGATCTCCGCCGTGATGCGTCCGGCGTTGAAGATCGGGCTCGTCGCGTTGAGCGCGGCGGAAAAGAGGTTATCGGTCAGCGTCGGCAAGCCGAGATACGACGAGGCGAGCAAGCCATCCGACAAGCGCAGCGAGAACTTCGGATAACGCTCGGCACGCGCGACGCCCACTTCCGCCGCGCGCTGCTGAACGGTCGCATACGCGACGAGCACATCGGGGCGGCGCAACAGGGCATCGGACGGCAACATCTGCGGCGCGCCGCTGGCGGGAACGGGAATCACGGGCGCGTCGCCCGCATCCGCGAGCATCAGCCTGTCGATGGATTCCGGCGTGCGGCCCGAATACACCGCGATCAGACTCAGCTGATGCTGGATCGTCGATTGCGTGCGCGGGATGCGCGATTGCAGGTCGCTCAACTGATTCTGCGCACGCGCGACATCGAGTTGAGTCGACAGACCGTATTGCAGGCGTCGTTGCGTGAGTTTCAACGCGCGTTCGCGAATCTGCAGATTGTCTTGCAGGATCTTCGATTCCGCCTGCGCCCAGCGAAGGTCGACATACGCAGCGGCCGTGTCCGCGGCGAGCGCGAGCCTGATCTGATCCGCGGCGTGTTCGCGGCCGACGAGCTGCGCCTGCGATGCCAGCAGTTCCAGCCGCTCGCCGCCGAACACGTCCGGCGTCCAGCTCAGCGCGAGGCCGAAGCCCGCCTGCTTCACATAGCCGAGCGGCGGCGGCGTGTTCTGCCGCGTGTACGCGCCGCCCGCGCTCGCATCCAGTTGCGGGAGCAAGGCCGCGCGGCGTTGCGTCGTGAGCGCTTGCGCCTGCTTCACGCGCTCGACGGCGGCTTGAACATCGAGGTTATCGTTCAGCACCGACGCGACGAGTTCATGCATCACCGGATCGTTGAACTGATTCCACCATGCAGCGGGATCGACGGCCTGTCTCGGCACATCGACGCTCCAGTCCGTGGGCGCGGTCGCGTTGACCGTCGCGGGAAGATCGGCGTGCGTGGCGGGCTGCACCGCGCACGCGGCGAGCGTCAGCGCGGTCACGCCGGAAAGTATTGCGACGAGAAGTTTCTTCATGATCGAAGCATCCAGGTAAGGCCCGGTTCAATGCGCGTCGGACGAAGGCGGCGCGCTCGTGATCGGCTTGGCGAACATCACCGTCATCAGGCCGAAGAGGAAACACAGCGCGAGCACGTAGAAGCAATCGGCGAAGGTCAGCACGAGCGCCTCGCGCATCACGAGCGCGTGCAGCGATGCCAGCCCCGCTTGCGACGCGTTCAACGCATCGCCGGCGACGGAAGCGAGATGCGCCGAACTGCGCGCGATCATGTCGTCGACGACCGGCCGGCCAATCGTCACGCTCTCGTTCAGATGCAGGTAATGCAGATTGAGGCGATCGTTGAGCATCGTCGCGCTCACCGCGATGCCGATTGCGCCGCCGAGATTGCGCATCAGATTGAACAGCCCGCTCGCCGATTTGAGCCGCGATGGCGGAAGCGAACCGAGCGCCATCGTCACGATGGGCGGTACCGCGAATTGCTGGCCGATGCCGCGCAGCGCCTGCGGCAGCAGGAACTGTTGCCAGCCCCAGTCGTGCGTCAGCGGCGTATAGAAGTAACAGCCCGCGCCGAAGCAGATCAGACCGAATGCGAGCAGCACGCGCATGTCGATGAAGCGCGACGCGAACCCGTACACGCCGATGGAAAGCAGTTGAAAACAGCCGACGGAAAGCAGCGCGAGACCCGTATGCAGCGAATCGAAGCCACGCACGCGCGCGAGGAACACGGGCGTCAGAAACACCGACACGAAGATGCCGATGCCCGTCACGAACGAAAGCAGACTGCCGATCGCGAAGTTGCGCACCGCGAGCGCACGCAGATCGACGATCGGATCCTTCGCCGTGAACGCATGCACGAGGAACAGGAAGCCACAGATCCCCGAAATCCACGCACAGACGATGATGACGTCGTCGCCGAACCAGTTCTTGCGCGGCCCTTCTTCGAGCACGTATTCCAGACAGCCGAGAAAGCCCGACATCAGCACGATGCCGATGTAATCGCCCTTCTTCAGCAGCGAAACATTGGGCTCGTCGACGTGCACGTACTTCGGCACGAGCAACGCGACGACGAGACCCGGCACCACGTTCAGATAGAAGAGCCAGTGCCACGACCATTGATCGGTGATCCATCCGCCGATCACCGGTCCGACTGCGGGCGCGAGCGACGCCAGCGCGCCGATAGTTGTAGATGCAATCAATCGCTGCTTGCCGGGGAACAGCACGAAGGCGGTCGTGAAGACGGTCGGGATCATCGCGGCGCCGAGCGCGCCTTGCAGTCCGCGAAAGAGGATCATCGAATTGATGTCCCACGCCATGCCGCACAACATGCTCGTGAGCGTGAAGCCGATTGCCGATGCGACGAACAGCCAGCGCGTGGAGAACACTTTCGAGAGCCAGCCCGACATCGGAATGACGAGAATTTCGGCAATCAGATACGACGTCTGCACCCACGACAGCTCGTCCTGGCTCGCCGACAATCCGCCGCCGATATCCTTGAGCGACGACGCGACGATCTGAATATCGAGCGTCGCCATGAAGAAGCCGAGGCACATCAGCGCGAAGGCGAACACGCGTTGCCGTATCGGCTGGCTCGCGGGATCGGAAGGAATGGTGTGTGTCATCGCCGCGCTCCTCAGCCGTTCGACTGCTTCGCGAGATGCACCTTCACCGTCGCCGACAAGCCCGGACGCAGCACCGTTTCCATGCCCTTCGGCACATCGAGGCGGATGCGAACCGGCACCCGCTGCACGATCTTCGTGAAGTTGCCCGTCGCGTTCTCGGCGGGCAGCACGCTGAAGGTCGCGCCGGTCGCGGGCGCGAGACTTTCGACGTGACCGGTGAGCGGCACGCTCGATGCGTCGAGTTCGACGTCGGCTTCGTCGCCCGCGCGCATCTTCTTCAACTGATCTTCCTTGAAGTTCGCATCGACCCAAAGGCCCGTCGACGGAACGATGGTCAGCAGCGATGTGCCCACGTTCGCGAGCACGCCCACGCGCGCCGTGCGATTGCCGACATAGCCTTCGACCGGCGAGCGGATCGTCGTGTATTCGACGTTCAGCTCCGCGACACGACGTGCCGCTTCCGCTGTCGCGACGCGCGCCTGCGCATCGGCGATCTGCGCTTCGATCACGCTTAACTGACGCTTGGCCGCGACGAGCGACGCGCCGCTGCGATCCACCGCCGCCTGCGCCTTCGTGTAGTCCGCGTCCGCGCGCTCGACGATCTGGTTCGACACCGCATCGTCCTTCACGAGTTCGCGATAGCGCGAACGGTCCTGCCCGGTGCGCGTGAGTTCCGCCGACGACGCGCGCACTTCCGCCTGCTGCTGGTTGATGACGGCCGCCTGCAGCGCGTCCTTCGCCTGCAACTCGACCACCGCCGCGCGCGCGCCCGACAATTCGGCGTCGGCTTGAGCGAGGCGCGCATCGTAATCGCGGGCGTCGAGGCGGATCAGCACTTGCCCCGCCTTAACGGGCTGATTGTCCTGCACGAGCACGTCGGTGACGAAACCGTTCACCTTCGGCGCAAGCACGGTGACATCGCCGCCGACGTAGGCATCGTCGGTCGTCTGAATGAAGCGCAGCACGAGCGCCCAGTACGTGGCCGCCGCGATCAGCACGAGCCCGACCAGGCCAAGCGCGAGCAGCATCCAGGGAATCTTGCGCGCGGGCCGCGCGAGCGCCGGCGCCGCTACCGAAGGAATATTCGTCGTAGGAGTCGTCATTTGCGATAAGTGCATATGCACAATTAAGTTTGAAGGAAGGCCTGAATCCATTGCCCGTCATAGCCCGGAAGACTAGTTGTGCATATGCACCAAGTCAACCGTCACGGCGCGCATGAATGAATGACGCAGACGGAAAGAATCGCGCCGAGCCTTGTGCTACAAGGCGCGAAGACGGTTTGCCGGCGCGTCGGGACGCAGGCTCTCGTCGGCGCAGAAGCGCACGGCATGCTCGACGAACGCGCGCACCTTGGCCGGCAACAGCGCGCGCGTGCTGTACGCGATCCGGATTTCGATCGCGGAATCGACGCGCTCGTAGGCGTCGAGCAGCGTGATGAGCCGCCCCGACGCGACCTCGTCGGCCACGAGCGCCGTCGGCAACACGCCGATGCCGAAGCCCTGCAAGGCCATCTCGCGATTGAACACCGCACTGTTCGACGTGATGTCGTGACTGAGCGGCACGCGCAGTTCCTCGCCGCCGATGCGGAACGTGAGCGCCGGCTTGCGGATCGACGGCGACATCGGCACGAACACATGATCGGCGAGTTCGGACGGATGGCGCGGCGCGGGACGTTGCGCGAGATACGCGGGGCTCGCGACGAGCACGAGCGGAATGGTTTCCAGCAGGCGCGTGACGGCGGTATCGGTCGATAGCATGAAAGGCAGCACGATGGCGAGATCGTAGCCTTCGCCGACGAGATCGATGGGTCGCTCCGTCAGCGTCACGTCGAGGCGCACATGCGGATGCGCGCGCCTGAAGCTCGCGACGAGCGGCGCGTAGCGGCTCATCATCACGGTCGTGTGCGAGACGAGCCGCAACAGGCCGGTCGCTTCGCTCGCGCGGTTCGACGCGCGCTCTTCCATCGCCTGCAATTCGTCGAGCAGACGCGAGCAGTCGGCGAAGAAGCGCTCGGCGGTTTCCGTCAGCGAGATCTGCCGCGTCGTGCGATTGAAGAGCCGGCTGCCGAGGCGGTCTTCGAGGCCGGCGATGGCACGCGATACGACGGGCGGCGACAAGCCGAGTATGTCGGCCGCACGCGCGAAGCTCTTCGCTTCGACCACCGTGCAAAACACCTTCAGGCTCGTCAGATAGTCCATGTGCGCGTTCGCGATGCGTGCGGAAGCCCCGATCATGGCACGAAGCCGCCGCATTCACACGATGAGACGATCGCGCGGTTTTACGAGCCGCGCGAGCATTCACGCGAAAGACGCACGCGCCTAAAGTTCAACCCATGCCATCCACATGGCCAACCACCGAACGAAGGAGCACACCATGTCACGTCTTTCCCAAATCAACGTCAACGAAGCAACGGGCGTCACCGCCGATCTTTTCGCCGCGATCAAGAAGGCCGCGGGCAAGGTGCCGAACGCTTACGCGACCATCGGCACGCATAGCCCGGCCGCGCTCGGCGCAGCGCTCAACGGCGATGCGATTCTCGCGAAGAGCAGCCTCGACAAGGCCGATGTCGAAGCGATCAAGCTCGCCGTCAGCGAACTCGCGGGCTGTGATTACTGTGCCGCCGCGCATACGCTCGTCGGCAAGATGGTCGGGCTGTCGCAGAAGGAAACGCAGCAAATTCGCGCGGGCGAAGCGACCGGCAATGCAAAGCGCGATGCGCTCGTGCGCTTCGTGCGGCATGTCGCGGGCACGACCGGCACGATCGACGCGGCGCGTCTTACCGAAGTGCGCGAAGCGGGCTATTCGGAAGCGCAAGTCATCGACACGCTGTTTGCGATGAGCGTCATCAATTTCACGAACCTCGTGAACCGCGTGAACGACACGGTGATCGACTTCCCTGCTCTCGTCTAAGTTTGCGTCGAGCCTTTGGTCAGCCGGTCGATGACGGAACTCACGAGATCGACCGGCACCGGAAAGACGATCGTCGAGTTCTTGTCGCCGGCGATCGACGTGAGCGTTTGCAGATAGCGCAACTGCATCGCCTGCGGCTGCTGCGCGAGCATCTGCGCAGCTTGCAGCAGCTTCTCCGATGCCTGCAATTCGCCTTCCGCATGGATGATCTTCGCGCGCCGCTCGCGCTCCGCTTCGGCCTGGCGGGCGATCGCGCGGATCATCGTTTCGTTGATGTCGACGTCCTTGATCTCGACGTTCGATACCTTGATGCCCCATGCGTCCGTCTGCGAATCGAGCACGCGCTGGATGTCGGTATTGAGGCGCTCGCGCTCGGACAGCAGCTCGTCGAGCTCGTGCTTGCCGAGAATCGCGCGCAACGTGGTTTGTGCGAGCTGGCTCGTTGCTTCGAGAAAACGCGCGACCTGAATCACCGCCTTCTCCGGATCGACGACGCGAAAGTACACGACCGCATTCACCTTCACCGACACGTTGTCGCGCGTGATGACGTCCTGCGGCGGCACGTCGAACACGACGGTGCGCAAGTCCATTCGCACGACCTGCTGCACGACCGGAATGATGAGCACGAGCCCCGGCCCTTTCACCTTCCAGAAGCGCCCGAGCATGAACACGACGCCGCGCTCGTACTCGCGAAAAATACGCACCGCCGACGCGACGATGAAGATGACGAACGCAATGACAATGCCGCTGAAACCGAAGGTAAGCCCCATTTTTCAAGCCTCGTTGTCGATGTGTTCAGGAATGGCCCGCCTCGCGTTCGCCTTCGAGCGGCTCGACGGTCAGCGTGAGACCGTGGCGCGACATCACCCGCACGCGCGCGCCTTCTTGCGGCAACGCTCGCGGCGCGTCCGCCTGCACGCGCCAGCGTTCGCCCTGCACGCGCGCCCAACCGCTGCCGGATTCGTGCGCCAGCATCACGCCGATGGTGCCGAGCATCGCTTCGCCGCCGCTCACGACGGGCCGCTTGCGCGCTTTCAACGCGACGCCCGACACGGTGAACACGAAGAGCGCCGTGAAGAGCGCGAGCCCGGCAACGAGCCCGACCGGAATGCCGAAGCCGGGGACGTCGGTATCGATCAGCATGAGCGCGCCGATCGCGAACGCGATGATTCCGCCGATGCCGAGCGAGCCGAATGTCGGCAGAAACATTTCCGCGACGAGAAAGCCCATGCCGAGCACGATCAATCCGAGTCCGACGAAACTGATCGGCAATAGTTGCAAAGCGAACAATCCGACGAGCAGGCAGATCGCGCCCGCGACGCCCGGCAGCACCATGCCCGGATTCGCGAACTCGAAGAAGAGGCCGTACATGCCGATCATCATCAGGATGAGCGCGACGCTCGGGTCGGTGATCGTCGCGAGAAAGCGGCTGCGCCAGTCGGGTTGCAGCACGACGAGCGGCGCCTGTTTCGTCGCGAGAACGCGATCGCCGCTCGCGGTTTTGACATGACGGCCGTCGAGTTTCGCGAGCAGGTCGGGAACGTCGTTGGCGGTCACGTCGATGACCTTCTGCTCCAGCGCTTCCGTCGCCGATAACGCGACCGCCTCGCGCACCGCGCGCTCGGCCCATTGCACGTTGCGTCCGCGCAATTGCGCGAGGCCGCGGATGTAGGCGGCGGCGTCCTGCATCTGCTTGCGCGTTTCGGTCGACTGCGCGTCTGCGTTCGACGCCGCCTTGCCCTCGCGCTCCGATCCGCCGATGCCAAGCTGCACCGGCGACGCCGCGCCCAGATTCGTGCCGGGCGCCATCGCGGCGATATGGCTCGCGTACGTGATGTACGTGCCCGCGCTCGCAGCGCGCGCCCCGCTCGGCGCGATGAACGCGGCCACCGGCACCGGCGACGCGAGCATCGCCTGAATGATCGAGCGCATCGAGAGATCGAGGCCGCCGGGCGTGTCGAGTTCGAGCACGACGAGTTGCGCGTGCTCGTCTGCGGCGCGGGCGAGCGAGCGCACGACGTAATCCGCGCTCGCCGGCCCGATCGCGCCCTTCAGCGGAATCACGACGACGGGCGCCGCCACGGCGGCTACGGCGCTCATCGGCACGAGGGCGAACGCCATCAGCAGCAGCGCGTGGCGCACGCGTCTGCACAGCCAGTCAGCGAAGTTCGTTTTCATCGGCGAAAGCCGGACGCGCATATGCGCGGCGGTTCCTCGTGTTTGGTCTCTCTTTTAGCTTAGGTCAATTGCGAGATCACGGCCGGCGCGTCGTTCGGTCGATGACCTTTTCAACATCGGCCGTTTCGCCGAGCTCTTTCACGAAGCGCGCCGTGTCGAAGTCGCCCGACACGCAGCCGTCGAGATAGATGAAGCGGCGCTGCAACGTGAGCCACAAACTCGTTTTCTCGCGCCACTGCAGCGAGGCGTTGAGCGAATTCAGGCGCCGCGTCACGCTCTCGGCGATTTCCTTGTCGTAGTCGTAGCTGTTGGCGAGCCGGCAGCGCCCCGCGATCCAGCAGCTATTGCCGCGTTCGATGCGGTAATGCGCTTCGTCGAGCCATTCCTGATGCGTTTCGAACGGGCCGCGCGGAGCGGCGCAATCGGCGATGGCGCTCGAAACGTGCAGAAACGGATCGTTGCCGCGGTTCTCGCGCTTTTCTTCGGAGTGTGTCCCGTACGGGGCCGCGGCGAGCACAGCCGCCAGCGCGAGCGTTCCGTAAGCCGCGTTTCGTGTCATCGTGCGCGCCTTTCATGGAGCCATCGTCCAGACAGCATAGTTCATCGCGTCGAATCGAACGCCACGCGGGAAGCCGGTAAACTCACGATGTGGCGCACCGCCCATTCCTCGCACCGAGACCGACATGAAACAGGCACTCCACCATCTGACGGTCGCGACAGGCTCGCGCGGCCTGCACGAAGTCACCCGCGACGTCGATCACTGGATCGACCTTCAGGACATCCGCACTGGCTTGCTCACGCTGTTTTGCCGGCATACGTCGGCATCGTTGCTGATTCAGGAGAACGCCGACCCCGACGTGCGCGTGGATCTCGAACGCTATTTCGAGTCGGTCGCGCCGGAAGCGCCCGGCCGCTACGTGCACGACACCGAAGGCCCCGACGACATGCCCGCGCATCTGCGCACCGCGCTGACCACGGTGCAGCTTTCGATTCCCGTCGAGGCCGGCCGGATGGTGCTCGGCACTTGGCAGGGCATCTACGTGTTCGAGCACCGGACGGCGCAGCATCAGCGCGAACTCGTCTTGCATCTGATCGGCGAGTGACCTAGTATACGCACCGCGTATATTTCGGGAGCGGTGACGGTGACTCAGGAACTTCAGCAGCAGACGATTCTTCGCGATGCGATGCGGCGTCTGAACATGACGCGCGACGCGTTCGCATCGCGCATCGGCGTGTCGCGGCGTGCGTTGGACACATGGTTGCTGCCGGACGAATCGCCGGAGTCGCGCGCGATGCCGGAGATCGCCGCGCGCTATGTCGGCGAGATTCTCGGCGGTTTGCCGGAAGGTGGCCCATATACGCAAAGCGCACATTTGACCATCGACTTCGAAGGCCGGCCGCAATTGCTTTCGATCGACCAGTTTTCGCGCGACTCGGCTGAAGCGCTGTTCCGCACGGCCGACATGATGCAGCCCATCGCGCGGCGCAAAAAAATCACGCGCGTGCTCGAAGGCGCGGTGCTTGCGAACCTGTTCTTCGAGGCCAGCACGCGCACGCGCGTGAGTTTCGGCGCGGCGTTCGCGCGCCTCGGCGGCTCCGTGTGCGACACGACCGGCTTCACCTTTTCGTCGATGGCGAAAGGCGAGTCGATCTACGACACGAGCCGCGTCATCAGCGGATACGCCGACGCGATTGTCGTGCGGCATCCGGAGCAAGGCTCCGTCGCGGAATTCGCGCGCGCGACGAACATTCCCGTCATCAATGCCGGCGACGGCCCCGGCGAGCATCCGAGTCAGGCGCTGCTCGATCTGTATACGATCCAGCGCGAGTTTTCGCGTCTCGGAAAGATCGTCGATGGCGCGCATATCGCGATGGTCGGCGATCTCAAGTACGGCCGCACCGTGCATTCGCTCGCCAAGCTGCTCTCGCTTTACAAAGGACTGAAATTTACGCTCGTGTCGCCGGGTTCGCTGGAGATGCCGGCGCATATCATCGAGCGCATCGCGCGCGGCGATCATGTGATCGAACAGACGAGCGACTTGCGCGCGGGACTCGCGGGCGCCGACGTGGTCTACGCGACGCGCATTCAGAAAGAGCGTTTCGCCGATGAGTCCATCGAAGGCTATACGCCGGATTTCCAGATCAACCAGGCGCTCGTCGACGATGTATGCGGACGCGACACGCTCATCATGCATCCGCTGCCGCGCGACAGCCGCCCCGGTGCGAACGATCTCGCCACCGACCTGAATCACGACTCGCGCCTCGCGATCTTCCGTCAGACCGACAACGGCATTGCGGTTCGCATGGCGATTTTCGCGGTGCTGCTCGGCGTCGAGCATCAGGTGCGTCACTCGATGCGCGATGCGGCATGGAAGTCGCCTGCTTCCATCGGTCCGGACGATGCGGTCTTTCATGGCTTCGATTGATACGTTTTTTACACGCGGCGCACATGTCTTTGCGTGACGTTGACGCGAGCCGCCGTATCCTTCTACACAAGGGAAACGTGATGGAGCAACGGCCATGGATATGTCGCTTGCGTGGGCGGTCAGCCGTCGAAAATTGCAGGATGATGGGTTAGGTGCATGTCAACGTGTGCGGGTTCTGGCGCTTGCGCATTTCGCGGATAGCGAAGCGTCGCGGGAACGCATACGCGCGTTGTTTCATTCGCCGCTTGGCATCTACGTGAGTCAGGCGCAGCGTGAAGGCTGCGAACTGCGGCTCGAATTCGATACTGCTAGCGAAGACCTTGCGTTCACCTTGCGAACGTTGAAGCGCGTCTTGCCGGAAGCGCGTGTCGAAGGGATCGCGCCGCGTGTGTTTGCGCATCGGATGATCACGCGCGACGCGGGGTGAGGGTCATGCGGCCGGAAGCTCGCCAGACATCGACTGCCGACGATGATAAGCGGCGGATGATTCCAGTCGCTCAAACTCTTCGTAGGACAGATTCCACGTATCCGGATCGAGTTCGATGCCGCGCTGAATCGCCGCCTCTTCCTCGGGCGTAGGAAGGATGAATCCTTTATACGTTTGTTGCATACCGATTTATCTCTGTTCTGTTGGCGCGGCGCAAACTGATGATGCGCCGCGTTTCGTTTCTCTGCGTGAACACTACGCAAAACATGAGGCCTCGAATAGGCGCGAAACCGACTTCGCGTACGTCTCCATAGTCGCGACGACCATCAACCTTCGGCGCGACATCGGCCCACGCAATCTCCCTCGCAAGCTCCAGCGACACACCATGCTGAAGCCGATTGATCGCGTCCTTCAACGGGTCAAACGTGATGTCGAAGTGCATTCATTGTGGTTCCCAGAAGTAGAAGTGACAAGGCGCGAAAGTTCTGATTTGCGGATTGCGATTCATCCGAGCTCCGAACGATTCGCGTCACTTCATTCTTCTGAAAACCTCACGGCTTTTCTATAGACCGGTTGGCCAACGAGCACGTATGATCCTGCAGCTCTTCGGATGACGCCCAGTTGCCTGGCTGAACGTGATCGTTGAGAAGAAAGAACGCATGCACGCCATCGCCACGCACGGCGCCGACGAGCAGCAGCGTCTGTTCGCCCATGGTCTGGCCGCGGCTTGCGGCATAGGGCGCGACGAGCTTGAAGGGATCCGTATGCGCGAGATCAGCATCATCGATACGCATCGCGCTGTACACATGGCCGCGCAATCTCACCGGCAGCGGCTTCCACGCCGTGCCGATGCCCGGTCCCAGTTCGCGCAGCGTCTGGGCGACATCCGACGCGAGACAGTCGATATGAATGTGCAATTGATTCTGCGTGCGCCCGCTTGCCGAGTTGATCGCGAGCGAAATTTCGTCGCGCGGCAGCGTCCGGCGCAACGCGCGAAAGACATAGCCGCGCGCATTCCATGCGTCGCGAAAGTAATTCGGCGCGTGGGGCTCGAGCAGTTCGGGACTTTCGATGCCGCTCACGCGCGCGGTCGGAATCAGCAGATATTGCGCGACGCCGACGATATCCTTCAGCACCGCATAGCCGCCCGCCAGATTCACGTCCGCGCATTTCTGCCGGACCTGCGCGCCCTCGGCGGCGGGCTCGCAGTAGTCGTGGACGATTTCCCACAGCGCGTTGGGATTTGCCGCGCACGCGAGCGGCAGACAGAGCAAACCTGGCGCGGCGAGGCGGCGTAGCTTCTTTGTGATTTTCATCGGCATGATCGGGCGGCGCAAAAAATCGATAGCCTGCCGGATTATGCTTGCAGGCGCGTGACCACGCCGCGAAACGTGACAAAACTCCGCGTCGAATGCAACGCGGAGCTTCGTCGACCGATGCCCAAATCAAGCCGATTCAGCGCGATTCACCGGATGCGGTTCCTTCAGCTTGTTGGCGACGCGCGCCGCCTCGAAGTACGACGCGTTCGGCGGACGCTTCAGATACTGTCCCGCGCCGCGTTCCGCGCGCAGATCGCCGTCGGTCCACGCGAGCGCGCCGCGCGTGAGCGTGTGCGTCGCGACGCCCTGCACTTGCATGCCTTCGAAGACGTTGAAATCGACCTTTTGATGATGCGTCTTTACGGAGATCGTGCGCGTCGCGTTCGGATCCCATACGACGAGATCTGCGTCCGCGCCTATCTGCACCGCCCCCTTTCGCGGATAGAGATTGAAGATTTGCGCCGCGTTCGTCGATGTCACGCGCACGAATTCGTTCGGCGTGAGACGTCCCATGTTGACGCCGTGATGCCACAGCACCGACATGCGATCTTCCACGCCGCCGCAACCGTTGGGGATCTTCGTGAAGTCCTCGCGGCCCATCGCCTTCTGCGATGCGCAGAACACGCAATGATCCGTCGCCGTCGTATGAAGCTGTCCCGATTGCAGCCCGCGCCACAATGCTTCGCGGTGCTCGCTCGTGCGAAACGGCGGGCTCATCACGTGCGCGGCGGCGCGCGTCCAGTCGGGATCGCGATACACCGATTCATCGATCACCAGATGGCCCGGCAACACTTCACCGAACACGCGCAGTCCTTCGTTGCGCGCCTTGGCGATGACATCGACTGCATCTTTCGCCGACACATGCACGATATAGAGCGGCACGCCGAGCACTTGCGCGATGCGGATCGCGCGATTGGCCGCCTCGCCTTCCACTTCGGGCGGACGCGACAACGGATGCGCCTCCGGTCCTCTGAAGCCTTTCGCAAGTAGTTGCTTCTGCAACTGAAAGACGAGCTCGCCGTTTTCCGCGTGCACGGTCGGCAGCGCGCCGAGTTCAAGCGAGCGCGTGAAGCTGTTTACCAGCACTTCGTCGTCGGCCATGATTGCGTTTTTGTAGGCCATGAAGTGCTTGAAGCTCGACACACCGTGTTTGTGAACCAGCAGGCCCATGTCGCGATGCACCGACTCGTCCCACCACGTCACCGCGACGTGAAAGCCGTAGTCCGCCGATGCTTTCTCAGCCCAGCCGCGCCATTCTTTGAACGCATCCATGAGTGGTTGCTTCGGGCTCGGAATCACGAAGTCGATGATACTCGTCGTGCCGCCTGACAATCCCGCTGCGGTGCCGGTATAAAAATCGTCGCTCGCGGTGGTGCCCATGAAGGGCAGTTCCATGTGCGTGTGCGGATCGATGCCGCCCGGCATGACGTACTGACCGCCGGCGTCTACAGTGTGCGTATCGGACGGTGCCTCTATGTCGAGGCCTATCGCCAGGATCGTGCCACCGGCTTGCGGGTCTGCGCAGAGAACATCGGCGCGGTAGGTGCGGTCAGCGTCGATGATGGTGCCGCCGCGGATCAATGTTGGCATTGAAGTGTCCCTCCGGGGGGGGGTTGTCGTTGCGTTGCGTTGCGTTGCTTGTTCGCTTCCGCTCTCGTGAAATCCTTTGTTCGTGTCGGTCTATTAGCACTGCCCCTGTGCGGGGCGGCACTCACTTTCTTTGCTGCTGCAAAGAAAGTAAGCAAAGAAAGCAGCTCCCGATACGCCCGCGGTCACACGCAATTTGGGTAGTCCTCTCGTCCATCGTGGGCTGCCTAAAGAGTGCCCTCATAGGCCCCATCGGGCTTGGCTCGCGCACGGTCCGTCTCATCGCACCACACACCAAACCGGTTCAGCACCAAATAGCTCCAGCCCGCTTCGCGGCCGAACGGCCAATCGGGTCCGCGAGTGCTTCTCTACTTACCCTTCCCTCTGACCACGCCGCGTGTTCCTCACGTTGGTTTCCCTTGCAGACCCGGCGGCAGCGCGTAGCGCTGTGCCGAAGCTGTTTCGTGCTGATCCAGCGCCCTTGGAAAACTAGCTTGTCAGACCGTGCGCGATCCAAGCCCGGTTAGTCCTTCGATGGCACTCTTTAGGCGAGTGCCATCTGCGACGAGAGGACTACCCAAACTGCGTGTGACCGCGGGCCTTAACGAGCTGCTTTCTTTGGTTACTTTCTTTGCAGCAGCAAAGAAAGTGACTGCCGCCCCGCACAGGGGCAACGCTCATAGACCACAAAGAAAACGGGATCCGGCGAAGCAAAAGCAAAAGCAAAAGCGAAAGCGAAAGCAAAAAACTCAAGCACTCAAAACCCTGGCCCGCGCGCCACCGCGCAACTTCATCCACGATCCATACACAACGGCAGCCAGCACGAGACCAACGAACCACGCATACGTATAGAGCGTATTGAAAAACGCGGGCACGTTAGGAAAGGAACCCGGAAACGCAGTGTGCAAAAAACCCGGCAGATTCGGCAGCACGCCGACCAAAAGCGCCACCACCGCCGCCACATTCCATCCGCCGCTATACGAATACTCACCGTCTTCATCGAAGAGTTCGCGCTGATCGAGCCGCGTGCCGCGAATCAAAAAGTAATCGACCATCAGAATGCCCGCGACCGGACCGAGCAGCGCCGAATAGCCCACGAGCCACGTGAAGATGTAACCCTGCGTAGTCGCGAGAATCTTCCAAGGCATCATGACGATGGCTATCGTCGCCGTAATCATGCCGCCCGCGCGATACGAAATCCCCTTCGGCCAAAGGCTCGAAAAATCGTAAGCCGGTCCAACAAGATTGGCCGCCAGATTGCAGCACATCGTATCGAGCGTGAGGATGATCAGTGCCACGCCCACACCGATGCCCGTCATGCGGCTCGTGAGATCGATCGGATCCCAGATCGCCTTCCCGTAGATCACGACCGTCGCCGACGTGACGACAACCGAGATCACCGAGAGCAGCGCCATCGGCACAGGCAGGCCGATCGATTGCCCGATCACCTGATCGCGTTGCGTGCGCGCGAAGCGCGTGAAGTCGGGAATGTTCAGCGCGAGCGTCGCCCAGAAGCCGACCATCGCCGTGAGCCCCGGCCAGAACGTGGCCCAGAAAAGCCCCTCCTTCTTGCCGCCCGCGACGAACTGCGACGGCGCCGAAAGCATGGAACCGATGCCGCCCGCCTTGCTCGTCGCCCACCACACGAGCGCGATGCACATCACAACCTTGATCGGCGCAGACCAGCTTTCGAGCCAGCGAATCGAATCGGTGCCGTGCCAGATGAAGTAGAGCTGCAAGGCCCAGAACACGAGAAAGCACGCAAGTTGTCCGAGCGAGATATCGATGAGCGGCAGCGCCGCGCCATGCAATGCGTTTCCCGTCAGGATATTCAAGAGCGTATAGATGGCGCTGCCGCCCAGCCACGTCTGAATGCCGTACCAACCGCACGCGACGATCGCACGCAGCAGCGCCGGCAACTTCGCGCCTTGCGTGCCGAACGACGAGCGCACGAGTACCGCATACGGAATGCCGTGCTTCGCGCCCGCATGGCCGATCAGCAACATCGGCACGAGCACGATCATGTTGCCGAGCAGAACCGTCAACACCGCCTGCCACGGCGACATGCCCTGGTCCGTGAGACCCGCGGCCAGCATGTATGACGCAATGTTCATCACCATGCCGACCCACAGCGCCGCGAAGTGATACCACTTCCACGTGCGCTGTGCGGGGCCGGTCGGTGCGAGGTCATCGTTATACAAGCTGCTCGTCTCGACGTCATGCGCTGTCTGATTCATCGGATGCACTCCGGTTGAGTGTGCGGTTGATCATGGGGATTCAACGACGACGAGCGCTACGTTATGTCTATGTTCATGCCGCTTTCGCGGGTTCTTCCGCATCGATGCGCGCGGGATTGTTCGGATGCGTGGTCCAGTTCGCACATTCGCCCGCATCGACGCGTTCCATCGTGATGCACTGCTCGACAGGACAAACGTGCATGCACAGATTGCAGCCGACGCATTCCGAATCGACCACTTCGAAATGACGCTTGCCGTCCTTCTCCTTCAGGATCGCCTGATGCGATGTGTCCTCGCAAGCGATATGACACAGCCCGCACTGGATGCACTTGTCCTGATCGATGCGCGCCTTGATGTCGTACTTGAGATTGAGATGCTTCCAGTCCGTGACGTTCGGCACGGCGCGCCCGCGAATGTCATCAAGCGTTGCGTAGCCTTTCTCGTCCATCCAGTTCGAGAGGCCATCGGCGAGATCGGACACGATGCGAAAGCCGTAGTGCATCGCGGCCGTGCACACCTGCACGCTGCCCGCGCCAAGCACCATGAATTCCGCCGCATCGCGCCACGATGAAATGCCGCCGATGCCGGAGATAGGCAGATTCGGCGTCTGCGGATCGCGTGCGATTTCGGCGACCATGTTCAGCGCGATCGGCTTCACGGCGGGACCACAATAGCCGCCGTGCGTGCCCTTGCCGTCGACGGTCGGCATCGGCGCCATCTGATCGAGATCGACCGCAACGATCGAGTTGATCGTGTTGATGAGCGACACGCCATCGGCGCCGCCTTTGAACGCGGCGCGCGAACCCATGCGAATATCGCTGATGTTCGGCGTGAGCTTCACGAGGCACGGCAGCTTCGTGCCTTCCTTCACCCAGCGCGTCACCATTTCGACATATTCAGGCACTTGTCCGACGGCCGCGCCCATGCCGCGTTCGCTCATGCCATGCGGACAACCGAAGTTCAGTTCCACCGCATCTGCGCCCGTGTCTTCCACTTGCGTGAGAATCCACTTCCAGTCCTTCTCGTTGCACGGAACCATCAACGAGACGATAAGCGCGCGATCGGGCCAGTCGCGCTTCACCTGTTCGATCTCGCGCAAGTTCACGTCGAGCGGTCTGTCCGTAATCAGTTCGATGTTATTCAGTCCTGCGATTCTTTGTCCGTTCCATTGCACCGCGCCGTAACGCGAACTCACGTTCACGACGTGCGGATCAAGCCCGAGCGTCTTCCACACGACGCCGCCCCAGCCCGCTTCGAAAGCGCGGTTGACGTTGTAGGCTTTGTCGGTCGGCGGCGCAGACGCGAGCCAGAAAGGATTCGGCGACGTGATGCCGGCGATGTTGCAAGTCAGATCGGCCATGTTCGTGGTTCTCCTTTTGGCTCAGGCGGCTTTGATCGCAGTCAGTTCGAACGACGCGTCGATGGACGCGGCCGCCAGCTTGCCGTCCTGTACGGCCTGCACGGTGAGATCGAGTCCTTCATGGGTCGCGCAATCGCCGCCGGCCCAGACTTTCGCGAGCGTCGTCTGACGGTTCTCGTCGGTGACGATGCGCCCGCCATCGAGCGTCAATAACTCGCGATCGATTCCGACGGGAACAAGCGTTTGCCCGATCGCCTTCAGCACCATGTCCGCTTCGATCACGAAGCGCTCGCCGCCGCGTTCGAACTCGACGCCCGTCACCTGCCCGTTATCGCCGACCAATCGCACCGGATTCGCGTGCGTGACGATGCTCACGCCGTTCGTCTGCGCGAACTCACGTTCGGCCCACGTCGCGCTCATGTTCTCGACGCCCCGTCGATACGCCATCGTCACGTTCGTCGCGCCAAGTTTGCGGCTTTGAACGCACGCATCGACCGCCGTGTTGCCGCCGCCGATCACGACGACGCGCCGCCCGACCGGCACGCTCGCGAGATCATCGGCCTCGCGCACTTGCTCGACGAAATCGACCGCGTTCATCACGCCTTCGAGCGCTTCGCCTTCGAGCGCCAGCTCGCGCACGCCAGCAAGGCCGAACGCGATGAACACTGCGTCGTATTGCTTGCGCAACTCGTCGAGCGTGAAGTCGCGGCCGAGCGACCGACCTGTGTTGATCTCGATGCCGCCGATCGAATACAGCCATTCGATTTCGCGCTGCGCATAATCCTCGACGGTCTTGTACGCAGCAATGCCGTATTCGTTGAGTCCGCCTGGCTTCTCGCGCGCATCGAAGATCACCGCGCGATGCCCCGCAAGCGCAAGCCGATATGCACACGCGAGTCCCGCCGGTCCCGCACCGACGATCGCAATGCGGCGCCCGGTTTCCGGCGCGCGTTCGAATAACGCGACGCCTTTGGCCATCGCCCAATCGGTCGCATGACGCTGCAACGCGCCGATCTTCACCGGCTCGTCGCCCTGATGGTTGCGTACGCAACTACCCTCGCAAAGAATCTCCGTCGGGCACACGCGCGCGCACATTCCGCCGAGCGGATTGGCCGACAGGATATCGACGGCCGCGCCCTTCAGATTGCCGTTGCCGATCTTGCGGATGAAGCCTGGAATGTCGATGCTCGTCGGACACGCCTGGACGCACGGCGCGTCGTAGCAGTAGTGGCAGCGGCTCGCGGCGGCAGCGGCGGCGGTGGCGTCGAGGAGCGGCGCGACATCCGCGAATTCGCATGCGAGCTGTTCCTGCGTGAGGCGATGGCTCGCGATATCGCCGGTCGGTTTCATGGTCATGCGCGTTCCTTGTGAGGACGTACGAGTGCCCGCCGTCCGCGTTCGATCGACGCGGACAGTGCTGAACGTAACAACAGAAAACGTCGCTTATGAAGCCGGTTCCGACGCGCGCTCCAGCATTGCGTGCAGCAGCACGTTCGCGCCTGCCTCGATCCATTCCTGCGTCGCGTCTTCGATCTCGTTGTGGCTGATGCCATCGACGCACGGCACGAACACCATCGACGTCGGCGCGACCTGCGCGAGATAGCACGCATCGTGGCCCGCGCCCGACACCATGTCGCGATGCGAATAGCCGAAGCGCTGCGCCGCCGCCCGCACGGAAGCGACGCACGCGGCGTCGAACTTGACGGGCTCGTAGTAGAAGATCTGTTCGAGCGCGGTCTCCAGACCGATCTCGCCCGCGATGCGTGCCACGCCCTCGCGCAACGCGGCATCCATGCGCGCGAGCACGGCATCGTCGGGATGACGGAAATCGACGGTGAAGAAAACGCGGCCCGGAATCACGTTGCGCGAGTTCGGATGCACTTGCATCATGCCGACCGTCGCGCACCCGAGCGGCGCGTTGTCGAGGCCGATGCGGTTCACGAGATCGACCACGCGCGATGCGCCGAGGAGCGCATCCTTGCGGCGCGGCATCGGGGTCGGGCCTGCGTGGGCTTCCTGGCCCGTCAGCGTGATCTCGTACCAGCGCTGACCTTGCGCATCGGTGACGACGCCGATCGTCTTGTCTTCGGCCTCGAGTATCGGCCCTTGCTCGATATGCAGCTCGAACGCCGCGTGCAGCTTGCGGCCGCCGCACGGCACATCGCCCGCATAACCGATGCGCTCGAGTTCTTCGCCGATCGTCTTGCCATCGACGTCCTTGCGCGACAGACCGTAATCGAGCGAGAACACGCCCGCGAACACGCCCGACGCAACCATCGCGGGTGCGAAGCGCGAGCCTTCCTCGTTGGTCCAGATGACGACTTCGATCGGATGCTCGGTTTCGATGCCGCGATCGTTGAGCGAGCGGATCACTTCGAGTCCGCCAAGCACGCCGTAGATGCCGTCGAAGCGCCCGCCCGTAGGCTGTGAATCCGCGTGCGAGCCAGTAACCACCGGCAGCGCGTCGAGATTGCGTCCTGCGCGGCGCATGAACACGTTGCCCATCTGATCGACGCTCACCGTGCAGCCCGCTGCCTTCGCCCAGCTCACGATGAGATCGCGCCCTTCGCGATCGAGATCGGTCAGCGCGAGACGGCAGACACCGCCCTTCGGTGTCGCGCCGATTTTGGCCATCGTCATCAGGCTGTCCCATAGACGCTGACCGTTCACCTTGATGGACGTATCGAGACCAGCTTCTCTGATTGCATCCGTTACGACGTTCATTCGCCTCGCTCCTTACGATCGGACTTCGTATGTGAGTGACTTCGTTTCGTGCATGCCGGACGTTTGCGGTGCGATGCTGCACGCGCCCGGTGCACGTTTTTCTTATGCGATGAATGATGCGAACGACACGCCTCTTCGATAAATCGAGCGCTCTTCAATCCTGTCCAGTTGGACAGGTTGTAGCCGATTAAAATAAGCAAATCAACGTCTTTCGTGTGCGGGCAAACACCGAGCAAATAAAGCGATAAGCGTGCCATTGCGATGCAGCATCGGCAGCTATTGGTTGCAATGGCTTTTTCGACGCGATGCAGCGCCAAACATGCGAATGGCACGAATGACGCGAATCAGGCACGATGCGGCACACGGCCCAAGAATTCGACGATGAAGAACTCGACGATGAGATACGACGACGCGGCGAACGGCATCGCCGGAAACGAAGACACTGCGCCGCCTTCACGGCGTAGCAAGGCGCAAATCCGCGAGAGCAACGAAGCGCAGCTTCTCGCTTGCGCCGAGGAAGTGTTCGCGGAGAAAGGACTCGAAGGCGCGAGCACGGCGATGATCGCCGAACGCGCCGGCTTGCCGAAGGCCAACCTGCATTACTACTTTCCGACAAAGCTCGCGCTCTATCGGCGCGTGCTCGAAGATCTGTTCGAGGACTGGCATCGCGCGGCGGATACCTTCGAATGCAGCGACGATCCCGTGGAAGCGATCGGCGGCTATGTGCGCGCAAAGATGGACCTGTCGCGACGCAGGCCGCTCGGCTCGAAGGTGTGGGCGAGCGAGATCATCCACGGCGCGCATCACATGCAGGACATTCTCAACGAACGCGTGAAGCCCTGGCTCGATACACGCGTCATCGTCATCGAAAGCTGGATCGCGCGCGGCTTGCTCGCGCCGGTCGAGCCGGACACGTTCATGTTCATGATCTGGGCGATCACGCAGCACTATGCCGACTTCGATGCGCAGATACGCGCGTTGAAAGGCAAGCGCGCGCTCACACGCAAGGCCTTCGATGAACAGACGGAAGAAGTCGTGCGACTCGTGATTCGCGCGTGCGGGGCGGTGTCGCCGCGCATGGAAGAGAAAGACGACGCGCAATAAAAAACGCCGGCCGCTCGATGGCGGCCGGCGTTCACTGCTTGCTTCTTGCTTCTTGCTGCTGTACTGCTTTACTACGCACTACTACTGCATTCTCGCAAGTACTGCACTTTCTGATGCTTGCTGCTACTTCAACCGCTACTGCTCAGCACATCTACTGCCCTGCTGCATCAACCTTCGATTAGTGACCGAAGTAGACCGAGTTGCGATCCGACATCGACACGTTGGCGCGTGCGGCCGGAGCAGCTACGCCCGATTGCGAAGTGCCAGCGGTCGAAGGACCATAAGCGTTCGCGCCATTTTCAGCGTTCACGCGTGCTTGAGCGGCCTGCAGATTCTGCGGATAGTTCACGCGGTCTTCCGACGGGTTGTAGCCAGCCTTTTCCAGTTGAACCAGTTCAGCGCGGACTTGAGCGCGAGTCACCGGCGCATTGCTTTGTGCCGAAGCGAAAGTCGGGGCAGCCAAAGCAGCAGCGACGACGAGTGCGGGAACGAATGCCTTGATCATGATGAACCTCCAGTAGTCTTGTTTTGAAATCGAAACCGAATCGGAAGCTTTTTAAGCGTTTTCTGATTTCGTTTCGCTTGAAGACAGTGTAGGAGGCCGGGGACCTAGGGGAAACCCCAATTTCAAGGAAACATAATTGTCCGGACCGCAACAATGCGTTTCGCTCCGTGTTGCGCGGCGTGCGCGGGATCGCGTGGCGGACCCTGCTTAAGTTGCTGTTTTTCCAGCGTAATTTTCACGTCCGCCGCGCGCACGCGAGCTCGCTGCGGATCCGGCCATTGCGCCGACGCCAGCAATTCGTCATCCGGCTGACAGTCAGCAAGCCGCGGTCACATAGGCAAGCGCGGCCGATACGAGCTCGCGCAACAGCGGTTCGATCGCGTTCGCCTTGGCTTCGTCGTAAGCGAATGGCGGCGTTTCTTCCATGTAGCTGACCTGCGTAAGCTCCAGTTGAACCGCGTGAACGCCCTCTTCGGGCCGCCCGTAACGCCGGGTGATATAGCCGCCCTTGAAGCGCCCGTTGGCCACCGTCGTGTACCGGCCGTCGCGCTCGACGATGCTCGCAAGCCGTTCCGCCAGCCCCGGCGCCGCCGACGCGCCATCCGCCGTGCCGAAGTTGAAATCGGTCAGGCGGCCATCGAAAAAGCGCGGCACGACCGAGCGGATCGAATGCGCTTCCCATAGCAGCACGCGGCCGTGCGTCCGCCGCAGCGCATCGAGCTCGCCGGCGAGCGCATCGTGATACGGCTGCCAGTACATCGCGCGGCGCGCATCGATCTGATCGCGCGACGGCTCGTGGCCCGGCTTGTAGAGCGGCGCCTTGTCGAAGGTATCGACCGGACAGAGCCCCGTCGTGTCGCGGCCGGGATAGAGATTCGCGTCGTCGGGCGGGCGGTTCAGATCGACGACATAGCGCGCGTAGTGCGGCGTCAGGATCGATGCGCCCAGATCGCGCGCAAACGCATAGAGGCGTTCGAGATGCCAATCGCAATCCTCGGTGAGCTTGGCGACGGGCGTCATCTCGTCGGCGAGGGCGCAGGGAATCTGCGTGCCGCGGTGCGGAATCGAAATCAGGAGCGGCGCGTTGCCGCGTTCCAGCGTGAAGATCGAAGAGCCGTTCATGTGAGACCTCAATCCAGCAAGCCGCGCAAGGCGGCGCGATAACGCGCGAGCGCTTCGTCTTCGTCGGCGTGACGGCGCGCGTTGATCACCTTGCGGCCGGAGACGAAGACATCGCGGATCGGCGTCTCGCCATGCTCGCAAAACACCGCGCTCGACATCCACGCGTCGCTCGCATGTCCGCCGATGCCCGGATGCGCGTCGTCGAGCACGAGCCAGTCGGCGCGCAAGCCTTGCGCGAGCGCACCGACAGCGCGTCCCGTCGCGTGCGCGCCGCCATCGAGCGCGGCATCGAAAAGACGATCGGCCGGACGGCTTTGCGTCGGCGACGCCAGCACGTTGCGTTGCTGGCGGCAAAGGCGCTGCCCGTATTCCAGCAGACGCAGCTCCGAGCGCCAGTCGACGCCGACATGACTGTCGGACCCGACGCCGATGCGCCCGCCCGCGTCGAGATAATCGCGCGACGGGAACACGCCGTCGCCGAGATTCGCTTCGGTCGTGAGACACAGACCCGCGACCGCGCCGCTCGCCGCGAGACGCGCGCATTCGTGGGCATCGACGTGCGTCGCGTGCACGAGGCACCAGCGCTCATCGACGTTGAAATGTTCGAGCAGCCAGTCCACCGGACGATGCCCCGTAGCCGCGACGCAGGCGTCCACTTCGGCCATCTGTTCGGCGATATGGATATGCACCGGCGCGCGCTCAAAGCGCGCATCGATTCCCTCGATGAGCGCCGCGAGCGATTCGCCCGACACCGCGCGCAACGAATGCGGCGCGACGCCGTAACGCCGCGCGCCGTTTTCGGGCCGCGAGCGCGCGAGGGCGTCGATGAGCCCGAGCAGCGAATCGGGCGTATTGAGAAAGCGCCGCTGATCGTCGCGCGGCGCGCTCTTGCCGAAGCCGCTGTATTCGTAGAGCACCGGCAGCATCGTCATGCCGATGCCCGCGCGCTCCGCCGCATCGACGACGCGCTCCGCGAGTTCCGCGCGATTCGCGTACGGCGCGCCATCGGGCGCGTGATGCACGTAGTGAAACTCGCACACCGACGTGTAGCCCGCCTTCAGCATCTCGATGTAAAGCCAGTGCGCGATATCCGCGATCGATTCCGGGCCGATCCGCGCGGCGAAGCGATACATGAGATCGCGCCAGCTCCAGAACGTATCGGCGACGCTCGCGCGATACTCGGTGAGGCCCGCCATCGCACGCTGGAACGCGTGCGAGTGCAGATTCGGCATGCCGGGCAGGATCGGTCCTTTCGCGCGCTCGACGCCCGCGGGCGCCGCGCTGTCCGGCGTGACGCGCACGAGCGTGCCGGCGTCGTCCCATTCGAGCAGCACGTCGCGACGCCAGCCATCGGCGAGGCGCGCGTGCTCCGCGAAGAATGCGTTCATCGCTTGTCTCCGTTGTTATGTCGATGCGCGTCTACATCATGTCGATGCCGATATGCAGCCACGATGCGCCATCCTGAACCGCGCATTCGAGCGCGCTCGCGCCATCGATGCGCGAGGTGTCGCCTGCTTCGAGCGTATGGCATGTGTCGTCGGCGAACTTGATGTCGAGCCGCCCTTGCACGCAGAACAGAAACGTCACGTCGTGTTCGAACGCGAGCGAGCATGACGCGCGCCCGGCGTTCACCGTTGCGCGCGCGCGATCGCGGCGCACCATCAAGTTGAAATCGCGCGTCGGGCCGGCGAGGAGCGTGGCGTGAATCGGCGTCTCGCCGGCAAAGCGCGCGATTGCGAGCGGCGCATCGAGAACATGCACGTCGCCGTGCGCTTCCGTCAGACGCATGCCCGCGCCGTCGAGCAGCACGAGCACGCGATCGACGCCCTCGAACTTCGAGAACGCGCCGTCGGATGCGACGTCGGCGAGCGACAGACGCCACGCGAACGCATCGAGCGACACGCCCTGCGGCCCCGCCGCGATCTCGCGCGTGATGCCGCCGCCGTTCTTCCACGGCGTGGGCGTCAGCGAATCGGCACGAATGATCGTCACGTTCAGAAGTGTCCGGTGAATTGGTAGCGGTCGCCGGGATGCCAGAGATTCGCAACCGACGCCACCGCATCGCGCGACCACGTGCGCCGATGCAGCAGCAGACACGGCTCGTGCTCGGCCATCGCGAGCGCGAGCCGAATTTCCGCCGACGGCACCGATGCCTCGATCCGATACTCGACGCGCTGCAGCGGCGCGGCGGTCATCAGATACTGGTTCGGCGTGATCGTCGTGAAATCCTGGCGCGCGTATTCCGGCGCCAGCGCGGGATTCACGTAACGTTCTTCCATCTGTACCGGCTCGTCGTTTTCGAAATGCAGCACGCGCGAATGAAACACCGGGCTGCCGAGCGCGAGATGCATTTCGGCGGCGAGCGCTTCATCGACGATCGACGCGCCCAAATGCAGCACCTGCGCGCGATACGTGTGACCGCGCGCGACGATTTCATCCGAAATGCTGCGAATCTCGACGAGCGTCGACGCGTATTTCGGCTGCGCGACGAAGGTGCCCGCGCCCTGCACGCGCGTCAGCACCTGTTCGGCGGTCAGTTCGCGCAGCGCGCGGTTCACGGTCATGCGCGCGACCTTGAATTCGCGCGCAAGCTCGTTTTCGGAAGGCACCTGGTCGCCCTCCTTCCACTCGCCGATATGAATGCGCTGGAGAATGTAGTCCTTGATCTCCTGATACGCGGGCGTGCTCATTCAGCTTGTTCCGACGCGAACGAGAACGGGCTGTGCCGCGCGATCGCGCCTTGCTGCACGAGCGTCGCGATCGCGGCGATGTCGGGCGCGAAGTAATGGTCGAGGTCGTAGTGCGGCACGTGCGCGCGCAGCGTCTTCATCACTTCGGCGAGCGGCGCGCTCGTCTGATGCGGCGCGCGCAGATCGACGCCTTGCGCCGCCGCGAGCAGTTCGATCGCGAGGATGTTCGCGGTGTTGCTGGCGATGTCGCCGAGCTTGCGCGCGGCGAACGTCGCCATCGAGACGTGATCTTCCTGATTCGCGGACGTCGGCAGCGAATCGACCGACGCCGGATGCGCGAGCGTCTTGTTCTCCGATGCGAGCGCGGCCGCCGTCACGTGCGCGATCATGAAGCCGGAGTTGACGCCGCCATCGCGCACCAGGAACGGCGGCAGGCCCGAGAGCGTCGCGTCGATCAAAAGCGCGATGCGGCGTTCCGCGAGCGCGCCGATTTCGGCTGCGGCGAGCGCGAGATTGTCGGCGGCGAATGCGACCGGCTCGGCGTGGAAGTTGCCGCCCGAGAGCACTTCGCCCGTATCGGGGAAGATCAGCGGGTTGTCGGAGACGGCGTTCGATTCGATCAGCAGGACATCCGCCGCGTGGCGCATCTGGTCGAGGCACGCGCCCATCACCTGCGGCTGGCAGCGCAGGCTGTACGGGTCCTGCACCTTGTCGCAATCCGCGTGCGACAGGTTGATGCCGGAGCCTTTCAGCAGCGTGCGATACGCCGATGCGGCTTCCATCTGCCCGCGATGACCGCGCAGTTCATGGATGCGCGCATCGAACGGAACGACCGAGCCGGCGGCTGCATCGACGGACAGCGCGCCCGCGACGAGCGCGGTGCGGAACAGATCTTCGATCGCGAAAAGGTTGTAAAGCGCGAGCGCCGCCGACGCCTGCGTGCCGTTCAGCAGCGCGAGACCTTCCTTCGCCTGCAGCGTGAGCGGCTTGAGGCCCGCGACCGCCAGACCGTCGAGCGCACTGGCGCGCTCACCGCGAATCGTGACTTCGCCGATGCCGAGCAGCACCGTCGACATATGCGCGAGCGGCGCGAGGTCGCCCGATGCGCCGACCGAACCCTTGATCGGGATGATCGGCAGGACGTCGGCGTTGAAGAGCGTGATGAGCGCGTCGATGACTTCGCGGCGGATGCCCGAATGGCCGCGCCCGAGACTCGACAGCTTGAGCGCCATCAAAAGCCGCACGACCGGACGCGACATCGGCTCGCCCACGCCCACCGCATGCGACAGCACGAGATTCTTTTGCAGCAGTTCCAGCTGATCGGCCGGAATGTGCGTATTGGCGAGCCGCCCGAAGCCCGTATTGATGCCGTAAGCCGGATCGCCCTTCGCGGCGATCGCGGCGACTGCGCGCGCGCTGGCATCGATCGCGTCGAAGCTGGCCGGATCGAGCAGAAGCGGGTCCGAGCCCCGCGCGATGCGGCGCAGTTGCGGCAGCGTCAGTTTTCCGGGCGTAAGCGTGATCATGGTTCGTCCTGTCTATACAAGTTAGACTCAAGTCTAATCGCGCAGAAAGGACGAAACAAGGGGTTATCCGGGATTTCACTAGGCTCGCCCCGGAAGATCGACGCGTGTTGTCTATACAGATTTCACAGATCCAGCACTTTCTCCATCACGAACTGGACAAAGCGCTGCTGCCGCACGACGACGGCGCGCGCCAGCAGCATCGTGAAACCGCAATATTCGAAGAAAGGCCGCCCCGTGACGCTCGAATAGGTATGCAGCGTCGTCAGGCCGAGCACCTCCGCTTCGGCCTCGATGCGCGCGAGCAGCGACGTCGCCACGCTTTTGCGCTGATGTATCGGATCGACGAACATCATGTCGATGAGACCGTTCTTCTCGAGATCGGCGAAGCCCGCGAGTTCGCCGTCGACAAGTCCGACCCAAGTCGGGCGGCTCAAGCGCGCGAGTTCCCATTCGTCGCGATCGGCTTGCGACCAGGCTGCGATCTGCGCTTCGTTATAGTCGGCCGATGCCGTTTCGCGAACGGCGCGTTGGAACAGATCGATTACACCGTCGAGATCGCTCGCACGATACGGTCTGACTTCGATGAGCGGCAGGCCTGGCATTTCATCACCTTCGTTACTGTCAAAAGAAAAAACCGCTGCCGAAGCAGCGAGGGTCTAGCGTTCAAAACGCGGGAAAAAAAACTTTACGGAAATGAGTGGAATCGGCGCGCGCAAACGTTCAAATCGATAAAAAGACGGATGCCGATGCCGCGCCGCCGATCGGGTCCTTCAGGAAGCGACGGCCACCGTCGCGATGCCGAGCGCGGTCATCACGAGCGACGCGCCAACGTGAATCGCGATCTCCCCGAGCGCCCAGCCGAGCCGCCCTTGCTGCAGATGCGCGACCACTTCGGCCGAGAACGTGGAAAACGTGGACAGGCCGCCCATCAATCCGGTGATGATGAACAGGCGCCATTCCACCGAAATATCGGGAAAGCGCGCGAAAAAAGCGACTGCGACGCCGATGATGTAGCCCGCAATGACGTTCGCCGCAAAGGTGCCGAGCGGCAAGTTCGGAAAAATCGCATTCAGGCGCAAGCCGAGGACCCATCTGAGCAACGAACCCAGCCCGCCGCCGAGCCCCACGGCGATGATCGACAGATACATGAAATGTGTTAAATCAGTTCGAAGAAAACTGCGTTATGCCCCGCGGGCGAGCCGCTCGATCAGCGCGCCACGGCTCGTCTCGACGATCCAGCCGCCCTTGTGCCGCACATGCGCCGCCCATGTGCCGTCGCGCCGCTCTTCCCAGCAACCGGCATCGTGACCGTCGATGAAGAGCGAGCCGCGCACGACAAGTTGCGGATCGGCGGGATCGAGGACTTCGTCGTCGTTATGTTCAAGCTTCACGGTGTGCATGAGCGTCGTCTGCAAGCAAGTCGAAACCATGAGCGGTCTCGCGAAAGACGCCATTCTAACGATACTCGAAGCGCCTGGTTCAACCACTCACCGTATCATGAAAGACATTGCCGAAAGGCAATTGAGTATCCGCACGACATGCTCCATCGAAGGCGCATCGAAAGCGAGCGTCACGGCATCGATGCGTTCGAGCGTCGGCCATTGGCAGAAGAGATCGGCGAATGCGCTCGTTTGCGCGCGCAACTCGCAGCGGTGTTCCGTGATCGCCGGACGGCGGGCATGTCCGGAAGACGTTTCGATCGTTTCGCGCGCGGCGAGCCGGATCGCCTCGCACGCTGCGGCGGGCGTTTCGGTGACACCGCTCGAATAGCCGTGCGCCGTCTTCACGCAGAGAAAGCGCGCGCCTGGGAATGCGGGCAGCGTTTCGGCGCCGAACACGTCGTCGCCGGTCAGCAGCGCGACGCGTGCGCCGCGTTCCTCGGCAAGCCGCCCATAGAGTCCGGCCTCGCCCACTTCCTCGCCGTCGAGCATGACGCGCGCAAAGGCCGCGCTGTTGATCGTATGCGCGAGAATGCCGCGGCTTTGCGCGCGCGCGTGATAGCCGATCATGAACACGATTTCCGGCGATGCTTCCAGTCCCGCCATCATGCCGAGCGTGCGCGGCTTGCCGAGCACGAGCCGCGCGCGTTGATCGATGAGATCGGGCAACAGATTGCGAAAGCCGCCATGCGAATCGTTGATCCAGACTTGCGTCGCGCCGCCATCGAATGCACCTTGCGCGGCCGCATCGGCTTCGCGCGACATCCAGCGGCGCGCCTGTTCGTATTCCGTGTTGCCGGCGCGCGTCTGCTCCGGATGAAACACGCCCGCGATGCCTTCGATATCCACCGAGATCAGCACTTTCATGGTCGTGTTCTCAATGCGTCCTTGAGTGAGATGCGCCGATGACCGTTGCGCCCGGCGACCGTTTCCGCGCTGTAAAGCGCATCGAGGATCGCCTGTTCGGTGGCATCGGCGGCGGCTTGAAACAGCGGATCGAGACGCGCGTCGTTGATGAGCGGCGGCATCGCGATGAAGTCTGCATCGTGCGGCACGGTGTACGCGGTCGTGAAGGCGAGCGAGATGTCGCCGCTGCCGTGTCCGAAGACCGATCCGGTGCGTGCGAGACCGGCGGCGGCGCGCATCGCGAGACGGCGCAACTGACGTGCATCGAGCGGCGCATCGGTGGCGATCAACATGATGATCGATCCTTGCTCGGGCTTCTCATCGACGCTCGATTGGAGTTTGCGACCGAGCGCTTCGCCTTCGACAATCAATTGCTGCAGCTTGCCGAAATTGGCGAGCACGAGCGCGCCCGTCGTATAAGCGTCGCCGCCGATATGCACCACACGCGAAGCCGAACCCATGCCGCCCTTCAGTTCGAAGCACGACATGCCCCGCCCGGCGCCGACCGCGCCGCGCTCGAACTCGACACTGCACGCATCGAGTGCGCTCGTGTAGTGCGCTTCGTGAATCGCGAGCGCCTGCATGTCGTTGAGATAGCCATCGTTGCATTCGAACACGAGCGGATTCACGCTCGGGTCTTCGCGTCCGATGCGCGGATTCGCAGCAATGGCCGCGCGAATCTGCGCATTGGCGAGCGTGCCGACGCCGAACGTGTTGGTCAGCGCGATCGGCGTTTCGATCACGCCGAGCTCGTCGACCTGAACGAGCCCGACGCTCTTGCCGAACCCGTTGATGACGCACGCCGCAGCGGGCACCTTGTCGCGATACACGTCGCCGTCATGCGGACGAATCACCGTGACGCCGGTCTGCACCGCGCCTTGCGCAAGCGTGCAATGACCGACCGTCACGCCCGCGACATCCGCGATCGTGCCGCGCGGCCCCGCGTCGAGCGAGCCGATGTGCTTCATGGACGGTCGAGCTTCGGATCGAGCGCGTCGCGCAGGCCGTCGCCGAGCAGATTGAACGCGAGCACCGTGAAGAAGATCGCGAGACTCGGGAAGATGGCGACATGCGGCGCCATCGCCATGTCGGCGCGCGCTTCGTTGAGCATCGCGCCCCACTCGGGCGTCGGCGGCTGCGCGCCGAGTCCGAGAAACGACAGGCTCGCGGCCGTGATGATCGACGTGCCGATCCGCATCGTGAAGTACACGACCACCGATGAAATCGTGCCGGGCAGAATGTGCCGCGCGAGTATCGTCCAGTCCGAGGCGCCGATGCTCTTGGCCGCCTCGATATACGTGAGATGCTTCAGCGCGAGCGTATTGCCGCGCACGAGCCGCGCGAACGCGGGAATGCTGAAGATCGCGACCGCGCACACGACATTCACCATGCCGTTACCGAGAATCGCGACGACGCCGATCGCGAGCAGAATGCCGGGAAACGCGAAGAGCACGTCCGCGATACGCATCACGATGCGGTCCCACCATCCTTCGTAGTAGCCCGCGAGCAAGCCGAAGAACGTGCCGATCACCGCGCCGAGCACGACCGAGAGCAATCCCGCCGTCAACGATATGCGGCTGCCGACGAGTATGCGGCTCAGAATGTCGCGGCCCAGAGCATCGACGCCGAACCAGTGCGCAGCCGAAGGACCGGCGTTGAGGGCGTCGTAGTCGAAGTAGTTTTCCGGGTCATACGGCGCGATGTACGGCGCGATGATCGCGATCACGATCAGCAGCAGCACGAACACGGCCGCGATCATCGCGATGTGTTGCCGCCTGAACTTGCGCCAGAACTCGGTCCACGGCGTGCGGATCTCTTGCGGCGCGGTTGCCGCGCTTTCGGCTGTCACGCTCATCGCGTCCTCACTTGAAGCGAATGGTCGGATTGATGATCGCGTACAGCACGTCCACGATCAGATTGATCACGATGAACTCCAGCGAGAACAGCAGCACCTCTGCCTGAATCACGGGATAGTCGCGCATCTCGACGGCATCGACGAGCAGGCGGCCAAGGCCCGGCCAGTTGAACACCTTCTCGACGACGATCGAGCCGCCGAGCAGAAAGCCGAATTGCAGGCCCATCATCGTGACGACGGGAATCATCGCGTTGCGCAGGCAGTGCTTCACGATGACCATCGGCTCATGCACGCCCTTTGCGCGCGCGGTGCGCACGAAGTCCTCGCCGAGCACTTCGACGAACGACGCGCGCGTGAAGCGCGCCATGACGGCGGCCACCGCCGCGCCCAGCGTGATCGATGGCAGCACGTAGCCTTTCCACGTTCCGTCATCGACGATGGGCAGCCAGCCGAGCTTCACCGAGAAGATTTCCATCAGCAGCATGCCGAGCGCGAAGGCCGGAAACGAGATGCCCGACACCGCGAGCGTCATGCCCAGTCGATCGGGCCAGCGATTGCGCCACACCGCCGACACGATGCCGATGGTCATGCCGAAGATCACGGCCCATACCATGCTCGCGAGCGTGAGCCACAAGGTCGGCATGAAGCGCTCGGCGATTTCCGTCGACACGGGCCGCTTGCTGCGCGTGGACATGCCGAAATCGAAATGCACGACCTTGCCGAAGAAGCTCACGAGCTGTTGCGGCAGCGGCTTGTCGAGGCCGAGATCGGCGCGCACGAGCGCGACCGTGGCTTCGTCGGCTTCCGCGCCTGCTGCGAGACGCGCGGGATCGCCCGGCAGCATGTGCACGAAGAAGAACACCAGCACTGCGACGATGAAGAGTGTCGGCAGCAATCCGAACAGGCGTTTGGCGATGAAGTTGAGCATCGTGTTCGTCAGATAAGGCCGGGCGATGAAGCCCGGCCGTCGTCCATCACTTGATTGCGATTTCGTCGAAGTTGAACGAGCCGTCCGGCATTACGTATGCGCCCGACAAGCGCTTGCTGCGCGCATACACGACCTTTTCCGTGACGAGGAAGATCCACGGTGCATCGGCCCAGATGCGTTTTTGCGCATCGGCGTAGAGCTTCGCTTTCTCGTTGCGATCGGTCGTCGCGAGCGCTTTTTGCAGATCGTCATCGACTTGATCGTTCTTGTAGTACGCCGTGTTGAAGAGCTTCGGCGGGAACGAGCCGCCGCTCAGGAGCGGCGAGATCGCCCAGTCCGCTTCGCCCGTCGACGACGACCAGCCGATGTAGAGCATGCGTACCGGCGCGGTCTTCGGATCGGGCGCGCTCTCGATGCGCTGCACGCGCTGCCCCGCTTCGAGCGCTTCGACCGATGCCTTCACGCCCACTTGCGCGAGTTGCTGCTGCACGAACTGGATGATCTTCTGCGCGGTCGTATGGTTATAGCCGGACCACAACACGGTTTCGAAGCCGTTCGGATAACCGGCTTCCTTCAACAGCTCGCGCGCCTTCGCGGGATCGTATTTCCACGGTCCGAGCTTCGGCGTCGCGTAGTCGACGCCCGGCGGCACGACGCCTTCGGACGGCACGGCATAACCCGCGAACGCGACCTTGACGAGCGCTTCCTTGTTGATCGCGTAGTTCATCGCCTCGCGCACCTTCGGATTGTCGAAGGGCTTCTGCAGCGTATTCATGCTGACGTAGCGCTGAATGATCGAAGGCGCCGCGATCAGATCGACCTTCGGACTCGACTTGAGCGTCGCGGCCTGCTCGAACGGAATCGAGAACGCGAAGTCCGCTTCGCCCGTTTGCATGAGCGCGGCGCGCGTGTTGTTATCGACCACGGGCTTCCAGTCGATCATGTCGATCTTCGGCAAGCCCTTGCGCCAGTAGCCCGCGAACTTCTTCACTTTCAGGTCGTCGGTCTGCTTCCATTCGACGAATTCGAACGGCCCCGTGCCGACCGGATGAAACGCGATGTCCTTGCCGTATTTCTGCAGCGCGGTCGGCGAGATCATCACCGCCGACGGGTGCGCGAGCACGTTGATGAACGCCGAGAACGGAATCTTCAGCGTGATCTTCACCGTGTACGGATCGACCACTTCGGTCTTCTCGATCTTGTTGAAGAGGTTGTAGCGCTTCAGCTTGTTGTCCGGATTCGTCACGCGGTCGAAGACGGCCTTCACCGCATCGGCGTTGAAGTCGGTGCCGTCCTGGAACTTCACGTCCTTGCGCAGATGGATCGTGTACACCTTCGCGTCGGGGCTCGCCTCGTAGCTCGTCGCGAGCACGTTGCGAATCTTCATGTCCTTGTCGAAACCGAACAAGCCTTCGTAGAACGACTTCGCCACGGCTTGCGAGAGCGTGTCGTTGGCGTCGTACGGATCCATCGTCGTGAAGGTCGAGGCGACGGCCATCACGGCGGTGCTTTGCGCGTGCGCAGCGACCGGCGCGAGAACGGTCAATGTGGCGAACGCGCTTGCTGCGAGCATCGCGCGCAATTTGAAGGACGGCATCGTTGGACTCCTTGTTGAAGTGCTTTTCGAGGTGCTCTTCGAATTGCTTTTAGTAAGCGCCGCCAACGTGATGCTCGGCGACAAAGTGATCAGGTCCGACAGCAACCAGTTTTGCGACGATCGGCTCATCGCCGAGCTTGCGGATCGGGCTTGGAATCTCGTCGGCGACGAGCATGCGCTTCGCGTGCCGACGCGACGGATCGGCGACCGGCACCGCGCTCATCAGCTTGCGCGTGTACGGATGACGCGGCGCTTCGAACACCGCCGCGCGCGGCCCGATCTCGACGATCTGCCCGAGATACATCACCGCCACGCGATGACTCACGCGCTCCACGACCGCCATGTCGTGCGAAATGAAGAGATACGCGACGCCCAGTTCGCGCTGCAAATCCAGCATCAGATTGACGATCTGCGCGCGCACCGAGACATCGAGCGCGGACACGGATTCATCGGCGATCACGACTTTCGGGTTCAACGCGAGCGCGCGCGCAATCGCGATGCGCTGCCTCTGACCGCCCGAGAATTCATGCGGATAACGTTGCGCGGCTTCGGGCGGCAAGCCCACTTTGTCGAGCAGCCAGTCGACCCGCGCCTGTGCTTGTCTTCCGCTCGCGACGCCATGCACGAGCAGCGGTTCCATCACCGAAAAGCCCACGGTCAGACGCGGATTGAGCGACGCGAACGGGTCCTGAAAAATGAACTGGATATTGCGCCTGAGCGCCTGCAACGCGTGACCTTCGAGCTTGCTGATATCGCGTCCATCGAATTCGATGGACCCGCTCTGGCTCTCGACGAGCCTGAGCAGCGAACGTCCCGTCGTCGATTTGCCGCAACCCGATTCGCCGACGAGCGCAAGCGTTTCGCCAGGCCGCAAGTCGAAGCTCACGCGTTCGACCGCGTGCACCGCCGCCGTCGTTCGGCCAAAGAGGCCGCTCTTCACCGGAAAGCGCGTGACCAGATCGCGCACGCGCAGTATCGGTTCCATGGCTTCATCGACGGCGGGCTGCTTCTCCTTCTCGACCGCTTCCGACGGACGCAACGCGCTCGCATCGTCGGGCGCGATGTCGGCGGACTCGACTTCGAGGATCGGGAATTTCGCGGGACGATCGGTGCCGCGCATCGCGCCGAGCGTCGGCACGGCGGCGAGCAGCGCTTTCGTGTACGGATGCTTCGGCGCATGAAACAGCGCGTCCGATGGCGCCTCTTCCACCTTCTCGCCGCGATACATGACGAGCACGCGATCGGCCACTTCCGCGACCACGCCCATGTCGTGCGTGATGAAGATCACGCCCATGTTCATCTCGTCCTGCAAGCCGCGCACGAGTTGCAGGATCTGCGCCTGAATCGTCACGTCGAGCGCGGTCGTCGGCTCATCGGCGATCAAGAGCGCGGGCTTGCACGAGAGCGCCATCGCGATCATCACGCGCTGGCGCATGCCGCCCGACAACTGATGCGGATAGCGCGCGAACACGCGCCTCGCCTCGGGAATCCGCACGAGATCGAGCAGACGCAATGCCTCGGCGCGCGCATCGGAACGGCTCTTGCCTTGATGCAACGCGATCACTTCCGCAATCTGGTCGCCGACCGTGAACACGGGATTGAGCGATGTCATCGGCTCCTGGAAGATCATCGCGATGTCCGCGCCGCGCACGCCGCGCATCGTCGCCGACGATGCTTTCGCGAGATCGAGCACTTGCCCGTTGCGCCGGCGAAACGCGATGCTGCCCGACACGATCTGTCCGCCGCCATGCTCGACGAGACGCATGAGCGCGAGCGACGTGACCGACTTGCCCGAGCCCGATTCGCCGACGATCGCAAGCGTCTCGCCGCGGTCGACGCTAAACGAGATGTTGCGCACCGCTTCGATGGTGCGCGAGCGCGAGCGAAAATTCACGGACAGGCCGTGTACGTCGATGACGCACGCTTCGGGCAGCGTCATCATCGATAGATCGCCGTGACGGGCGCTTCGCCCACGCGCGCGAATCCGCGATACATGCCTTGCGTGTTGAACGGCAACACGACGTTGCCTTTCGCATCGACGGCGACGAGTCCGCCGCGTCCTTCGATGCGCGGCAGCTTGTTCATCACGACATCGTTCGATGCTTCTTCCAGCGACACGCCGCGATATTCCATCTGCGCCGACACGTCATACGCCGCGAGCATGCGGATGAACATCTCGCCCGTGCCCGTCGTGGAGACCGCGCACGTCGCGTCGTTCGCATAGCAGCCCGCGCCGATCAGGGGCGCATCGCCGACGCGACCCGCCTGCTTGTTCGTGATGCCGCCCGTCGACGTCGCCGCCGCGAGATGACCGTTCGAATCGAGCGCGACCGCGCCGACCGTGCCGAACTTCTTGTCGGGATCGATAGGATCGTCCGGGCCGTTATCGAAGGCGAATTTCGTCATCGCATCGTGATCGAGCATGGTGCCGGACGTGCCACGCGCCTTCTGCCATTGCTGAAAGCGCGCTTCCGTGTAGAAGTACGACGGATCGACGAATTCGAGACCCTGCGACTGCGCGAAGGCTTCCGCGCCGGCGCCCGTAAACATGACGTGATCGCTCGCGTCGAGCACGCGGCGCGCGGCGAGCACCGGGTTCTTCACGCGCGTCACGCAACTGATCGCGCCCGCTTCGAGCGTCGCGCCGTCCATCACGGAGGCGTCGAGTTCGTGCGTGCCGGCCGCCGTGAACACCGCGCCGTGCCCCGCGTTGAAGAGCGGACAGTCTTCGAGCAGACGCACGGCTTCGGTGACGGCGTCGAGCGCGCCGCCGCCATCGGCGAGCACGCGCTGAGCCGCGCTGAGAATGTCGGTGAGCGCGGCGAGATAGCGCCCTTCCGTTTCGGCGTTCATCGCGCTGCGCAGGAGCGTGCCCGCGCCGCCGTGAATCGCAATGACTGGTGTGACCTTCATGAGTCGCGCGGTTCCCTGTGAGTGTGTCGTTTCGCGGTCGTGCGGCGCGTCGTATGAGCGGCGCGCGCATCTTTGGCGAGCGCCGGGGCGACGAGCCACGGCAACACGAATTCGGTCAATCCCGATGCCGCCTCCACCGAACGCTTCGCCCGATGCGCGACCGCATCGCACAGCGCTTCGATGACGGCGAGCACGGCGGTATCGCAATTCGCCGCGAGCCTGCGTTCGGCGCGGATCGCGAGCACGAGATCGGCGACCTGCGCGAGCGGCGACGCGGCGCTGTCCGTCAACGCGACCACGCGCAAGCCGTGATCGCGCGCGAGCCGCGCAAGCGTGATGGTGTCGTCGACATAGCGCGGGAACGCGATCGCGACGAGCACATCGCCGCGCGAAGCCGTGAAAAGCCTGCGCGCCGCGTGCGACGGCCCGCCCATCAGCGCGAGCGATTGCACGTTCGCGCAATACGGCGTGAGACCGTGCTCCATCAGGCCGGCGAGAAACGCGCTCGCGCCGTAGCCGATCACGAAGACGCGCGGCGCGGCGAGAATCGTATCGACGATCGCTTCGGCCCTCGCGCCATCGACGGATGTTTGCGCGAGACGCAGATTCGCCGCCGCCTGTGCAAGCGATGCATCGAATACTTCGGCGCCGCTCGCCGGCGATTCGAGCGCGGTGCGCAAGCGCTCGACCGGCGCGATGGTCGCCTCGAAGCCGCGCACGAGCGCCTCGCGAAACGCGGGATAGCCGGAGAATCCGAGCGCACGCGCAAAACGGTTCGCCGTCGCCACCGACGCGCCCACCGCGCCCGCCAGCTCGTCGATACGCATCGTCGCCGAGCGGAACAGGTTCGCGAGCACGAACGCCCCCATGCGCCGATGGATCGGCGTGAGCGTCGGCATGGCCGCCGCGATGCGCGCGGAGATCAGATCGTCGGCGCTCGCCGGCGCACGGACCGATAGTGAACGGGACATGAAATGCGCTGCGCCCTCATGGCGATTGAACGCGATGAAAGTATATTTACTCGAAAATCCGGCCAAAAAAAATTCATTTTCATCGAACTCGGGTTTTCGATAAGGCGCGCCACGGCCCGCAACTCGGCCGCATCCGATGCCTCGAACGCGCACGATCATGCACAATACGGAGCGCGTCGCGATGCAAGATCGCGCGTCTTCAGTCCTCCACGATCCCTATGAATTTCGATTTCCTGCCCGATCCGCTGCCGCATCTGCTCGCCATTCATCCGTGGGCGCAAACAGTCGCGGGTCTCGTCGCGCTCGCGCTGATCGCGCTCTTCGTGCAATGGGTCGTGGCCCGCATCGTGCTCCATGTCGCGCATCGCCTGCTCGTGCTCGCGGGGCATCAGAAGTGGGACCGCGCGTTCATCAAGCATCGCGCTTATCACCGGCTCTGGTATGCGGTGCCGTTCGCGACGGTCGCGCTCGGCATCGACGAAGTGCCGCGCATCGGTCACTGGGCGACGATCATCGGCCGCGTCGCGCACGGCGGCGCGTGGATCTGCATGTTCTTCGCCGCGGGCAGCGCGCTGTCCGCGTGGCAGGACGTTTATGCGGAAAGCAAGGAAGCGCAGACACGCTCGATCAAAGGCTACATCCAGATCGGCAAGCTCGGACTCGCGCTCGTATGCGGCGTGCTCGTCCTGTCGATACTGATCGACCGTTCGCCGCTCTGGATGCTCTCCGGTCTCGGCGCGCTCTCGGCCGTGCTGCTGCTCGTGTTCAAGGACACCTTGCTGTCGCTCGTCGCGAGCACGCAACTGACGTCGAACGACATGCTGCGCATCGGCGACTGGATCGAAATGCCGCAAGCCGCCGCCGATGGCTTCGTGAAGGACATCGCGCTGCACACCGTCAAGGTGCAGAACTGGGACAACACCGTGACCACGGTGCCGACCTACAAGCTCTTTTCGGAGAGCTATCGCAACTATCGGCACATGTTCGAATCGGGCGGGCGGCGCATCAAGCGGACGATGCGTATCGACGCGCAATGCGTGCGCTTTCTCACCGAGGAAGAGACTGCGCGCCTGAAACGCTTTCGCCTGCTGCACGATTATCTGGAACAGAAGCAGACCGAGGTGGAGCAAACCAACCGCAATCTCGGCGAACTCGCGAACGAGCCCGCGAACCGGCGGCGGCTCACGAACATCGGCACGTTCCGCGCGTACGGGCTTGCGTTTTTGCAGCGCCATCCGGAGATTCGCCAGGACATGGCGATCATGGTGCGAATGATGGAGCCGCAATCGGACGGCATCCCTGTCGAGGTTTATTGCTTCACCGCGACGACCGCGTGGACGCAATACGAGCGCATTCAGGGCGACGTCTTCGATCATCTGCTCTCGATCCTTCCCGAGATGGGCCTGCGGCTTTATCAGGCGCCGTCGGGCAGCGACTTCTCGGGCGTCGCGGGCCGCCTGCGCGGCGAAATGCCGATGCTGTGACGCGCGCAGGATTCGCCGTCGAAAAGAATCAGGCAAGAATCCGCCATTTTTGTGTATTCACGTTGACGCTTCCCGTCCGTACGATTCAACCATCGCCGATGCGCCTTTTTTCCGCGGTTTCGCAGCCGCGGTGAAGTCGTTTTTTCTCGCGCATCGCCATTCAATCGTCATAAAAGGAAAACTCAACGTGATCGATCGCGTCCATGCCATGCGTGTCTTTACGCGTGTCGTCGATACGAACAGTTTCACGCGCGCCGCCGAGTCGCTCGGCATGCCGCGCGCGAGTGTTTCGACGACCGTGCAACAACTCGAAGCGCTAGTCGGCGTGCAATTGCTCGCACGCACGACGCGGCGCCTGAATCTCACCGTCGACGGCGCCGCTTATTACGAGCGCTGCGCGCAAATTCTCGCCGATATCGACGAGCTCGAATCCGGTTTCGGCGCGGGCGAAGAGCGCCTGCGCGGACGGCTGCGCGTCGAAATGCCGGATACCGTCGCGACGTCGATCGTCGTGCCCGCGCTGCCGGAGTTCCACGCGCGCTATCCGCAGATCGAACTGTCGATCGGCATCGGCAATCGCAATGTGGATCTCGTCGGCGAAGGCGTCGATTGCAGCGTGCAGCTCGGCGAATTGCCCGATTCCGGATTGATCGCGCGCCGGCTCGGCATGCTCGAACAGGTGACGTGCGCGAGTCCCGCGTATCTGGAGAAGCACGGCACGCCGGAAACGCTCGACGAGCTCGCGCAGCACGTCGCGGTGAACTGTCTTGCGGAGAAAAGCGGGCGCCCGGCCGATTTCGATTTCGCTGTCGACGGCGAAGCCGTCACGATGAAGATGCGCGGTTTCGTTCAGGTCGCGGACGAGCACGCGTACCTCGCGTGCGGCGTCGAAGGGCTCGGGCTCATTCAGCCGCTGCGGATCGCGGCGCAGCCTTATCTGCGCTCGGGACAGTTGCGCGAAGTGCTGCCGCAATGGAAATCGCCGCCGCTCAAGGTGTCGGTGGCGTTCCTGAAGAGCCGTCAGGCGACGCCGCGCGTATCCGCGTTCGTCGACTGGCTCGCGACGCTCTTCGAGCGTTCGCAACAGATCGACGATACGTTGACGAGCCTGTATCGCTCGGCGCAGCGGCGCGGTTCCTCGCGGCGGGACCGGCCGGAGGAAGAAACCGCCGACGCGTGATATTCGCGTCGCGCTATCGCACGGGCGTGGCTGCGTTCGCGCCCACGACCGTGTTCCACTTGCGCACTTCCCAACGCTCCACCAGCCCGTTCGTCACGTAAGGATCGTTCTTCGCGAAATCTTCGGCGGCGGCGGGCGATTCGCTGTGAAACAGCAGCATCGCGCGATCGGTGGGTGCATCGAGCGCCCCGGCGAGCACGATTTCGCCCCGTTCGACCGCCGCCCACGCGAGCGCCAGATGTTCATCGCGAAACTGCGCGCGGCGCTCCAGATAGTCAGACCGAAGTTCGTAAATCAACAGGTAGTGCATCGCCATCTCCTTTGGTGCGAACAGTGCCGGATTTATCAAGCTAGTTTGTCCTATTTCCGAAAATAAAACCAAGAGTTCAATCGGAAGGCTCTGATCGCCTTGCGATCCCGTATCGAAGATCATGAGCGGATACTTGTAAAGGACTCTGCCATGAACCGCGATCAACCTCCCTGCAATATGTGCGCGAAGCACGATTGCCGCTCGTGCGCGTGGACGTCGCCGCTCGACGCTTCGTATCGCACGCTCATCCAGTCTCATTCCATGCTGTCGCTCGTCGCGCTTTCCGTGAAAAGCGCGGAAACCGCGCCCGCCGAACCGTCGTGGCTCGGCATCGCCTGCAAGCGGATTCTCAAATTTTTCTCGCAAATGAGCCCGCTTGCACGCTAAAAAAAGCGTAAGGCAAGTCGCATCGAAGCACCGTTTTTGTAAAGAAGTTTGCACGATTCTTTTTAGGATAACTGTGCATATAGAATCCGCTGCGCTTCTGCGCTTGCGTTAAGCGCTCATGTAGAAAGGAAATTCAGTCGATGAGCATCAATCTGGTCCAGGCGGTCAACGCCGCGATCTCGGAAAACGTCGCGGAGCAGTTGTCGCAGCAGTTCGGCATACCTGGGCAAATGGTCCGGCAACTCGCGGCGCGCATCGCGCCCGGACTCGTCGCCTCGCTCATGGACCGGGCGACGCTCGTGCCCGGCTCGCAGTCGGTCTACGCCGTCATCATGCAGCCGGAGACCAACGCCTACATCGCGGAACAGTTCTCAAAGCTGATCGCCACCACCGGCGGGCTCAAGCAGCTCGAAACCACCGGGCACTCGCTTGCCGCGCTCGCGACGGGCCAGCGTGTCGATGCCCTGACCGACGCCGTCTCGGCAGAAACCGGCGTTCCGACGCAAGCGACGTCGGCGCTCGCCGGCATCGTGGCGGCCGTGCTGTTCGGCGTCATGAAACGCCACTTCCTGCTTGCACAGTGGGGACTGCCGCAGGTGCCCAAGCTCCTGCGCGATCAGGTCGGCGAGATCAATTCGTCGATGTCGAACGCGGTCGCGACGGCCATCGGCGTTGGCAACACCGAAGGCTTCACCAGTTGCATCACGCCGCGCCTCGATACCGTCGCATCGAGCCTCGAACCGCGCATCGACGGCGACGTCGCGGTGGCGCTTGCGCCCGAACCCGTCGTGAAAGCCGTCACGCAAAGCGCCCCGGCGCCCAAGCCCGCGCCGTCCTTGCCCCCCTCGCCGCCGCCGATGCGCGCACCGGTTCGCAAGCCGGCGGAGAAGCGTTCGAACAAGTGGATCTGGCTGCTTTTCGCTGTGTTGGCCGTCATCCTCGCGCTCGTCTATTACCGTGGCTTCACGCATGGCGAAAGCGTCGATCTGAGCGCCGCGCCAGCCACGCAGCCGGTCGCCGATGCGTCGACGCAGGCTTCCTCCGCGACGCCATCGGTCTCGCCGGTCAGCGATGAAACGCCGGCCGTGTCATCCATCGATGCGTCAGCCAACACGGCGGCGGCACCGCAATCGGCCTCGGCAATGAAAGCCGCGCCGGCTTCATGGAAAGACGCGCAGTTGCTGTTCAGCGTCAACTCGGCGGGCGTCCCGGCGATCGAGGCGACGGTCGGCACCGAAGCAGAGAAGAAGCATCTCATCGACGCATTGACGGCTCGCTTCGGCAAAGCCTACACGGCTGATATTTCCGTCGTTGCCGAAACACGCCCGGCAGCCTGGCTTTCGCGTCTGAGCGACTTCTTCCCGCTCATGGCCGTGCCCGGCGCGGAAGCCAAGATCACCGGCTCGAAGGTGGAACTGAGCGGCGCGGCCGCAAACGCGAAGCTCGGCTGGGTCGATAGGATGAGAAGCGCGCTCGGCGGCATGTTCCAGGTCGCGGCGTTCGACGTGGACGGCGCGGTCGCCACGGCGACACGATCCTTTCGCAGCGCGCTAAAGAGCCTGCTCGCCACGGACACGCCTTGCTCCGGCGACAAGCTGACGCGCGTGCTCGACCTTCAGGTTGTTAATTTCGAGCGTTCGAGTGCGCAGGTGCCGGAAAGCGCCTACGCCACGCTCGGCGAGACGGCGCAACTGCTCAAGAACTGCGCAGCCAAGGGTTCGATGGTCAATCTCGAAATCGCGGGTTATTCGGATGCCCAGGGCGGAGCGGCGGCCAAGCTGGAAGTGTCAAAGGAACGCGCTCAGGCGGTCCGAGGCTTCCTCGTGCGTAACGGCGTGCCGCCGCAATCGCTCACGGCAGCGGGCTACGGCGACGCCAATCCGATCGCCGACAACGATACTGCCAGCGGACGTTTCGCGAATCGCCGAATCGAGTTCGTCGTCAGAAAGGGCTGAGCGCCGCTTCGACTCGCAAGATTTCTTCAAACGCCGTCGCACGAAAGCGCGACGGCGTTTCTATTTGTGCCCGCGCCATGCGCGCTCTGCAGCCGATTCAGTTCGGCTTGGCGAAATCGTTCTCGGCCCAGCGTTCGGCGCTCGCCTTGCTGAGCTTGAACGCCGGCGACACACGCGCGAACGCGAGCTGCGCGCCGTACGCATCGAAGGCTTTGAGATTGGCGTAGGGATCGTCTTCATCCGGAACGATCTCCAGCGTGACGGTGATGTCCTCACCCCGCACGTCGATGGTGACGTTCTTGTTCAACATCGCATGACGTTGCTGTTCATGGCGACGCAACACTTCCGACGCCGTCTTGACGAGCGTGCGGAACGCGCCTGCATCGAGCGGCTTCGGATTTTTCTTGTCGCGGCCCATTGTCCACGGGCCGACGAGCGCGGGTTCCGCCTCGCCCGCCTGAATCATCTCGACGGCCCAGCCGTCGTCGTCCTCGTTCTTGATGACGCGCGCGGTCCAGCCGTCGTCGCGCCAGAGGCGGTCTTCGTGGATGGCTTCGTCGGTGGAGGGGAATTCGGAATCGGTCATATCGTAGCAACGCATGCAGAGAGGCAATGCGACGAATTTTACCTTGGGGCGGGACGCGGCATCGTTCGTGCTCCACGGGTTAGCCGAACGGCCAGTGTCATACCCAAACGCATTGCGCCGTGCTACTTTGGATGTACCGGATCGTCCGGAATCCTTCCGCAAACGCAATCAAAACGCCGTAAAACTTAGTCAAGGAGCGACCGCATGCTTGCATTTATCGGTACTTTGATCGTCGGACTCGTCGTCGGTCTCATCGCACGCGCACTGAAGCCGGGCGACGACAGCATGGGCTGGATCATGACCATCGTCCTCGGCATCGCCGGATCGCTGATCGCGGGGTACGTCGGCCGGGCGCTCGGCTGGTATCAGCCGGGACAACCGGCGGGTTGGATCGCCTCGGTGATCGGCGCAATCATCCTGCTCGTCGTCTGGGGAATGATCCGCAAGCGCACGTAACGCCGCGCCTCATCGTTTCTTTTCTTGGTGAAACGCCTCGTTCCGGTTCGGACGAGGCGTTTGTTTCATCGGGCGATGCGCTCGATATCGACCTCCGCACCGCCCCGCACGACGCGGTTCGGGAGCGGGCCACCGAGCCAGTACGAAAGCTCGGCCGGCCTGCCGATGCGCCAGGCGACGAAATCGGCGGTCTTGCCCGCTTCGAGCGATCCGTGCGTCGCGTGCAAGCCGAGCGCCTTTGCCGCATGCAAGGTCACGCCGGCGAGCGCTTCTTCGGGCGTCAGGCGAAAGAGCGTGCAGGCCATGTTGAGCATCATGCGCAGCGAAAGCGCGGGCGACGTTCCCGGATTCAGATCGCTCGCGAGCGCGATCGGCACACGATGCCGCCGCAGTGCGTCGATGGGCGGCAACTGCGTTTCACGCAACATGTAAAACGCGCCCGGCAAAAGCACGGCGACGGTGCCGGATTGCGCCATCGCGATGGCGTCGTCCTCGGTCATGTATTCGAGATGATCCGCCGACAACGCCCGATACCGCGCCGCCAGCGACGATCCATGCAAGGACGACAACTGCTCCGCGTGCACTTTGACTGGCACGCCGAGATCGCGCGCGCATCGGAACACGCGCTCGACTTGCTCCGTGGAGAACGCGATGTGCTCGCAAAACGCATCGACCGCATCGACCAGGCCTTCTTCGACGAGCGCTGGCAGCATCTCATCGCAGATATGGGCGATATAGTCATCCGCGCGATTCGCGTACTCGGGTGGCAACGCGTGCGCGGCGAGGCAGGTCGCGCGCACGGTCAGCGGCAGCGCTTCGCCGAGACGACGCGCGACGGCGAGCATCTTCCGCTCGTTCGCGAGATCGAGCCCGTAGCCTGACTTCACTTCGAGCGTGGTCACGCCTTCGCGCAGCAGGCCGAGCGCGCGCGTTTTCGCCGCTTTGAACAGCGCGTCTTCGCTGGCTTCGCGCGTCGCGCGCACCGTACTCGCGATGCCGCCGCCGCGCGCCGCGATCTCCGCGTAGCTCACGCCTTCGAGCCGCTCCTCGAATTCGCCGCTGCGATCGCCGCCGAAAACCAGATGCGTGTGACAGTCGATCAGACCCGGCGTCACCCACGCGCCATCGAGTTCGACACGTTCGCACTCGCCGATATCCGGCGCGGCCGCGCGCGGTCCGATCCACTCGATGCGCGCGCCATCGGTCAGGATCGCCGCGTCGTCGATGACCGAATACTTGCCGCCGGCCATCGTCGCGGCGTGGCAGTGTTGCCAGAGCTTTTTCATCGCTTGTCGATCATCGGCAGATCGAGGCCTTGATCGCGCGCGCATTCGATCGCGATGTCGTAACCGGCATCGGCATGGCGCATGACGCCCGTCGCCGGATCGTTGTGCAGCACGCGCGCGATGCGTGCATCGGCTTCACGACTCCCGTCGCAGACGATCACGACGCCCGCGTGCTGCGAAAAGCCCATGCCGACGCCGCCGCCGTGGTGGATCGACACCCACGTCGCGCCGCTCGCCGTGTTCAGCAGCGCGTTGAGCAGCGGCCAGTCGGACACGGCGTCCGAGCCGTCCTGCATCGCTTCGGTTTCGCGATTCGGGCTCGCGACGGAGCCGGAATCGAGATGATCGCGGCCGATCACGACCGGCGCCGACAATTCGCCGTTGCGCACCATCTCGTTGAACGCCAGGCCGAGCTTCGCGCGCAGCCCGAGGCCGACCCAGCAGATGCGCGCCGGCAAGCCCTGAAAACTGATCCGCTCACGCGCCATGTCGAGCCAGCGATGCAGATGCGCGTCATCGGCGATGATCTCCTTCACCTTCGCATCGGTCTTGTAGATGTCCTCGGGATTGCCCGAGAGCGCGGCCCAGCGGAACGGCCCGACGCCGCGGCAGAAGAGCGGCCGGATATACGCCGGCACGAAGCCCGGGAAGTCGAACGCGTTCTCGACGCCCTCTTCCTTGGCCATCTGGCGGATGTTGTTGCCGTAGTCGAAGGTCGGCACGCCCTGGTCGCGGAACGCGAGCATCGCGCGGACGTGCTCCGCCATCGATTGCTTCGCGGCCCTCACGGTCGCCGCGGGATCGCTTTGCGCGCGATCGCGATATTGCGCCCACGTCCAGCCTTTCGGCAGATAGCCATTGAGCGGATCGTGCGCGCTGGTCTGATCGGTGACCAAGTCCGGCCGAACGCCGCGACGCACGAGTTCGGGCAGCACGTCCGCCGCGTTCGCGCACAGTGCGATGGAGATCGCGCGGCCTTCGGACGTGTAGCGCCGGATGCGCGCGAGGGCGTCGTCGAGATCGGTCGCCTGTTCGTCGACGTAACGCGTCTTCAGACGGAAATCGATGCGGCTCTGCTGACATTCGATGTTCAGCGAACACGCGAGCGCGAGCGTCGCCGCGAGCGGCTGCGCGCCGCCCATGCCGCCGAGACCGGCGGTAAGCACCCAGCGGCCTTTGAGATCGCCGCCGTAATGCTGTCGCCCGGCCTCGACGAAGGTTTCATACGTGCCCTGCACGATGCCCTGACTGCCGATATAGATCCAGCTTCCAGCGGTCATCTGGCCGTACATCGCGAGACCTTTCGCGTCGAGCTCGTTGAAGTGCTCCCAGTTCGCCCAGTGCGGCACGAGGTTCGAATTCGCGATCAGCACGCGCGGCGCGTTTTCGTGCGTCTTGAACACGCCGACTGGCTTGCCCGACTGGACGAGCAGCGTCTCGTCCGCTTCCAGACGCTTCAGCGTTTCGACGATCTTGTCGTAGCACGCCCAGTCGCGCGCCGCCCGGCCGATGCCGCCGTACACGACCAGTTCCTTCGGATTCTCGGCCACTTCGGGATCGAGATTGTTCATCAACATGCGCAGCGGCGCTTCGGTCAGCCAGCTCTTTGCGCTGAGTTGCGTGCCGCGCGGCGCGCGGATCTCGGTGTCGCGAAAACGGGAAGTCGAAGTCACGGATTGCTCCTGCGCATCAAGAAGTGAGTGTGGACAGACGCGAACGACAACCCGCGTCGAGTTCACTTCATCTTCTTGTATATACAACTTACGTTGTATTAGGGGAATCCCGAGGCTTCCCATTCGAGCGATGTCGCTCCTTGTCTAGACAATCTTCACGGCAGGGGAAGCCCGCTGTCGCGTTTGACTTCACGCAGCGAGAGCATCGATTCCACGGCGGTGACGCCCGGCAAAGTCCGCAGCACGTCGCGCATGAAGATGCCGTATTCGTCGAGATCGCGCGCGATGATCTGAAGCAGATAATCCGCCGTCCCTGAAATGTTGTGGCACGACACGATGCGGGCAATGCCCTGAATTTCGCGCTCGAAGCGATCCGAGAGCGCGCGGTCGTGCACGCTGAAGCGCACCTGCGCGAACGCGACGACGCCCAGTTCCAGCGCCTTGCGCGACAGCACGGCGCGATAGCCGTCGATGAATCCCTCGCTTTCGAGACGCCTGAGACGGCGCGCGCACGGCGTTTCGCTCAGGCCGACGCGCTCGGCCAGTTTCGCGACGGGCATGCGGCCGTCGTGTTGGAGCGCAGCAAGCATCGCGCGATCGATGCGGTCGATTTCAGTCATGGTGCTATCCCCTTTAAACTCTTCTAATTTTAGAGGAAAGCTGCAAACCGACTCGCAAAATCGCCTCAAAAGACCATAAATCGCTCTTTCCGAAGTGGCACGATAAAGCCTTCTGAACAGGAGCGCATCATGGTTTCGGCACACTTGCTTTGGGTTTTCGTCGGCGCGCTCGCGGTCGTCTACGCGCTGCCCGGACCGGACATGGCGCTCGTGCTGCAGACGAGCGGCACGCGCGGATTCCGCCACGGACTCGCCGTCGCCGCCGGTCTCGCCACGGCACGCGCGACGCACGTCACGCTGTCGGCGCTCGGCGTTGCAGCGCTTTTGCGCAGCGCGCCGTGGCTTTACGACGGCGTGCGTATCGCGGGTGGCCTATATCTCTCGTACGTGGCGATCCAGATCTTCCGCTCGCCCGCTTTCGGACTCGAAGCCGCATCCGGACACACTGCATCCACGCTGCGCTCTGCCTACACGAAAGGCATTCTGAGCAGCATCCTCAATCCGAAGGCGCTGCTGTTCTGCTCCGTGCTGCTGCCGCAATTCGTGCGGCCGGAGACGGGGCCGGTCTGGTCGCAAGTGGTGGAATTGGGCGTCGTGCTGGTCGTTGTCGGCGTCGCGTTCGACCTGACGCTCGCGGCGGGCGCGGTGCGTATTTCCGGCTGGCTGCGCCGTCATCCGAAAGCGCAGACGGTGCAGCGCTGGACGTTCTCCGCGGCGCTGCTCGCATTCGCGGCGCGCCTTTCGCTCGAATGATTCAGACGTCGAGCGGCTTCAGAAAGAGCTCGTGCTTCGGCGCGAAGTGCGCGTAAAGCGGCAGGATCGCGCCGCCCATCGCGCGGGCGTCGGGGCCGATCTGCCCTTCGACGAGACGCGGCCGCGTCATGCCTTGCCAGTCGAAGTTGCCGAGCGCCGCATCGGTGCGGCCAATGACTTCGCGCAGCAGATTCCGGTCGATTTCACCGTCGATCACCACGGCTTCGAGATCGAGCAATGCAGCCGACGACGCGATGCCCGTCGCGATCGCGGGACACGTCTCGCGCATCCACGCTTCCGACAGCGCGCGCCACTCCGGCGACCACGCGCGCTCATCGTGCGCCGCGGCGGCCGGCGCGCCCGCCGCGGCGAGCGCCTTTTCCAGCACGTACACCGACGCCGTGTTGAGCAACTGCCCGGCGCGCTTGCCTTTGCCTCCGCCGACGAGCGGCAGCGATCCGATCGCGCCCGCATTCCCGCCCGGTCCCGCGTGCAATCGGCCATCGATGACAAGCCCGCCGCCGATGAACGTCCCGATGAACACATACAGGAAATCGCGCAGCCCGCGCCCCTGGCCCATCACGAGTTCGGCGGCGCACGCGGCGGTCGTGTCCTTCGCGAATTCGACCGGCAGCGCGGTCATCGCTTCGATGCGCGCGCGGATGTCGATGTCGTCCCACGCCGCGAGCGCGTCGGGCGGCGTGTCGAAGAAATCGCGCCAGCCGCCGATCCACAACGGCGCCGCGACACCGATGCCCGCGATCTTGCGCGCGTCGTCGCCGAGCGCGGCGGTGACGCGCGCGAGCCGCTCTTCCAGCGCGGGAAACAGCGTATGCGGATCCGGATACGGATACTCCAGCGTTTCGCGCGTGCGCACGTTGCCGGCGAAGTCCATCGACAGCACGTCGAGGCTGCGCCGCCCCACTTTCACACCGATGGAAAACGCGCCGTCCGCGCGCAGCGAAATCGGCACCGACGGTTGCCCGATGCGCCCGCGCACGCGCGAACGCGGCTCTTTAGCGAGCAGGCCGTCTTCGATCAGATGATCGACGATCAGCGAAACCGTCTGCATCGACAGGCGCGTCATGCGCGCGACATCGGCCTTCGGCAGCGCGCCATGCAGGCGGATTGCCTGCAAGACGATGCGCTCGTTGAACTGGCGCATGCCCAGTTGATTCGAGCCGATGGAGTGCATCGAAGCTTTGTGCGCGGGCCGCTCAGACATCGGCGCGTGCCTCGTGGCGCGAGCGTGCGCGCCGTGAGCGATTCATGTGTTTGTCCCCGCTGGATTAATTCGAGTCCTTTTATTTAAACATCCGCGCCGAATTTTTTCCGGATTTTTAGTCGGTTATGTTCGGGAGAGCGTCATCGCCGATCAACCTCGTCTTATCGAAAACATGAGCACCCTGGAAGCCCTTCACGCGATCGTCAACGACGAAAACGCGCCGCAAATCATTCGCGATCACATCGTCGATTCTTTGCAGTTCGCGCTGCGCAACCATCCCGGCTATTTCACGCGCAAGGAGATTCAATGGCTCGCGCAATGGGAAGACACGCGCATTCCCATCGCGGCGGCGAAGATTTTGAACGAGATGAAGACGGCTTGACGCGCGCCGCTCAGTGCGTGCCCGAGGCGCGCGCGTGCCATTCGTAGTCGAAGACGGTCGCCTGCACCGGCTCCGACAGGCTTTCGACGAAACCGATGACTTCCGGATCCTTGACGAAGCTCGCAGCCGAGCTCGCCGCGAGAATCGCCGAGCTGTCCTGCGGCCGCGCGACGAGGAAACCCTGCACATAGTCCACGCCGATCTCCTGCAGCGCGCGCAAGGTATCGATGTCCTCGACCCACTCCGCGACGCTGCGCATGCCGAGATTGCGCGCCAGCGCGACGATCGCCTCGACGATGGCGATATCGGCCGGATGCGCGCACATCGAGCGCACGAATTCGCCGTCGATCTTGAGCGCATCGGCGGATAGCGCCTTCAGATATTTGAACGACGTGTAGCCGGCGCCGAAGTCGTCGAGCGCGATCTTGCCGCCCATGTCGTGCACGCGCGCGATGAAACGCTGCGTGTTCTCCAGATCGTGCAGCGCGACGCTTTCCGTGATTTCGAGGCACAGGTAATGCACGATCGACTGATGCCGCGCGAAGAGCGCGAAGATATCCTCCATGAACTGCTCGTCGTTCAGCGAACCGCCTGAAAGATTCACGCAAATGAACTGCGTGTTGCCGAGCTGATGCCGATGCGCTTCGATCCAGTCCAGCAGCGTCGAGATGACCCAGCGATCGATCGCCGCAATGTTGCCCGATTCCTCCGCCGCGACGATCACCTTGCCCGCAGGCAGCGTTGCGCCATCGGGCGCGCGCATGCGCAGCAGCACTTCGAAGTTGAGCGATTCGGTCGGCTTGGTGAGCGACATGATCGGCTGCATCACGAGGAAAAGTCCCGGCGGCAGGCGATTGCGCCCGAGCGTCTCGACGAGCTTCAGTTCCTCCGCGCGCTCCTCGAACGCCGCCGCGCCCTTGCGGTACGTGACGAGATGCGTATGCGCGACCTTTTTCGCTTCCCGGCACGCGCGATCCGCGTGTGAGAGCGCGTCCTGCACGCGCACGCCCTGCGAGCATTCGACGAGACCGATCGACGCCTTCACCTGAAACGCGCGATTGCCGACCTGATACGGCGCATCCGACAAAATGGAGATGAGTTCGCGGCATTGCGCGATGGCGTCTTCGATCGACGTGTCGTGCATCACGCAGACGAATTCGTCGCCGCCGATGCGTCCGACCGGATAACTGCGCGCGAAGTGCGCGCGCGTGCGGGCCGCGACCTGGCGCAGCACTTCGTCGCCGCTGCGATGGCCGAAGAGATCATTGACGAGCTTGAAGCGGTCGAGATCGACATAGGCCAGTGCCCACGGCAGCGTCTCTTCGCTTTGCGCGGCAATCGCCTTCTCGACGCCGCGCCGGTTGAGCGAGCCCGTCAGCGAATCGTGCTCGGCGAGAAAGCGCAGGCGCTCGACGGCCTTCGACCGTTCGGTCGTGTCCTGCAGCGAGCCTTCGATCCAGCCGTTCGAGCGGATTGCCTTCAACAGATAGCGGCGCTCGGCGGTGCCGCGTTCGGGCGAGCCGCCCATTTCGAGTTCGCCGTCGCTGCCCTTCGACGCGAGCGCCTGCAGCGCGCCCCACGCGCCGGCTTCGAAGTAGTCGTTCCAGTGCCGCACCTTGTAGTCGGCCTTTTGCAGATCGAGCATCGCGCGCAACGCCGGATTGGCGCGCACGAAGTGACCGTCGGAATCGAGCGTGAAGAGGCCGATCGGCGTGACTTCGTAGGTGTTGCGCAGTTCCATCTGCGCCTGGCGGCGGAAATCGCGTTCCGCGCGCATCTGCTCGGCGATCGCGAACGCCGCCATCATGCTCGACGACAGCGCGGCCATCACCGTATTGACGCCGCCGACGAGCACCTTCAGCCCGAAGGCCGCGCCGAGCACTTCCGAGAACGTGGAGAAAAGCACGATCGCGAGCGACGCGACATACCACAGCACGGTGCGCGAACGCGCCATCCACACGAGCCGCGCGAGGAAGAACAACAGCACGCATATGCCGAAACCCGCGATGACCCAGAGCGTCGGAATGAAAAGCTCGTACGGCAACGCGATCGCGGCGGCGAGCAGCACAATGCCGACGTACTGAATGACGCGCAGCAGCCAGCGATAACCGACCACGCGCAACTCGCGCCGGAAAAGCTGTTGAAAGAGCGCGGCCGTCAACAGGTAATAGGCCGCGAAGGTGATTTGCCGCAATGGCTGAATGTATTCGGTCGGCAATACGCGGCCGAGCCATTGCATGTCCCAGCCCATCGCATTTGCGCAGAGGCGCAGATTGCCGACGAGCCATACCGCGAAAATCACATACGTCCATTCGTGATTGATGAGCGCCGTCACGAAGACGAATACCGCGAGCGTCAGCAAACCGCCGGCGATCAATCCGGAGCTTTCCTGAAAATCGAGCGCCGAATTACGGAGGCCTTGCCATTCCCATGTAAATGCGTTGATTTGCGCGGGTCCGGAAAATGTGCCCCGGCAGAGAATGTTTTCCGGTTCTTTCAATCGCCCGACGTGAATCGAGAAACCGGCTTTAACCGCGCGCATCTGGCCGCTGACGGATTCGCGGCTCGCCTCGCCGAGCGGCGCAAGCGTGTCCGCGTTCCAGCAGGCAAGCGTTTGCGCGTGACGCGACGGCAATTCGACGACCGTCGATGAATGCGCGCTCATGCTTGGCGTGGTGAAACTGAACCAGACCGGCTTTTCCGAAAGACGCGTGCTGTAGCGCGATACCGGCGTGACGCCTCGAAGCGCCACGAGCGCGTCGCCGGGATTCATGATCGCGGCTTTATCGGCGACGACGCGCAGTTGGAGCGGAACCGCGCCGCGCGTTTCGTATTGACGCGGAAGGAAATAGAGCGTGGCGATCGTACCGAGCAAAATCAGAAAAGGCACGGCGTAAACGGCGACCGCGTACAGCGCGTCGTCGATCCACGAGCCCGTGCGTCTGAATCTCGATAAGGAAGCTGGAATAACCGACGCCATTCTTGGAAAAACCCCCGTTTGCGCCCAGCGCGAAATGCGCCGGCGCAGACAGCGGCGGAGGCCGAAGCCCCGCGCGCCGCCGCTTTTGGCCAACCGGACCGCTCTTGGTCCGGTTATTCGCTATTACCGTCCTAAATACGATCGTCCGTTTCTTTTACCTGCCGTAAGCCATCAACGGAGCGTCTGGGCATCGTACCGGTTCCCAGTCAAAAGATAAATCTACAGAATGCAAATCGATGTCCGGGTGATGCGTGTTCACCATGTAATTGAAGAGCGGATGACGGGCTTCTTCCCAGCGCTGGCGCGCCGCTGCGACGTCCTTCGCGAGCACGCGATGCGGCAGCCCGCCGACATGCGACATCGGCAGGAATTCATTGACGCCGAAAACATCCTTGAAGAGCATCGCCTCATACTCCCGATCCAGCGGCGTGCGCGCCGTGATCACCATGTAGTCGATCCCGTGCAGTTCGCAGAACATCCAGAGCGCCTTGCACAGCGCCACTTTCACCACCCGCCCCACCATGCCGCCCGCGACGCCGAGACGCGTCGCTTCCGCGAGGCGGCTCGTCGCCAGATGATCCGGCAGACGCACCGACTGCTCGACGGCGAGCGGGCCGTACGCATTGGTCTGAATACGCATCGTCCCGAGCGGTGCGCCGTCGAGTTTCGATTCCGCGAGAAGCACCGCCGTGCCGCGATCGCGGTCCGACGGCTCGATCGTCATCTTTTCGGCGAATTCGGGCAGATGCCGCCCGTAGGCCGAACGTCTGATGCTCACGGCTTTCTGCAGTCCGCCATCGTCTTCGACGATACGGATAGTAAACGGCATGCGCTCCGTTTTCTGAAGCGCGGGGACGACCGTGAGAGTCGGGCGTACCGCCGATTCGGTCTGGTTAGCGGCGGCATTGTTGGCAAGGTTCAGACGTTCCATTTGTAAACCCCATTTTTTCTTGGCGATTGGAAAGGTGCCGCGTGTTGAGGACGTTTATTGGAGGGTTCCTTACACGGGCGGGTCGAGCCTCTCACGAAGTCGAAAAAGGGGGTGCGCGCTTGCCGCTGTTTCTCAGCAACTTTTGGGCTAATTCAGTGGAAGAAAGCTTCTAATCGGCGAGAAAGCCAATCGTCGGCCGCAGCCGCAAACCGAAATATGCATATGCCAGGAAGGTATATGCGCGCCCGATGAGGGTGAAAGAACGAGGGTAAGCAGCCACCGGCCGACGCGAGAGGCATTCAGGAGAATAGCGTTCGGCGAACAGTCGCGGAGCATCGCGTAAACGCTGGAAAACATTTAATAAAAGGGGTTCGGTAACGTTTGCTTACATTTTTCTTCGCAGATTCTGCGAAACCAAAAAAATGCAAAGTTTGGGATTGCCGAAAGGCGGTCGGGGAGGACGAAAAAAAGCGGGCGTCCTTCCGAAAGGACGCCCGCTGTATCACGACATAATCGTGTCGGCAGTATGAAACGCGTTGAAGCGAATTAGAAAATCAGTCCTCTTCGTCTAGCCAGGGGATATCCACGTCGGTAATGAAAGCGACCATCGCGAGCGGACGGCCTTCCTGCCGCCCGATATTGCCGTCGGCGCGTTGCCACTCGCAGCGGAAAATCGTCGCGGGCGTGTCGGCGAGCAGCGTGATGGTGCGGATTTCGTCCGGATCGTTATCCTCGACCGGACCGTCGAGCGACACGAGCAATTGCTGCGGCCAGACGCCGTCGGCCGGATCGTAGATCTTGTCGCCGTCGTGGATGACGACGTGCGCCTCGACGCCGATCGTCGCCGACGCCTCGACGATCATCTTGCCGAGCGCGCGCAGCACCGCGGTGGCGCGGCCCGAGTTGGCCTGGCGGATCGCGAGATCGCCGCGCGTCAGCGCCTGCTCGAGTTTGGGGTTGGTTTTCTGTTGCGCCATCTATCTCTCTCAAGGGGTTCGTTGCGACTTTCGACGGGCACGGCCCGGCTTAAGTTGCACGCGGATCGTAGCATCGCACCAACAAAGATAGGTCGCGCGGGCGTCGGCGGCAAACCGGAGACGACAAAGCCCGCTCGACGCATGGACGGATCGCGCTCAAGTTTGCACGCGACCAGCCGATATTGCGCTCATCCCCACCGAAACGCGTGACTGCCGTGCCGTTCATCGACCTGACTGCTCCTTTGTGCGTTCGTCCGCCGGCGCTCGCTTCCCGCATGCCGTCTCCGGGCACCGCCGTGCGGCCGCCGCGACAGCGTCCCTGAACGTGCTGACCGGACATACGGAGATCGTCGACGGCATCACGCTGCGCACGCATCTGCAACCGATCTACAGCCTGCCGCACCAGCGCGAGGTGGGCTACGAGGCGCTGTTGCGCGGCGAAGCCGAAGACCGCGCGCTAGTCGGACCGTTCGATCTCTTCGCGCGCGCGATCGTCGCGGGCAAGCTGACCGAGCTCGACCGCATGAGCCATCTCACGCATCTGCGCAACGCGGCGCCGATGCTGCCCGCCGCGCACTGGCTCTTCGTCAACATCAATCCGGCGACCTTCACCGATCCCGGCTATGCCGCGCGGCTCGCGGCGGCAACGCGCGCATCCGGTCTCGCGCCCGAGCAACTGGTGATCGAAGTGCTCGAATCCGGCGGCACGGACGTCGCGGAAATCGCGCGCGCGACGCGTTCCTTTCGCGCGCAAGGCTTTCTCGTCGCGGTCGACGATTTCGGTGCGGGGCATTCCAACATCGACCGGCTGCTGACGCTGCGGCCGGACATCGTCAAGCTCGATCGCAGTCTCGTGCGGGCGAAAAGCGCTCACATGCGCGACGCGTTGCTGCCGAAGCTCGTCGATCTGCTGCACGAGTCGGGCATGTTCGTGGTCGCCGAAGGCATCGAGACGCACAAGGATCTGATGCTGGCGGCGCGCTCGAACGTCGATTTCGTCCAGGGCTATCTGCTCGGCATGCCGTCGGTGCGGCTCGCCGAGCGCGGCGCGGTCACGCCGCTTTTCGAAGACGTGTTCGACACGCTCGCGCAGATGCGCCGCACCGAGCGCCTCGCGGGCGATCTGCTTCTGCTGCCCTATCGCGCGGGACTCACGCAGGCGGCGCGGCGTTTCGCGTCGGGCGCGACGGCCGAAGCCTCTTGCGCCGACCTGCTCGCGCAGCCGTGCACGCTGAGTTGCTTTTTCCTCGATCAGGGCGGCCGCGAGTTCATGCCCGGCCTGGCGGGCGCCGCCGCGAGATCGCCGACCGCGCGGTTCGCGCCGATCGCCGATCCGTCGACGGGCCGCTGGGACAATCGTCCGTATTTCGTCGATGCGCACGCGAAGCCGCAGCAGGTCGTCGCGAGCACGCCGTATCTCTCGGTGACGGGCACGTCGCTATGTGTGACGCTGACGATCGCGACGCAGCGCAACGCCAAACCGGTCGTGATCGGCGTCGATCTCGACTGGCGTCGCCTGAGCGAAGCGGCGCCCGCGATTCTCTGACTGTTCAGCGTCTCAGGCGGTCGCGCGCTTCGTCCGCGCGAATCGCATCGGCGAGCGCCGCCGCGCCCGCGCGCAGCGCCGCGACATTGCCGGGCTCGAAAGTCCAGTGTCCCGCCGCATTCACGACGGTCAGTTCCGCGCCCGGCCAGTGAGCCGCGAGGTCGAGCGCCTGATCGGCCGGACACACCATGTCGAAGCGGCCATGCACGATCCGGCAAGGCAGATGCGCAATCCGCGCGATGAGCGGCAAGAGCGGGATCGGCGGCAGCTCGTTCGCCATGTAGTGCCGTTCGAGCAACGCCATCGAGATCGCCGCCGCGTTCGCTTCCGCGCTCGGACGTTTCTCTTCCTCGGCCGGTTCCTTCTCGGGCTTGTTGACGACGGAAAGCGTCGTCTCGTACTGCGTCCACGCGCGCGCGAGCCGCGTGCCGGCTTCGTCGAAGCGCGCGAGCGGCGCTTCGGTCATCCGCAAAATGTCCTGCCCGTTCGCGGGACGCTGGCCGCACGCCGCCTCGATGGCATCGAGGAACGCGCGATGCGCTTCCGGAAACACGCGCCGCACGTCCCATAGAAACCAGTCGATGTCCTCGCGCCGCGCGAGAAAGATGCCGCGCAGCAGAAAGCCCGTGCAGCGCTCGGGATGCGCGACGCCATACGCGAGCCCGAGCGTCGTGCCCCACGAGCCGCCGAAAATCGCCCATTGCTCGATCTGTAACGCGACGCGCAGCTTTTCCATATCGCCGACGAGCGCATCGATGCCGTTCGCTTCCAGCTTGCCGAACGGCGTGGACTTGCCGCAGCCGCGCTGATCGAAGAACACGACGCGCCATTTGTCCTGCTCCAGCACCTCGGCCCATTTGACGTTCATCGCGCCGCCGGGGCCGCCGTGCACGACGAGCATCACCGGCGCGTCGCGCGGGCCCTGCGCGCGCCAGTAGATCGAATGACCGTCGCCCACGTCGAGCATGCCTTCGTCGAACTGCACCGGCGTCTGATTTTCCATTGCGCTGTTTCCTTGCTGTGTGTTTCGTCGGGGTCCATTGTTGCATCGCTTCGATGACGCCGCATGACGCGAAACGCCGATCCAAGGCGTTTCACCCGATACGCTATGCTTGCGGATTCCCGCCGTTCATCCCACTGTCATTCACGAATCCCGATGCGACGCACCCTCGTCAAGTGGCTTTTTGCAACCTATCTGCTGGGCAGCGGCATCGTCTGGTCGATTCTGATCCTGCCGCTCTTTCCGTTCGTCGGCCGCAACGGACGTTACCGGCTCGCGAAGCTCTGGTGCCGCGCGATGGTCGTGATGATGCGCGTCATCACCGGCGTGACGTGCTCGATCGAAGGTCTGGAGCATCTGCCCGACGGGCCGTGCATCATCCTGTCGCGTCACGAATCGACGTGGGAAACGCTTTCGTTCATGGCGCTCTTTCCGCGACGCATCAGCTTCGTGTTCAAGCACGAACTCATGAACATTCCGTTTTTCGGCTGGGTGCTGCGCGGGCTCGACATGGTGAGCCTCGACCGCGGCTCGATCCGTCAGGCGCATACGGCCGTGACGCGCGAATGCGCCGCGCGGCTGAAAAAGGGCGATTCCGTCGTGATCTTTCCGGAAGGCACGCGCGTCGCGCACGATGCGCCGCTCAAGCTGGCGTCGGGCGGCGTGCGTCTCGCGTGCGCGACGAAGGTGCCGGTCGTACCTGTCGTCCACGACGCGGGCAAGGTCTGGCCGGCGAAAGGGTGGCCGGATCGCGGCGGGCATATCCGCGTGATCGTCACGCCCTGCCTGCCGCTCGACTGCCAGATTCCGCAGGAATTGAACCGCCTCGCGCAGTCGCAAATGGACGATGCGCTCGCCGTGTTGCGCTAGACGGCGCTCAATACGGCGGACGTTTCTTTGCGGCGCACAAGCGGTTCACCGCGGCGATCAGCGTCCCCACGTCGACGGGCTTGCGCAAATAGCCGTCGTAGCTGACGAACGCCGGCGGGTTCGGATGCCCCGAAATCATCAGGAAAGGAATGTGCGCGAGCGACGCGTCGTTCTTCATCGTCTGGCAGAGCAGCGCGCCGCCCAAGCCCGGCATCATCCAGTCCGATACGACGATGTCCACGCTCTGTTCGCCGAGTATCGATAACGCCTTGTTGCCGTCGAACGCGCATAAGACATTGCAATCCTCGCCTTGCATAGAGAGGGTCCAGGCTTCGATGGTGGCGGGGTCGTCGTCGACGAGCAGTACAGTCTTCATCTTGCGAACTTGTTCGAGTGCGGCGCGTTTGTGCGGCGGGAGGTGCAGGACAAAGGCTGCCGGCAACATCGGTAGTGACTGCCGCCAAGGCCGATGGTTGCCGTCACCGCTTATCTGCAGCTTTTTGTCATAGTATTTCTTTCGCGCCAAATCTGCGCGGTAAATGCTGCTTCAGCAACTTGCGCGCCGCCCGGCGTCGGCGGTCATTTGCTCCCGGCGCGCGAGCGGCCGGCGTCGCGCAGTGCGTCGACGAGCGCCTCTTCCACCGGCGTGCGCGCGGCGTCGTTGCGGCGGATCAGGCCGATGGGCTCGTCGGTGCCCGCGAAGGGCATGGGCAGCGCGGCGAGCAGTCCGAGGCCGATGTCCTGCTCGACCGCGCCGGCCGGCACGAACCACACGGCGTCGTTGTTCATCGCGAGCGCGCGCCCAAGCGACACCGACAACGTTTCGACGAGCGCCGTCAGCGCGTGCGCGCCGAACGCGGTCAGCACGCTTTCCGCCGATTGACGGATCAGCGTGCCGAAAGGCGGCACGACGATCACGAAGCGCGCGAGCAGCGCGGGCGTGAGCGGCGTTTCGAGCGTCAGCGGATGCTCGCGGCGCACGACCACCGCGAGCGGCTCGCGATAAATCTGCTCGAAGGACAGCCCGTGCATCGCTTCCGGCTCGGACAAGCGTCCGACGACGAGATCGACGTCGCCCGCCTTCAGCTTTTCCAGCAAGAGCGCGTTGGAATCGGTCCAGACGGACAGCGACACCGCCGGCCACTGCTGCCGGAACGATGTCAGCGCGGGCGAAAGCAGCACCGGCGCGACCGTCGGCAGAACGCCTATCGAAATGGATCCCGGCACGTCGCCACGTTCCCGCAGAAGCATGTCGACGCCCTCGCGCAGCGACGCCACGCACGCGCTCGCGTGCGGCGCGAAGAGCCGGCCCTCGCGCGTAGGCACCGCGCCGCGCCGCCCACGCTCGAACAGCCGCACGCCTAGAATGGATTCGAGCTCGCCAATCGTTTTGGAAACGGCGGGCTGCGTGATCGACAGACTATCGGCGGCGCGCTGCACGCTGCCGAGTTGCGTGACGGCCAGAAAACACTGGAGATGCCGGAACTTGACGCGGGTGTTGGTGAAATCGGTATCCATGACGATCCGTTATGCAAGATGGCACGAAACATCATTTTCCATAACTTGTGTCGTTCTATAAAGTAGCCGTCAGAAACATCCTATTCAACTTCCACAAATACAGGAGACAGTCGACATGACCTCCCCCATCCTCACACCGCGTGACTGGGAATCCCATCCCGCGTATCTGTCGCCGGGTTACCGGTCGTCGGTCCTGCGCAGCCCCGGTTTGCCGCTCATTCCGCTGAAGGAAAATCTGCGCAACCGCCGCGTGCCGGTCTACGGTGCTGAAGACTTGGGCGTGCTCGACAACGACCTCACCCGTAACGCCGCGAAAAACGGCGAACCGCTCGGCGAGCGGATCATCGTGACGGGCCGTGTGCTCGACGAAGGCGGCCGTCCGGTGCGCAACACGCTCGTGGAAGTGTGGCAGGCGAACGCCGCCGGCCGCTACGTGCACAAGGCGGACCAGCACGATGCGCCGCTCGATCCGAATTTCCTCGGCGCGGGCCGCTGCCTGACCGACGACGAAGGCCGCTATCGCTTCATGACGATCAAGCCGGGCGCGTATCCGTGGGGCAACCACCCGAACGCGTGGCGTCCGCAGCACATCCACTTCTCGCTCTTCGGCGAATATTTCGGCTCGCGCCTCGTCACGCAGATGTATTTCCCCGGCGATCCGCTGCTCGATCTCGATCCGATCTACCAAGGCATTCCCGAGCACGCTCGCAAGCGTCTGGTTTCGGCCTTTTCGATCGACACGACGCAGGAAAACTACGCGCTTGGCTACGAATTCGACATCGTGCTGCGCGGCCCGGACCAAACGCCGACGGAGTAACCGAACATGACCACGCTGAAACAGACCCCTTCGCAGACCGTCGGACCGTACTTCGCTTACGGCCTCGTTCCCGAGCAGTACAACTTCGATCTGAAGAGCCTCTTCACCGCATCGGCGGCGGATCGTGAAGTGCCGGGCGAGCATATCGCCGTCGTCGGCAACGTGTTCGACGCGGAAGGCAAGCCCGTCAACGACGCGCTGATCGAAATCGCCCAAGCCGATGCGAACGGCCGCTACGTGCAGAGCGCGCAGGAAGCGCGGGAGTCGGGCTTTCGCGGTTTCGCGCGCTGCGGCACGGGCACGGATCCGAAGCTGCGCTTCATCTTCGATACGGTGAAGCCGGGCGCAACCGCCGACGATTCCGCGCCGCACCTCGATGTCATCGTGCTGATGCGCGGCATGCTGCTGCACACCTACACGCGCATCTACTTCGAGGACGAAACCGAAGCCAACGCGAAGGACACCGTGCTGCAGAGCGTGCCGGCGGAGCGCCGTCATACGCTTGTCGCGAAGCGCGAAGCGGGCGCGTCGGCCAAGCCGGGTTCGTCGGGCACGATCTATCGCTTCGACATCCATCTGCGCGGCCCGAACGAGACGGTTTTCTTCGATCTGTAAAGTTTCTCGCAGCAGTCGTTTGAAACGAGGGCGTCCGGCACTGCGCTATAGTGTCGGACGCCTTTCGTTTTTCTCCGCACTCTTTCCATGTCCGACGCTCCCACGCCCAGCCCGCTCTACGTCAAGCTTCTCGCCGAAACCGCCCAGATCGGCTGGTCCGAGCTGGAGCGCTTTTTCGCGCAAGGCAAGCTCATCTGGGTGAAGGGCGATCTCGATCTCGTAAGCGTCGCGGAAGCCATCGCCAACGACGACAAGCAGCAGGTCACGCAATGGCTTTCGGCAGGACTCGTCGAACGCATGCAGGCCGAGACCGCCGCCGATGTCGCCGCGCGCGATCCGCAACTGTGGGCGGTGGTGCTGTCGCCGTGGGTGTGCGTCCAGGAACGCGGGTGAACGGATGCAGTCGCGCTGCCTCGCGACACCGCAGTAGGCGCTGAAGCGCTAACTGCGGTTGTCGACGTAATCCGTCCACAGCACGACGAGAATCGTCATCAGCGCCGGGCCGATGAAAAGGCCGATCAGCCCGAACGTCTCCGCGCCGCCGAGAATGCCGAACAGCACGAGCAGAAACGGCAGCCGCGCCGATCCGCCGATCAGCACCGGCCGCACGAAGTGCTCCGCCACGAACACCACGATCAGCCCGAACACGGCGACGCACGCCGCCGCGATGGTCGAGCCTTGCGCGAGCAGCCATAGCGCCGAGCCGAGAAAGACGATCGGCGCGCAGAACGGCAGCATCGCCGCGACGGCCGTCAGCATGCCCAGCAGCGTCGCATGCGGCACGCCCGTCACCGCATAGGCGACGCCGAGCAGCGCGCCCTCCCCCAAGCCGACGACCACGAGCCCCACGACCGTGCTGCGCACCGATTCGGCCATCCGGCGAACGATCGCGGCGCCATCCGGGCCGAACGCGCGGCGCGAACCCGCGAGCAGTTGCTCGCCGAGCTTCGAACCCGCGAGAAACACGAAGAAGAGCGTCATCAGCATGAAGCCGAAGATGACGAAACCATGCACGACGCGCCCGCCGAAGTGCCGCGTCATCGCGACGACCGTCGCGCTATGCAGGTTCTTCACTGCGGGCGATGCTTCGAGCGGCGTCGCGAGATTCTCCTGCCACCAGCGCGCGACTTGTTGCGAACCCATCGGCAGATGCTCGATGAACGCGGGCATCGGAAGGCCGGTGCGCAGCACTTCGTGGAACCAGTGGAGCATGTCGCGCGCTTCGCTCACCGTCTGCGCCGCGACGATGAAAAACGGCACGACGAAAAGCAGGCCGATGGCCGCGGTCAGCCCGACAGCAAGCACGTTGTGATGCCGTCTGAACATGGGCCGGCGTTCGAGCCAGCCGAAAGCCGGCCACAGCGCAATCGCGATCACGCTCGCCCAGACGACCGCCGGAATGAAGGTACGCGCCGTATAGAGCGCGACCAGAACGAGCACGGCATAGAGCGCGGCGGAAGCGGTGCGCTGCATCTTTCGCGTGCGCTCGGATGAGTCCGGGGTCGGGTCGTTGCGCGGCTGGATCGGCATGGATGATGAGGCTCTGTTCGTGAGATCGATGACCGGCGAAACATGAAAGCTCGCCAGCATTGTAATCACGCACGAATCATTCCACTCGATGCGCGCAGTCAGGCAACGTTATTTACAGAAGGCACCTTTCGCGCTCCCTATAATCGAGATTCGATTTCGATGCAGGACTATGCAATGAAGGCAATGGCTTCGCGCGCAACGGTGGGCGCATGTGTGTCGCTCGCGCTGCTCGCCGGATGTTCAAGCGGGCTCAATCGGTCGAAGGAAGACCGGTTGAACGCGCAATACGGCATCACGATGTTGCCGGTCAAGGGAGGCGTGGAGATGCGCTTGCCGAACACGCCGCTCTTCGATACCGATGAATCGACGCTTCGCCGCAGCGATTCGCCGATGCTCGATCGCGCGGCGCAAGTGTTGAAGCGCAGCATGCGGCCCGTGCTGATCGAAGGCCATACCGACAACGAAGGCTCGCTCGCCTATAACCGCGCACTGTCGGCGGCGCGCGCCGATGCCGTCGCGCAGGCGTTGATCGCGCGCGGCGTGCCCGCCGAACGCATCACGACGAAGGGCATGGCGTATCTGCGGCCCATCGCGACGAACGACACCCGTGAAGGGCGCGCACTGAATCGCCGCGTGGAAATTCTCGTGCGCGCCGAGAGCGAAGAGACGCTGCTCGGCGCGCCCGCCAAGGTCAAGCGCTAGCGGCCTGCTCGACTTCCAGCACGAGCAATTGCGAGCCGTCGGCGACCTGATCGCCGACCTCGAACAGAATCTCGCCGATCTTGCCCGTCGCCGGAGCCACGATCGTGTGCTCCATCTTCATCGCTTCCATCACCATCAGCGGCGCGCCCTTCGTCACGGATGCGCCCGTTTCCACGAGCACCGCGATCACCTTGCCGGGCATCGGCGCGGTGAGACGGCCTTCGTGCTCGGCATCGCCCGCGTGCGCCATCAGGTTCTGCCATTCGAACTGGAACGCCGCGCCTTCGTGGAAGACGTGGAAGACGTCGCCGTCGGTGAAGACGTGGCCTTTGATCAGCGCATCGTCGAGTTGCACCGCGAACGATGTCTCGCCGCTATGCGACCAGTCGAAGCGCGCGCTGGCATCGTCGAGACGCAGGCGCATCTCGCCGTTCTTCGTGAACACGACCTTGAGCGTTTCGTCGGTATCGAGCGCGCGCCAGTTCAAATCCTGGCTGTAGCCGCCCGCCATGCGCCAGTGCGACAGCGCATCCCACGGCGAATGTCCGTGCGCCTCGCCGCCCTCGCGCGTGAGCAGCGCGGCGCATGCGAGCGCGAGCCCCTTCTTGCGCGAGACGTGCGTCGGCGCGAAGAGCGCATCGTGATGACGCTCGATCAGGCCCGTATCGAGATCAGCCGACGCGAACGGCTCGCTCTTCACGATGCGCTGCAGGAACTCGACGTTCGTCGACAAGCCGACGATCTCGCATTCCGCCAGCGCGCGCGCCATGCGGGCGAGCGCGTCGCGACGGTCGCGCCCATGCACGATCAGCTTCGCGATCATCGGATCGTAGAACGGCGTGATGGCATCGCCCTGACGCACGCCGCTATCGACGCGCACGTCGCCATCGATCGAAAACTCAACCGCGTGCGGCATGCGCACGTGCTTGAGCGTGCCCGTCGACGGCAGAAAGCCGCGCGACGGATTCTCCGCGTAGATGCGCGCCTCGATCGCGTGGCCATGCACCTTCAGCTCGTTTTGCTTCAACGGCAGCGGCTCGCCCGCCGCCACGCGCAGTTGCCACTCGACGAGATCGAGGCCCGTGACCATCTCTGTCACCGGATGCTCGACCTGCAGGCGCGTGTTCATCTCCATGAAGTAGAACTGGCCGTCCTGCGTCATGATGAATTCGACCGTGCCCGCGCCGACGTAATTCACGGCGCGCGCCGCCGCGACCGCAGCCTCGCCCATCGCGCGACGGGTTTCGTCGTTGAGGCCGGGCGCGGGCGCTTCTTCCAATACTTTCTGATGGCGACGCTGCACGGAGCAATCGCGATCGAAGAGATAGACCGCGTTGCCGTGCTTGTCCGCGAAAACCTGCACTTCGACGTGACGGGGACGCAGCAGATACTTCTCGATCAACACGCGATCGTTGCCGAAGCTCGACGCCGCCTCGCGCTTGCACGACGCGAGCGCCGCCGCGAAATCCTCGCTTCTCTCGACGACGCGCATGCCCTTGCCGCCGCCGCCCGCGCTCGCTTTCAGCAGCACCGGATAACCGATGCGATCCGCTTCGCGCTGAAGCAGCGACGGATCCTGATCGTCGCCGTGATAGCCGGGCACGAGCGGCACCGATGCGGATTGCATCAGCGCTTTCGCGGCGGCTTTCGAACCCATCGCGCTGATCGCCTCGACGGGCGGTCCGATGAACACGAGTCCAGCTTTTTCGCACGCGTTCGCGAATGCTTCGTTTTCCGAAAGAAATCCGTAGCCCGGATGAATTGCTTGCGCGCCGGTTTTCTTCGCTGCATCGACGATGCGCTCGATGCGCAGATAACTCTCCGACGCCGCCGATCCGCCGACATGCACCGCTTCATCGCAGACATCGACGTGTTTCGCTTTGGCATCGGCGTCCGAATACACCGCGACGCTGCCGACGTTCAGGCGCTTCGCCGTCGCCGCGACGCGGCATGCGATCTCGCCGCGGTTCGCTATGAGTATTTTGTTGAACATGGCGTTACATCCCGAGGTCACATGCGGAACACGCCGAAGCGTGTTTCTTCGATAGGTGCGTTCATCGTCGCGGCCAATCCGAGGCCCAGAACGTCGCGGGTCTGCGCGGGATCGATCACGCCGTCGTCCCACAGACGCGCGCTCGCGTAATACGGATGCCCTTGCACTTCGTATTGATCGCGGATCGGCGCCTTGAACGCTTCCTCGTCCTCCTTCGACCACGTGCCGCCCTTCTTCTCGATGCCGTCGCGCCGCACCGTCGCGAGCACGGACGCGGCCTGCTCGCCGCCCATCACCGAGATGCGCGCGTTCGGCCACACCCACAGAAAGCGCGGCGAATACGCGCGGCCGCACATGCCGTAATTGCCCGCGCCGAACGAGCCGCCGATGATCACCGTGAACTTCGGCACCTTGGCGGTCGCGACCGCCGTCACCATCTTGGCGCCGTTGCGCGCGATGCCTTCGTTCTCGTACTTGCGGCCGACCATGAAGCCCGTGATGTTCTGCAGGAACACGAGGGGAATCTTGCGTTGCGCGCACAGTTCGATGAAATGCGCGCCCTTCAAGGCGGATTCGCTGAAGAGAATGCCATTGTTCGCGACGATGCCGACCGGATGCCCCCAGATATGCGCGAAACCGCAGACGAGCGTCGTGCCGTAGCGCGCCTTGAATTCGTCGAAAGCGGAATCGTCGACGATGCGCGCGATCACTTCGCGCACGTCGAAAGGCTTGCGCGTATCGACGGGAATCACGCCGTAGACGCTTTGCGGGTCATAGCGCGGCGGCAGCGGTTCTTTCAATGCGAGCGTCGGCGTCTTCACGCGATTCAGATTGCCGACGATGCTGCGCGCGATGCCGAGCGCATGCGCGTCGTTCTGCGCGAGATGATCGGCGACGCCGGACAGACGCGTATGGACATCGCCGCCGCCGAGATCTTCGGCGCTGACTTCTTCGCCCGTCGCGGCTTTCACCAACGGCGGACCGCCGAGAAAGATCGTGCCTTGATTCTTGACGATGATCGATTCATCGCTCATCGCGGGCACGTACGCGCCGCCCGCCGTGCACGAGCCCATCACCACGGCGATCTGCGCGATGCCTTGCGCCGACATGTTCGCCTGGTTGTAGAAGATGCGGCCGAAGTGATCGCGATCGGGAAACACGTCGTCCTGATTCGGCAGATTCGCGCCGCCCGAATCGACGAGATACACGCACGGCAGGCGGTTCTGCTCCGCTATTTCCTGCGCGCGCAAATGCTTCTTCACGGTGACGGGATAGTACGTGCCGCCCTTGACCGTCGCGTCGTTGCACACGACGACGCACTCCTGCCCCGCAATGCGCCCGATGCCGGTGATGATGCCCGCGCCGGGCGCGTCATCGTTGTACATACCGTACGCCGCGAGCTGCGACAGTTCGAGAAACGGCGTGCCCGGATCGAGCAGTTGCGCGATGCGATCGCGCGGCAGCAGCTTGTTGCGCGATACGTGCTTGTCGCGCGCGGCCGCGCCGCCGCCTTCCGCGATCTTCGCGATCTTCTCTTTGAGGTCCGCGACGAGCGCTTCGAGCGCCGCCGCGTTCGTGCGGAATTCCTCGCCGCGCGGATTCAGTTTCGATTCGATGATCGTCATGACGCGCGCCTCAAGCCGTCTCGGCGAACAGTTCGCGGCCGATCAGCATGCGGCGGATTTCGCTCGTGCCCGCGCCGATTTCATAGAGCTTCGCATCGCGCCACAGACGGCCGACCGGATATTCGTTGATGTAGCCGTTGCCCCCGAGCACCTGAATCGCTTCGCCGGCCATCCACGTCGCTTTTTCGGCGGTGTAGAGAATGACGCCCGCGCAGTCCTTGCGCACTTGCCGCACGTGGTCCGAGCCGAGCGTATCGAGCTGACGGCCGACGGCGTAAAGATACGCGCGGCACGCTTGCAGCGTCGAGTACATGTCCGCGACCTTCCCCTGAATGAGCTGGAATTCGCCGATCGCCTGACCGAACTGCTTGCGATCGTGGATGTACGGCACGACCGCGTCCATGCACGCGAGCATGATGCCGGTCGGCCCGCCCGCGAGCACCGCGCGCTCGTAGTCGAGGCCGCTCATCAGCACTTTCGTGCCGCCGTTCAGTTGACCGAGAATGTTCTCCTTCGGCACTTCGACGTTCTCGAACACGAGTTCGCCGGTATGCGAGCCGCGCATGCCGAGCTTGTCGAGCTTCTGCGCAACCGAAAAGCCTTTCATGCCCTTCTCGACGATGAACGCCGTGATGCCGCGCGGACCGGCTTCGATGTCCGTCTTCGCGTACACGACGAGCGTGTCGCAATCCGGCCCGTTGGTGATCCACATCTTGGTGCCGTTGAGCACGTAGTGATCGCCCTTTTCCTCGGCGCGCAGCTTCATGCTGACGACGTCGGAACCGGCGTTCGGCTCGCTCATCGCAAGTGCGCCGATATGCTCGCCGGACACGAGCTTCGGCAGATACTTGCGCTTTTGCGCCTCGGTGCCATTGCGATGAATCTGGTTCACGCACAGATTCGAATGCGCGCCGTACGACAACCCGACCGACGCCGACGCCCGCGAAATCTCTTCCATCGCGACCATGTGCGCCGTATAGCCCATGTTCGCGCCGCCGTATTCCTCGGAGACCGTCATGCCGAGCACGCCGAGATCGCCGAATTTCTTCCAGAGGTCCATCGGGAACTGATCGCTGTGATCGATCTCGCCCGCGCGCGGCGCGATTTCCTTCGCTGCGAAATTAGCGAGCGAGTCGCGCAACATGTCGATGTCTTCGCCCAACGCGAAATTCAGGCCGGGTACGTTGCTCATGGGTCGTCTCCTCCAGATGCGATGTTTTCGGTGCGTCCTGAAATATGAGCCTCACTCACACAGAACCACAAACCACGGAATGGGGCAATTTCACGCTCAAATCGCCTAGCCGTCAATAGATTTTTGAGCTACGCTCACATTTATTTCCCCACGTTTCCCGCCAATGTCGACGCAAACCACCGCCACCGGCCGCCGCGCGCCCGCCGGCGTCAAATCGCAGCAGCGCGTGAAGGACATCCTGCAGGCGGGGCGCGACGTCTTCGCCGAGAAAGGCTACGACGCCGCGACGAGCGCCGAGATCGCGCAGCGCGCGGGCATTTCGGAAGCGACGGTGTTCAGCTATTTCAGCGGCAAGCGCGAGTTGTGCGCGCGCGTCATCGCGGATTGGTACGACGAAATCATCGATGCGTTCGAGAGCGGCCTCCCGCGCGACGGCTCCGTGCGGCAGCAGTTCGCGTTCATCGTCAGAACGCACATGCGGCTGATGCTGATGAACGGCACCGGGTTGTGCGCGCTCGTGCTGTCGGAAGGCCGCACGAAGCAGCACGATCTCTCCGACACGCTGACCGAGCTGCAACGCCGCTACACCGCGCCGCTGATGGACGTGCTCGCGCGCGGCCAGGCGCTCGGCCACGTGCGCGCCGACATGCCGTTGCGTCTGTTGCGCTCGCTCGTTTTCGGGCCGATGGAGCACGTCCTGTGGGACGCGACGCTCGCGAAGCGCCGCCTGAGTCAGACTCAGATCGAGACGACGGCGAACGAATTGGTGGAAGTATTGTGGGCGGCGCTGCAGCCGCCGAACGCGCAACTGGCGGCGCTCGCGCAGTTCCGGCAGGACGTCGAGGAAGCGTCGCGGCGCTTCGAAGCGAGCGCCGCGCGCGAGAAACCTACTTCTTGACGAAGCGCAGCGCGAGCCGCGCGAGTTTCGGCACGGTCGTCGGACGCAGCAGGCGCGCGTCGTAACCGCCCATGCGGCGATCATTTTCGGCGAGACACAGTTCGATCAGCGAGCGAACCGATACATCGCCCGCGACCGAATCGCCGACATTCGCCGGAAAGTTCGCATCCTGCGCCGCGCCGCTCTTGTCGAAGCCGCGCGCGAGCGAGATGCGGTCGCGAATCAGCGAAATCCACACGCTCGCGGTCTTGATCAGGAACCACGGCTTGCGATACCAAGGCAGACTCCGCCGATACCACGCGACCCAGTTCGCGAAAAACAGGATGTGCCGCGCCTCTTCCTGAATCACCGGCTCGAAGGTTTCGACGAGTTCCTCGGGAAAGTAACCCGATTGTCGCGCCGCCTCGAATAGGCCGAACGCGAAAAAACTGTCGATGCACTCGCTGTAACCCGTGAGCATCCACGCGCGCAATGCATCGTCGGGAGCGGGATACGGCGGTTCGGGCGCGAGCTCGATGCCATATGCCTCGACGAGCTTCGACAGCACCAGCTTGTGCCGCGCTTCCTCGCCGCCGTTCATGCGCAAGGCTTCGCGCAATTGCGGATCGCCGACGGTGCCCGCGTAGGTCGCGACGCGGATCGACGCGCGCCCTTCCGTCTGCACCGCGATATCCCAGATCGGCAGCGACGTCACGCGCTTCAACGCCGCGGGATCGAGCTTCGGCCAGTCGATGACGGCCGGCTTGTACGGATTGTGCGTCGTCAGCAACATCTCGCAGAACATGCGCTTGTGCAGGTCCGAACCGATCGGAATCTTCCCCGTCGACCGGTACGTCCAGTTGCGCATCGCATGATCTGCTTCCACCGGGTTGAGCGTGTCGGACATATTCGAATATTGGCCGCCGAATGGGTAGGTCCTGCGGATTTTGGCATACAGGACGCTGACTCGCAGCATCATGCGCGCATTTTCGCCTATCGCGAGATTTTCTCCAGCGCGAGATCGCGCGTTCGCGGGCCCATGAAACCGATCGCGGCCATCACGATCAGCATCGCCGACGCGATGAACACGAACACGCCCGTCGTCCCGAAACCCTTCAGCACGCCCGCGATGATGAACGACGTGAAAATCGCCGAGAAACGGCTCCACGAATACACGAAACCGACGGCGCGCGCGCGGATGCTCGTCGGAAAGAGTTCGGTCTGATACGCGTGATAGCTGTACGACATGATGTTCGCGGAGAGCGTGAGGCCGACGCCCATCGCGATCAGAAACGCCGGGTTGCCCGACTGGCTGAAGGCCAGCCCGCAGACGATGTTGAGCGCGGCCATCGCGACGATCGCGGTCTTGCGCTCGATCCTGTCGGCAATGGCGAGCCCGATGATCGGTCCGACCGGCGCGGCGATCGCAATGATGCTCGAATACATCAGGCTCGACGTCACCGTGATGCCCTGCTTGACCAGCAGCGTCGGCACCCAGTTGGCGAAGCCGTAAAAACCGACCGTCTGGAATATGTTGAAGATGATCATCATCGCGGCGCGCTTGCCGTAGGGCGGCTTCCACATGTCGGCGAACGCGCCGCGCCGCTCCGCTGTCTCGACGGCGGGTTCGGGCGGCGGCAGCGGCTTGCCGTATTCGCGCGCGACTTTCTCTTCGAGCGCGCGCATCACGCGATCGGCTTCGTCGAGGCGTCCTTTCTGCGCGAGCCAGCGCGGGCTTTCGGGCAGTGTGCGGCGAATCCACCAGACGAAGAGCGCCCCGTGCGCGCCGATGATGACGACCCAGCGCCAGCCGTCGATGCCGAAGGGCGCGCGCGGCACGAGCAGATAGGCGAGAAACGCGACCACCGGCACCGCCATGAAACCAACCGCCTGCTCGCACGCGAACGCGCGCCCGCGGATGTGTTTCGGCGCGAGTTCGGAGATATACGTGCCGATCGTCACCAGTTCCACCCCGATGCCCACGCCCGCGACGAAGCGCCAGATGTTCAGGCCGGTCGCCGTGTCCTGGAACGCCATGACGAGGTTGGCGCCGGTGTACCAGAGCAGCGAATACGTGAAGATCGCGCGCCGTCCGAAGCGGTCGGCGAGAAATCCGCAGGCGATCGTGCCGATGAAAAGCCCCGCGAACAGCGACGCGATAAAGCTCGCGACGCCCGTCATGCCGAAAAGTCCGCTGGTCGTCGGCGTGAGAATGCCGCTTTTGACGAGACCCGGTGCGACGTATCCGGAATACAGCAGATCGTAGAGCTCGAAGAAGAAACCGAGGCTCAAAAGGACGATGAGCGTCCAGACGGAGCGCGTGGCGGGCAGACGATCGAGCCGGGCGGAAATGCTGCCGGCGGTGACGGGAAGCGCCTGTGCGTGTGCGCTGCGGGGTGTTGCCATCGGGGTGTCTCCTCATGAGGCGGGGTGCGCCGCGCGGCATCGCTGGCGCGGCGCGGTCGGACGAGGGACGAATTTTAACCGGGTGGGTAACATGAGCTGGAGTTGAATCCCGTCGCCTCGTGCGTCACAACGATCGCCATCGGACTGCCGGGGTTCCGGAAGAACCATCCGCTCAGCCCCCGATACGAAGAAAAGCTCTAAAGCCCCGCTATCCGGGCTTTTACTAGCTCCCGAACTATTTTGGCTTGGTAACCTTCTGCCGATTCTGAACGGACACGATCCGCGGAATATCATGCTCTGGCGCCCAACGACGCGCCGGACGTCCGGTACGAGACCTTCCGGGCTGAACTGACCACCTTCTGGAGTTAAAACAGTGAAGAAACTGCTCGCGGCACTGACGATGTCCCTTCTCGCCGCCACGTCGCTCACCGCCGTCACGCCGGCGCTTGCGAAGGACTATTCGACGATCCGTTTCGGCGTCGACGCAAGCTATCCCCCGTTCGAGTCGAAGGGTTCCGACGGCAAGCTGGTCGGTTTCGACATCGATCTCGGCAATGAGATCTGCGCGCGCCTGAAGGCAAAGTGCGTGTGGGTGGAAAACGACTTCGACGGCATGATTCCCGCGCTCAAGGCGAAGAAGTTCGACGGCGTGCTTTCCTCGATGTCGATGACACCGCAACGCGCCGAGCAGATCGCCTTCTCGAGCAAGCTCTTCAACACGCCGACGCGCCTCGTCGCGAAAAAGGGCAGCAACATCCTGCCGACGGCCGAAAGCCTGAAGGGCAAGAACGTGGGCGTCGAACAGGGCACGATCCAGGAAACCTACGCCAAGACCTACTGGGCGCCGAAGGGCGTGACGGTCACGCCGTACCAGAACCAGGACCAGGTCTATGCCGATCTGATCTCGGGCCGCCTGGACGCCGCGCTGCAAGACGCGGTGCAGGCTGAAATCGGCTTCCTGAAGACGCCGCGCGGCGCGGGCTACGACTTCGCCGGTCAAAACATCGACGATCCGAAGACGCTCGGCAACGGCGCGGGCATCGGTCTGCGCAAGGAAGACACCGATCTCAAGGCGAAGATCGACAAGGCTATCGCCGACATCATCAAGGACGGCACCTACAAGAAGCTCGAAAAGAAGTACTTCGACTTCGACGTGTACGGCAGCTAAGCCGCTCGCCACAAGCCACACCGGCTGACGAACGGGCTCCGCGCTCAAGGGCGCGGAGCCCGTTTGCTTTTCGGACAGCGGTTTCGGCGGCCGATTTCCGCTAAGATCGAACGTTCGAGACAGCGCCGACGGAAGGAGACGCCGCGGCGCGGAGCACTTTTCCGAGGCAAGACCGCGCACTCGCCTGCGCGCGACCAACATGCAAACCAGAACTCATTCCCTGATCTCGCCGACGCTCGGCACTTCCCGCAACATCACGAGTTTTCACTACGGCCCCGGCGGCGGCCAGAAAATCTACGTCCAGTCGTCGCTGCACGCGGACGAACTGCCCGGCATGCTCGTCGCATGGCGTCTGCGCCGCCAGCTCGCCGAATTCGAAGCGGCGGGCAAGCTGCGCGGCGAAGTCGTCATCGTGCCGGTGCCGAATCCGATCGGCCTGTCGCAACATCTGCACGGCACGCTGATGGGCCGCTTCGAGACCAACAGCGGCCACAACTTCAACCGCAATTTCCACGATCTCGCCGCGCTGATCGCGCCGCGCATCGAAGCGCGCCTCGGCAAGGACGCCGGCGCGAACAAGCTCGCCGTGCGCGCCGCGATGAAAGAAGCGCTCGACGAGCAGACGCCGCACACCGAGCTCGAATCGCAACGCCTCGCGCTGCAAAAGCTTTCCTTCGACGCCGATGTCGTGCTCGATCTGCACTGCGATCTCGACGCCGCGCTGCATCTCTACACCAATCCGGACATCTGGGACGAAGTCGAGCCGCTCGCGCGCTATCTCGATGCAAGAGCGTCGTTGCTCGCGCTGAATTCGGTCGGCAATCCGTTCGACGAAATCCACAGCTTCTGCTGGTCGGATTTGCGCCAGCGTTACGGCGAGCGCTTCCCGATTCCGAATGGCGGCATTTCGGTGACGGTCGAACTGCGCAGCCAGCACGACGTGTCCTACGAACTCGCGGATAAAGACGCGCAGGCCATCGTCAACTATCTGATCCACCGCGGCGTGATCGACGCGCCCGTGCCCGAGCAGCCGCCGCTCGCGTATCCGGCGACGCCGCTCGCGGGCGCGGAGCCGATCGTCGCGCCGGCGTCGGGCGTGCTCGTGTTTCGCGCGCAAGTGGGCGCGTTCATCGAAGCGGGCGAGCCGATCGCCGATATCGTCGATCCGCTCACCGATGTCGTCACCACGCTCAAGTGCACGACCTCCGGCGTGATGTACGCGCGGCATATCACGCGCTTCGCGACGGCCGGGCTGGAAGTGGCGCGCATTGCGGGCGCGAAGGCCTATCGCACGGGCTCGCTGCTGTCGGCGTAAGCGTTTCGCGGCGGATCAGAACGGCGCGAGACAACATTGCGCCGCGACGATCTTCCACGCGCCGCCAATGTCACCCCACGTTCGCGTGTAGCGCAAGCTGCCCGCGAACGGCGCGCCCGCGAACGTTCCCGAAAGCGCCACGCGCGTGACCGTCACGGCAAACGCGCCGTACACGCGCACGCTCTGATCCTCGACGTCCAGTTTCTCGATGCGCTGCATGCCGTAACGATGCCCGTTGAGATCGTCGGACTTCGTCCAGACCTTGCCGGTCGCATCGACGAAACTGAGGTCGTCGGCCAATAGCGCATCGAGTGCGTCCACGTCCGATGCCAGCATCGCCTTCTTCAGGCGCTCCTCCAGTTCGCGGATTCCTTGCTCGTCCATGTTTTCGCTCGCGGTGACGGAACCGAGAGCATCGCATCGGACGCGCCGAATACACAAGCGCCGATATTTCGCCATCCCTGTTGCACACGCGACACACCGCAAGGCGGCTGAAAGCACTGTCACATTTCTTTCTTTAGCGCCCGCTACATTTGCGCCCGTCGAACGCCACGCGCCATCAGAGCGCGACGCACTGCAGACACCGTCAACAACCACACCGCGAACCATCATACGGAGCTTGTTTTGAAGAAGAATCTCTTGGCGACCGCCGCGCTCGCCACCTTTGCCGCCCTCGCCGCCACGTCCGCGCAAGCGCAAGCGCAAAGCAGCGTAACGCTCTACGGCATCATCGACGCCGGCATCAGCTACGTGAACAACAGCACGCAAACCGCGACGCGCGCGGGCGATAAGCTCTTCAAGTACGACGACGGCGTCGCGCAAGGCAGCCGTTGGGGCCTGAAGGGTTCGGAAGACCTGGGTGGCGGCCTGAAGGCGATCTTCACGTTGGAGAACGGCTTCAATAGCGGCACCGGCACGCTCGGCCAGGGCGGCGCGCTGTTCGGCCGTCAGGCATACGTCGGTCTCGCGAAGAACGACGTCGGCTCGCTGACCTTCGGCCGTCAATATTCGTTCTCGACCGATTACCTCGGCAGCAACTATTCGATCGGCGGCCAGACGCTCGCGGGCAACTACGCGTATCACATGAACGACGTCGACCAGCTGACGTCGAGCCGCATCAACAACGCGGTCAAGTTCAGCAGCGCGAGCTTCTACGGCGTGACGTTCGGCGCGATGTACGGCTTCTCGAACCAGGCAGGCGCGTTCGCGGGCACGCCCAACACGACCGTCGGCACGACCACGACGGCGGGTTCGTCGCGCGCGTACAGCTTCGGCCTGAACTACAAGGCGGGTCCGTTCGGCATCGGCGCGGCGTACACCGACATCCGCTATCCGGCGGCATCGACGCCCGCGTTCAGCACGGCCGTCGCGAACATCCAGACGATGGGCACCGCGAACGCCGGCAAGGATCTGCGCACGTTCGGCGTCGGCGCGAACTACGCGTTCGGCGCGGCGACCGTGTTCGGCCTGTGGACCAACACGCTGTTCGAGCCGATCAACGGCGCGAGCTCCAAGCTCAACGCGTTCGATATCGGCGGCAAGTACAGCTTCACGTCGGCGCTGTCGGCCGGCCTCGGCTACTCGTACCTGAACATGACGGGCAACTCGAGCGGCCACTGGAACCAGGTCGACGCGAGCGTCGACTACGCGCTTTCCAAGCGCACCGATGTGTACGTGCTCGGCATCTATCAGAAGGCTTCGGGTTCGAACCGCGGCGTCGAGAATCAGGCGTCGATCGGTTCGTCGTCGTCGAGCTACTTCGGCACGTCGGGTCTGGGCGAAGACGATCAGCTTGCGTTCCGCATCGGCATCCGCCACAAGTTCTGAGCTTGCTTGCTGAGTTGACATGAGATCGGGCCGCCAGACGTATCGGGCGGCCCGATTTGTTTACCTCTTGTCGGACTTCTTGCCGACGGCCTTGTTATAGCGCTCGATGTACTCGTCCATCAGCTTGCGGATCGCGCGGCCGATCTGCATATAGTCGCTCTCGTTCAGGTTCGCGAGCGACACGCGCCCCGACGGATGCTGCGTGCCGAAGCCGCGCCCCGGCAGCAGCACGACACGCGCTTCTTTCGCGAGCCTGAAGAGCATCTCCGAAGGTTCCGTGTTCTTGATGACCCAGTCGACCAGTTCGCGGCCGTGCCTGCGCTCGCCGAGATATTCGATATCGAGGATCGTGTAGTAGTCGACCTCGTTCTTGTCCTCTTCTTCGAGCGCGATGCCGATCTCGCGATACAGCGCCTGCTTGCGGCTGCGGATCAGGCGCTTCAACGCGTTCTTGTACGCGTCGGGCGTGTCCATCAGCGAGAAGAGCGAGAACAGCACCATCTGCACCTGCTGCGGCGTCGACAATCCCGCCGTGTGATTCAGCGCGACGGTACGGCTGTCCGCAACCAGCCGGTCGATGAACTTGAGCTTGTCGGGCTCCGTCGTGATCGATTCGTAGCGTTCGTGAAGCTCCGCCCGTTTGTCCTTCGGCAGCGCGGCGAGCTGCTTGTCGAGCACGTTGTCGCGATGCGTCGCGATCGCGCCGAGACGCCAGCCGGTCGCGCCGAAATACTTGGAATACGAATAAACGAGGATCGTGTTCTTCGGGCACAACGCGAAGAGCGACACGAAATCGTCGGCGAAGGTGCCGTAGACGTCGTCGGTCAGAAGGATCAGATCGGGCCGCTCCTTCACGATCTCCGCGATGTATTCGAGGCTTTCGTCGTCCATCTTCACCGATGGCGGATTGCTCGGATTCACGAGGAAAAACGCCTTCACTTTCGGATCGCGCAGCTTGTCGAGCTCGGCCTTCGAGTATTGCCAGCCGCGGGCGACGTCCGCCTCCAGATTGACGACCTTCAGCTTGTAATCGTTCAGGCGCGGAATCTCGATGTACGGCGTGAAGATCGGGGTGCCGAGCGCGATCGTGTCGCCGGGCGCGATCAGGAAGTTCTCGCGCATCGTGTTGAAGATGTAGGTCATCGCGGCGGTGCCGCCTTCGACCGCGAAGACATCGAATTCGCCGACGAACGGATGCTTGCCGATCATCTCGCGCCGCAGATATTGCGCGACGATCTGCTCCGACAGCTTCAGCATGCGGTCCGGCACGGGATAGTTCGATCCGAGGATGCCTTCGCACATCTCATAGAGAAAGTCGCCCGCGTTCAGGCCGAGCTGATCGCGCACGTACGACACCGCGCCCGCAAGAAACGCGATGCCCGGCACGCCCTTGTTCTCGCGCGCGAAAATCTCGAAGCGCTCTTCGAGCCCTTCGCGCTTCGGAAAACCGCCGACGCCTTCCGGCATGTACGCGAACGAGCGCTCGGACTCGCGCATCGCGAAGAGGCCGAGTTGCCAGAAACCATGACGCGGTATCGTCGCGAGAAAGTTCGGATTGCCGCGCCCCGCATTGAGCATCGCGAGATTGGCCGGACGCTCGACCGCCCCGCCGCCCGCCGCCTTGATGAGCTCGTCCTTCAGCTCGAACGGGCTGAGCGCCGCCATGCCGGCGCGGTCGTTGGAACCCGATTTATCGGACTTTGCCATCCAACACCTCCAGAATTGATGATGGAAACAATGCGGCAGGAAGACCGCGTCACGTCAGCAGCATCACGATGACCATGCCCCAGATCGTAAGCAGCGTATTGCCGACCGCGTACGTCACCGTGTAGCCGAGGCCCGGCACCTGGCTCTTCGCGGCGTCGCAGATCATGCCGAGCGCGGCGGTGGTCGTGCGCGCGCCGGCGCAGATGCCGAGCAGGATCGCGGGATGAAACTTGAACACGTACTTCGCGATGTACATGCCGATGATGAGCGGCACCGCCGACGCGAAAATGCCCCACAGAAAGAGACTCACGCCGAGCTTCTGCAAGCCCGCGACGAAGCCCGGCCCCGCCGAAATCCCCACGACCGCGATAAAGACGTTCAGGCCGACTGAGTTCATGAACCAGATCGTCGGCGACGGAATGCGGCCGAACGTCGGATGGATCGCGCGCAGCCAGCCGAACACGATGCCCGCGATGAGCGCGCCGCCCGCCGTCGACAGCGTGAGCGGAATCGCGCCGACATGCAGCACGAGCGCGCCGATCAACGCGCCGAGCGTGATCGCGAGGCCGACGAACGCCATGTCGGCGGCGTCGGTCGGACGGTCGAGCACGCCGATCGCCTTCGCCGCCGCCGACGTGTCCTGCGTCCGGCCGACGAGCGTGATCGTGTCGCCGCGATGCAGCTTCGTGCTCGGCAGAATCGGTATCTGCGTTTCGGTCGCGCCGCGCTTGATCTTGCGCAGAAACACGCCGCGCGACGCGGGCATATGCGCGAGCTCCTGCAGCGTCTTGCCGTCGACGGCCTTGCTCGTCACGTAGATATCGACGCCTTCGATCGGCACGGCGAGCAGTTCGGCGTCGTCCACTTCGGTCGCGACGCCGCCGAGCAGATCGACGAGCAGCTCGCGCCGCCCGGAGACCGCGACGACATCGCCCGGTTGCAGCACGTCGTCGATCTTCGCTTCCTGAATGGTTCCGCCGCGCCGAATCCGCTCGATGAAGAGCCGCGCGCCTTCCGGCTCCAGCGCTTCGGCCTGCGCGACCGACATGCCCGCCGCGCGCCCGTGCTCCGCCACGCGATACGCGCGCAGTTCGAACTTGTGCCACGCCTGCCCCGCGCCGCCGAGATCGCCGCCGCCGCCGAGCGTCGCCTCGTATTCCTTGCAGGCCGCGACGAGGTCGATGTTGAGCAGCTTCGGCCCGAGCATCGCGAGAATCAGCGCGGAGCCGATCGTCCCGAAGATATAGGTCACGGCGTAGGCGGTCGGCATCGCGTCGAGCAGCGCCTTCGCCTGATCCGGCGGCAGGCCGAGCCGGTTGATGGCGTCGGTGGCAAGGCCCATCGAAGCGGAAATCGTCTGCGAGCCCGCGAACAGGCCCGCCGCCGAGCCGACGTCATAACCCGCGATCTTCGCCGCCGCGTAAGGCGCCGCGAGGCACAGCACGCACTGGATGACGGAGAAGATCGCCTGCGGCAAACCGTCTTTCGCGATGCCGCGCACGAACTGCGGACCGACGCCGTAACCGACGGCGAACAGGAACATCAGAAAGAAGACCGATTTGACGTTCGACGAAATGCTGATGCCTAGTTGCCCGATGGCGATGGCCGCGAGCAAGGTCGCCGTCACGGCGCCGAGGCTGAAGCCGCGAAAGCTTTTTCCGCCGACCCAATAGCCGACGCCGAGCGACAGAAAGATGGCGATTTCAGGATAACTGCGCAGTGTTGCCGTAAGCCAGGACATAGGCACTCCTTTGCGGTATGAGCCGCTCGCACATCAGCGATGAAGGGAATGAATGATCCGAACGCCAGCAATACACTATTTGGTGCAGCTTTGAAACCATCAATGAAAACAGCGGCCGGAGCCGCTGTTTTCATCGAGACGCTAACTTCGACGCGTCTTATTCCGCCGTTTCGAGCAACGGGTAATCCGTATAGCCCTTCGCGCCCGGCGCATAGAACGTCGACGTGTCCCAGTTGTTGAGATCGGCATCGACTTCGAAGCGGCGCACCAGATCCGCATTCGCGATGAAGGGCTTGCCCCACGCGACGGCATCGGCGTCGCCGCGGGCGATGATCGCTTCGGCGCTGGCCTTCGTGAAGCCTTCGTTGGCGATATACACGCCGCCGAACGCCTTCTTCAATTGCGGCCCGAGGCTGTCGGCGGCTTCATGCTCGCGTGCCGCGATGAACGCGATCTTGCGGCGGCCCAGTTCACGCGCGACGTAACCGAAGGTCGCGGCGCGATCGCTGTCGCCCATCGTGTGCGAATCCGCGCGCGGCGCGAGATGCACGCCGACGCGATCCGCGCCCCAAACTTCGATAGCCTGATCGACGACTTCGAGCAGCAGGCGCGCACGATTTTCGATCGGGCCGCCGTAGGCGTCGGTACGCTTGTTCGTGCTGTCCTGCAGGAACTGGTCGAGCAGATAGCCGTTCGCGCCGTGCACTTCGACGCCGTCGAAGCCCGCGCGCTTCGCGTTTTCCGCGCCCTTGCGGTACGCCGCGACGACACCGGCGATTTCATCCAGTTCGAGCGCGCGCGGCGTCACGTACGGACGCTGCGGACGCACGAGGCTCACGTGTCCTCCCGCCGCGATCGCGCTCGGCGCGACCGGCAGTTCGCCATTCAAAAAGATCGGATCGGAAATGCGGCCGACGTGCCACAGTTGCAGGAAGATCTTGCCGCCCGCTTCGTGCACGGCCTTCGTGACGAGCTTCCAGCCTTCCACTTGCTCGTCGGACCAGATGCCCGGCGTGTCGGCATAGCCGACGCCTTGCGGCGTCACCGACGTCGCTTCGCTCAGAATCAGCCCCGCCGATGCGCGGTCTGCGTAGTACTGCGCCATCAACGCGTTCGGCACGCGTTCGACGCCCGCGCGCTGACGCGTGAGCGGCGCCATGATGATGCGGTTCTTCAACGTGAGTGCGCCAACTTTAAGCGGATCGAAAAGAGTCGACATGAATTGGATTCCTAATGAAATTGAAAGCAGACTTTCACCGAATGGCAAGCAAGCTCAGAGATTCCCGATGGAATCGCGAAACGCCTGAATGACCGCTTCGTCGCGCTTGAAGAACACCCACTGTCCAACGCGCTTCGTGGTGACGAGTCCGGCTTTGTGCAAGGTCGCGAGATGCGCCGAAACGGTGGACTGCGACATGCCGCAGCGCCCATCGATCTGACCCGCACAAACGCCGTGCACGTGCGGCAATTCCTGATCAGGGAAATGCAGCTCGGGTTCCTTCAGCCATTCCAGAATCTCGCGGCGAAGGGGGTTGGCGAGGGCCTTGTGAATTGCGTCGATGTCCATTTCGTTGCTCGTGCGTCTGACGGACGGAACGTGCAGCCTGTTCCGAATCGTCTTGCTGCGAAGTATATATCGTAAATTTACGATATGCAAACCCCGCCGAATGCGTCGATGTGCGACATGCCGCCGCGCCGCGCCGTCTGGTACGCTCCCCGGTTTCATCGGCTGCAAGAAGACTGCACAAACCTTATGGATACTCCTTTCAATGAACGTGGCGTGACGCTTTCGCGCGCCGGACTCTCGGCGTCCGGTCAGATGATTCCGCTGCGCGATCTGCGCGCCGCGCGCGTCGTGATGATCCCGCGCCAGAAGCCTTTGCCGATCATCATCGCGCTGATCGGGCTGATCGTGCTCGGCGCGGGCATCTTCACCGGCTCGGGCGCGGCGCTCGTGCTCGGCGTGATGATCGTCGTCGTGGGTTATCTCACCTGGATCACGCAGGACGTGATCTATCAGTTGATGGTCGCGACGCCCGACGGCGAGCGCGAAGTGCTCATCACGAAGGATCAGGAATTCGCGGACAAGGTCGCGGCGCTCGTCGGCGAGGCGGTCGCGAAACATGCGGCGAGCGCAGGCGCGAAGTCATCGCAAGCCTGATCTTGATGCGCCGTTTACACGGCGGCGCGCTTCTTTAGCCCGGCCTTTAGGCGCGCGGCGCTAGAGTGCGGGCATCGCCACAACGAGCCGTCGCCGGACGGCTTCCATCGATGGATATCCGCACATTCGACTCGATCGCTCTTTCGCGCGTGGTCAACGGCGGCTCGCCGCGCCGCCGCGAAGCACGCCACTGCGTCGCGTTCGATCTCACCGTTCCGGGACTGGATTCGTCGGCCGCACGCGACATGCTCGCGTATGCGTTCGGCGCGGGCACGCAGGCTTATATCGTGGAGACGAGCCGCCTCCGCGATTGCACCACGCTCCATGTCGAGACCGATCGCGATGACATCGACGATGTCATCGGCACGCTCACCGCGCATTTTCCCAACGCAACGCTCGGCCGCGTGACGCGCATTACGCGCATCACACGGCGCTGAACGCGTCGTCAGGTGATCTGCAACGGCTCGACGTGCCAGATGTCGCGCGCATACTCCGCGATCGTGCGGTCCGACGAAAAAATGCCCATGCCCGCGACGTTCTCGATCGCGCTCCGCGTCCACGCATCCTTGTCGCGGTACTTGAGATCGACTTCGGTCTGCGTCTTGTCGAAGCTGTCGAAATCGGCGAGCACCATGTAGTGATCGCCCCAGTCCACGAGCGTATGGAAGATGTCGTAGAAACGGTGCGGCTCTTCCGGCGAGAAGTGCCCGAGTCGAATCTGGTCGAGCGCGACTTTCAGCTCCGCGTTTTCCTCGTAAATCTGCCGTGGCCGATAACCCGCCGCGCGCAACGATTCGATCTCGTCGGTCGTGTTGCCGAAGATGAAAATATTCTCGCGCCCCACGGCATCGCAGATCTCGATGTTCGCGCCATCGAGCGTGCCGATTGTCAGTGCGCCGTTCAACGCGAGCTTCATGTTGCCGGTGCCCGATGCTTCGGTGCCCGCCATCGAAATCTGCTCCGACAGATCCGCCGCCGGAATGATGAGCTCGGCCACGGAAACGCCGTAGTTCGGAATAAAGCCGACCTTCAGCCGATCGCCGATGAGCGGGTCCGTGTTGATCTTGCGGGACACATCGTTGATGAGCTTGATGATGTTCTTCGCCATCTTGTACGCGGACGCCGCCTTGCCCGCGAACATCACGACGCGCGGCGTCCAGTCCTGCTCCGGATTTTCGCGGATGCGGTTATAGCGCACGATCACATACAGGATGTTGAGCAATTGCCGCTTGTATTCGTGGATGCGCTTCACCTGCAGATCGAACAGCGCTTCCGGATTGATGATCGCGTTGGCGTCCCGTTTCGCGCGTTCCACGAGCCGCAGCTTGTTGGCGAACTTCGCATCGTGAAAGGCCTTGCAGAACTCCGGATCGTCGCGCCATTCGCGCAGCCTGCCAAGCTCGAAGAGATCGGTGCGCCAGCGCGGCCCGAGCCGCTTGTCGATCAGCGATGACAGCGACGGACTCGCCTGCGCGAGCCATCGGCGCGGCGTGATGCCGTTCGTCACGTTCGTGAAGCGCTCCGGATACATGCGCGCGAAGTCGGAGAAGATGTTCTGCACCATCAGTTGCGAGTGCAGCTTCGATACGCCGTTCACCTTGTGACTCGCGACGATCGCGAGATGCGCCATGCGCACGCGCCGCTGGCCGAATTCATCGACGAGCGAGATGCGCCGAATCAGCTCGACATCGCGCCCGAACTTCTCGGTGACTTGCTTCAGGAACTGCGCGTTGATCTCGAAGATGATCTCCAGATGCCGCGGCAGCAAGCGCGCGAGCATCTCGACGTCCCATGTTTCGAGCGCTTCGGGCATCAGCGTGTGATTCGTGTAGGAGAACATCTGCTGCACGAGCTTCCACGCCTTGTCCCACGGCAGATGATGCCGATCGACGAGCAGGCGCATCAACTCCGGAATCGCGAGCACCGGATGCGTGTCGTTCAGATGCACGGCGACCTTTTCCGCGAGCCGACCGAAGTGCGTATGCGTGCGCTGATAGCGGCGTATCAGATCCTGCATCGTCGCGGAGACGAAGAAGTATTCCTGACGCAGACGCAACTCGCGTCCGGCCTGAGTCGAGTCGTCGGGATACAAGAGACGCGACACATGTTCCGATGTGTTCTTCGCCTCCACCGCGCGCCGATAGTCGCCCTGATTGAACGCGGAGAGATCGAACTCGTCGGTTGCGCGCGCGGACCACAGGCGCAGCGTGTTGGTGGCCGTTGTCGCGAAGCCGGGAATAACCGTGTCGTAGGCCATCGCGTTGACGTGCTCGGTGTCGATCCAGTCGGTGCGATCGTCATGTTGCACCGTGCGCCCGCCGAAATGCACGGTGTACACGACTTCGGGCCGCGGAAACTCCCACGGATTGCCCGCGCGCAGCCAGTAATCGGGCATCTCGACCTGATTGCCGTCGACGATCGTCTGACGGAACATCCCGTATTCGTAACGGATGCCATAGCCGAAGCCCGGCACGCCGACCGTCGCCATCGAATCGAGGAAACAGGCCGCAAGGCGTCCGAGGCCGCCATTGCCGAGCGCGGCGTCCGGCTCGAGTTCCTCGAGCGCCGCGAGATCGACGCCCAAGCCGGCGAGCGCATCGCGCACTTCGTCGTAGATGCCTAGCGCGAGCAGCGCATTGCTGAAAGTTCTGCCGATGAGAAATTCCATCGACAGATAGTAGACGCGTTTCACGTCCTGTTCGTATTGGAGCCGCGTGGTGCGCATCCAGCGCGCGACGAGACGATCCCGCACGGCCAGTTCAGCGGCGTGAAGCCAGTCCCGCGGCTGCGCGGTGACTGCATCCTTGCCGACGCCGTACATCAGGCGGTTCGAGATGGAGCGCCTGAGCGCATCGACGGTACTGTTGAGCTGGTCGAATTCCAGATCGACGGATGTCATCGAAACCTCCGGTGTTTGCAACATATGCAACGACCGCGAAAGCCTGACGGGAGTTCAATCCGGACGCACCGAATTGGCGCCCTGCCCCGGTCTGGCGGGTGCGGACGTGCCTGAACGTGCAGGTTACGCCAGTTTTATTTTTTTTGGTATGACAAGGCGGAAACGGAGAGCGGCCCGCAAATTGCTAACGAAGAGCTTGCGGGCACATGATGGCATCGATATTTAGTTCGGATTCCGTATGTTTGTCATGCGATGGAGCGGCGTGGCGCGCGTGCGGCGATCAGCAGAAGCGCCGCGAGCGATACGCCCAGCAGAATCAGCGAGAGCGCGGACGCCGGCAGATAGTAACCGCGATTCACCTGCCCGACGACGACGATCGGCACCGTCGCGAATCCGGGCGGATACACGGTGAGCGTCGCGCCAAGTTCGCCGAGCGAGAGCGCGAAACCGAGCGCGAGGCTCGCGCGGATCGCGGGCACGAGTTGCGGCAATACCACGCGCGCGAGCACCATGCGCGGCGGCGCGCCGAGACTCGCGGCGGCTTCGCGCAGCGTCGTGAGCTCGGGGCGCAGCGCCGCGGCGGCGCATCGATAACAGAACGGCAACACGAGCGCGAGTTGCACGAGCACGACGATTGCGGCCGATCCCGACAGATCGAGCGGACGCTTGTGATACGCGATCAACACGGCGAGCCCGAGGACGACGCTCGGCACGCCGCTGCCCATCATCGCGACGGCATCGACGAGTGCGCCGAGACCGCGCCGGTCGCGTCCTTCCAGCGCGAGCGCGAGCCAGAGTCCCAGCGCGGTGCCGAGAAACGCGACGCCCAGGCCGACTTCGAGACTCGTCGCGACCGCATCGAGATCGCTCGATGAAAGACGCGCGAACCAGCGCGTGGAAAAACCATCGGGCAGGATCGTGCCGGACCAGTGCGACGCGACGCTCGACAACGCGACGACGATCACCGGCAGCACGAAGAGCCAGAAGCACAGCAACGCGAAGAGGCCCGTGAACGCATGACGCAGGAGCGCGCGAGGTCTGAACGCAGCAGCGATGAGTTGCATGTCAGCGCTCTCCCGAACGGCGACTCGTTTGCCGATTCACGCGTCGATACAACGCATAGAGCGATAGCGACATCAACAGCATCACGACCGAACCCGCGGCCGCGGTGGCCAGATCGAGGTCGACGGTCGCGGCGCTGTAGATCGCGATCGGCAAGGTGATCAGATGTGCGCTGCCGAGCACGAGCAGAATGCCGAACTCGTTCAACGTCAGCAGAAAGCAGAGGATCGTGCCTGCCGCGATGCCCGGCCACGCGAGCGGCAAGACGACTTTCGTCGCGACCATCCAGCCATCGGCGCCGAGGCTCTTTGCGGCTTCGACGAGCCGCATGTCGAGCGTCGCATACGATGCGAGCGTCGGACGCACGACGAACGGCGCATAGAACACGACCTCCGCGAGAATCACGCCGCCGATGCCGAAAAGGAAATCGAGCGGCGGCGCATCGAGCGAAAAGATCCGCTGCAGACCGATGCTCACCGAACCTTGCGAGCCGTATAGAAAGATCAGCGTGAACGCGACCAGAAACGACGGAAACGCGACGAACAATTCCAGAAAACGCGTGAGCAGGCGCGCGAGCGCGAACGGCCTGAAGAACAGCATCGATGCGAGCGCGACGCCGAGCAACGAAGCGATGCTCGCGCTCGCGAAGAGAATCCCGAGCGTCGTGCCGATCATCCCGCGCGTTTCGGGGTTGCTGAAGAACGCGCTGTACGCGTGCAGCGAGAAACCGTGCGGCCCGGTCACACTCGACATGACGAGGCGCGCGAGCGGATACACCACGAGCGGCCCGAGCACGACGACGAGAATGAAGAGCAGATGCCACTGCGCCTTGCGCTCGCGGCGTTGCGCTTCTTTGGCGTGCGCTGCGAATTGCGCGGAGAGATAGGCGTCGCAGATGCCGCGTTCGTCGCGCGCGACGCTGTCAGGGACGAACAAGGACGACATCGTCAGCCTCGAAGCGAAGGGAAACGCGCGCGCCTTTGTCCGGCATGCGCGAATGGCCGCGCTGCGTCGTCACGAGCACGGGCTCGCCGGGCAACGCATCGAGCGCAACGGAAATGGAAAGCGCCGCGCCATACCATTCGACGGACGCGATCGTGCCATGCAGATGGCCTTCTCCCAACGGCGCGATCGCGAATCGTTCGGGACGAATGCACGCGAGACGTTCGCGCTCGTCGTGCCGCGCATCGCCGACGGGATACACCACGCGCGGCGGCAGCAAATTCGCGGCACCGAGATAGCGCGCGACGAACGCATCGTTGGGCGCGTCGTACAGCTCGCGCGGCGCACCGAGTTGCGCGATGCGGCCATCGCGCATCAGCAGCGTGCGGTCGGAGAGCACGAGCGCATCGTCCTGATCGTGCGTCACGCAGACGATCGTCAGATTCGGCAAGCGCTCATGCAACGCCTTCAGCTCGCTGCGCACCGAAGCGCGCAGATTCGCATCGAGCGCCGAGAGCGGCTCGTCGAGCAGCAGCACGTCCGGCTCGATGACGAGCGCGCGCGCCAGCGCCACGCGCTGCTGCATGCCGCCGGAAAGCTGCGCGGGCATGACGTGACCGGCATCGGAAAGCTGCACGAGCTTGAGCGCATCGGCGACGCGTCGCGCGATCTCGCCCGTGTTCAGCTTGCGTGCGCGCAAGCCGAACGCGACGTTGTCGAACACCGAGAAATGCGGGAACAGCGCATAGCTTTGGAACAGCAGCCCGAGATTGCGCTGATGCGGCGGCACGTGCGTGAGATCGCGGCCCGCGACGGCGAGCGTGCCCGCGAGCGCATCGGCCTTCACGAAGCCGGCGATGAAGCGCAGCAGCGTGGTCTTGCCGCATCCGCTCCGGCCGAGCACGGTGAGGAATTCGCCGCGTTCGATCCGAAGCGAGAGATCGTCGAGCACGGTACGCGTGCCGAAGCGCACCGTCAGACGATCGATGTGCACGCCCGGCGTTTGATCGACGCCGAACGCTTCCTTGGGGACGGCGCTCATCAGGACTTCGGCTTGACGACGTCGGTCTGCTTGCCGGTGTTGCCGATCACTTCGGTCTTCCAGCGCTCGGTCCAGCCCGCCTTCTTCTGCATGACTTCGTTCCAGTCGACGGGAATAAGCTTCACGCCGGAGATCGCCTGCTTGACGGCTTCGCCGTTCTTGCCGGCGAGCGGCACGTCGGTGCGGCCGGGGATGCCGTAGATATCGGGCACTTTCGACTGCACATCCGACGACATCAGATAGTCGATGAGCTTCTTGCCCGCCGCCTGATTCGGTCCGCTCTTGATGAGGCCGATTGCATACGGAAGCTGGAATGTGCTCGGCGCTTCGCCTGCCTTGTGCGACAGGAAGAGCGGCTTGATGGAGAGACCGCCGTTCGCGGCATCGTCGAGGTCCATTTGCAGATCGCCGTTCGCGAATGCGATCTCGTTACGCGAGAGCAGCACGTCGAGATAGCCCGTGCCCTTCGTATGGAACTTCGCGTGTTGTTCGAGATCCTTCAGGTAATTGAAAGCCTGGTCTTCGCCCATCAGCGCGGACGTCAGGATGATGACGGCCATGCCGTCGCCTGCCGTGGCTGGATTCGAGTATGCGATCTTGCCGGAGTAGCTCGGATGCAGGAGATCGGCGAAGGTCTTGGGCGCGGTTTTCGTGACTTCGGGATTGATCGCGAACGAGAAATAGTTGTTCACGAAGGTGGCCCATGCGCCGTCTTTTTCCTTCGCGATGGCGGGCACGTTCTTGTAGTTCACGCTCTGATACGGCTGCAGCAGGCCGCCTTGTTGCGCTTGCTGGATGAACGGCGGCAGCGTGACGAGGACGTCTGCTTTCGGCGAATCCTTTTCGACGGTCGCGCGGTTCACCACTTCGCCGCTGCCCGCCGTGACGATGTTGACCTTCACGCCTTCCTTCTTTTCGAATGCGGGAAGCACGTCCTTGTAGAGATTCTCGAGGCCATCGGCGGTGTAGAGGACGACGGCGTCGGCGGCGTGAGCGGGCATCGCGGCAAGCAGAGCAAACGCGGCGGCAAACGCCGGCAGCACAGTGCGCGCGAAGCGGGAATCGCGGGTCATGGTGGTCTCTCGTGTCGGGGATCGATGAAGGTCGGGGGCGACCTTCGACCCGGAATATTGCAGAGATGTGTGACATCGACGTGAAGGCGCCACGGGTCGCCACGTATTTGCATATTTCGCCAAGGGGCTTGTGGTTTGTTCTTTGGTGTCTGCTTTTTCGCCGGATCCCGTTATGGTGTCGGTCTATTAGCGTTGCCCCTGTGCGGGGCGGCACTCACTTTCTTTGCTGCTGCAAAGAAAGTAAGCAAAGAAAGCAGCTCGTCACGGCCCGCGGTCACACGCAATTTGGGTAGTTCTCTCGTCACAGGCGGCACTCGCCTAACGAGTGCCCTCGAAGGACTAACCGGGCTTGGCTCGCGCACGGTCTGACGAGCCATTCCCTTTACCGCGGTGGTTCAGCACGAAATAGCTTCGGCACAGCGCTACGCGCTGCCGCCCCGTATGCAAGGGAAACCAACGTGCGGCAAGTGCAGCGAGATTAAGACGTTAGTAGCGAAGCACGCGCGGACCCGCTTGACCGGTCGGCCGCGAAGCGGGCCGGAGCTATTTGGTGCTGAACCCGTTTGTTGTGTGGTGCGATGACACAGACCGTGCGCGAGCCAAGCCCGATTATGTGTTTGAGGGCACTCTTTAGGCAGCCCACGATCGACGAGAGGACTACCCAAATTGCGTGTGACCGCGGGCGTATCGGAAGCTGCTTTCTTTGCTTACTTTCTTTGCAGCAGCAAAGAAAGTGAGTGCCGCCCCGCACAGGGGCAGTGCTAATAGACCACTAAGAAAACGGGATCCGGCGAAAAACCGGAGCCGACACGAATACGAGACCCATCGAAAGCGAACAACAAAAATCAAGCAACAACGACCTCAAGCCCCCGCGCGGCCAGCGCCCTTCGGACCCCCCGCTCAGGCAGAGCTTCACAAACCAGAAACCGAACCGCCTCGAACCCGGCGATCCTAACTGGCAAAACCAGGCCGAACTTCGAGCAATCAGCAACCACGACCGGGCACGCAGCAGACGCGATCATGCTCCCGCGCACCTCAGCGGCGAGCCGCGAATAATCCGTCAGATGCGCGTCATTCGTAATCCCCCCCGCCCCGACGAAAGCAAAATCCGCGTGATACTGCGCAAGCTGCTGAATGGTATCGAGCCCGAACGTCGCATCTTCGAGATCGGCGATCTCGCCACCCAGCAAAGTCACGCGATTGCCATTGCGCCGCGCCAGCAACATCGCGATACGCCAGTCGTTCGTATACACCGTCAGCCGATGCCGCTGCCCCAACGCACGCGCCAACGCCTGCGTCGTGCTTCCCGAATCGATGACGAGCGACGCCCCGTCCGGCACGAACGCCGCCGCGCGCACGCCGATCGCATGTTTCGCCGCCGCGTTCTTGGCTTCGCGCACATCGACGTGCGGCTCGCGCCGGTCGACCGATAACGCGCCGCCATGCGTCGTCGTCACGAGCCCGCGTCCGGCGAGCGCGTTGAGATCGCGCCGCACCGTCTCGCGCGACACCGACAACGCACGCACGAGATCCGCCACCGCGAGCGCGCCATGCTTGTCCAATTCGGAGAGGATGTACTGGTGACGTTGTTCGGCGAGCATCGTTCGATGAAGAAAGGCAAGGCGGCGTGTGGAGTTTAGCGGCCCTATGTGGCATTTCTCTGGCAAGCGCGATTCGTCAAGCCACGACGCGCAATGAATTCTTTCCCCCGGGTACGCAATCGACAAGCACGCCTCCGCTAGACTTCGTGCCTTATGCACGAGCTTTGAACGAGGCAACACGATGTACAAGAAAGGCGTGGTGATCGAAATCCAGTTCCCTCCCGAACGTCTGAACGACGCGGCTGGCGATCCCTACTGGATCGACCTCACACTCGACGAGGCAAAGCGCTTGCATGCGCAACTATCGCGGCGTTTCGAGGGCGAAGCGCGCGCCAATCAGCCGCTCGATACGTTCACCATCGAATGACGCGCCGCGCCGAAGTGCACGGTTAGACAAGACGCGCGCAAGCGTTCCGGCCGATACTGCGGCATTTCGTTTCGCCGCTTGCCTCACATGGTCTCGATTCTCGCCGCGCCCGTCTTCGTGTTTCTCTGGTCGACGGGTTTCATCGTCGCAAGGGCGATCACGCCTTACGTCGATCCGAATCTCTATTTGCTCGCGCGCTTCGGCGGCACGACGCTGCTGTTTCTCGCAATCGCCGTCGTCACGCGCGCGCCATGGCCGAAAGGCGGGGACATCGGCCGGCATCTGTTCGCCGGCGCGCTGCTGCAAGGCGTCTATCTCGGCGCGGGCTACTGGGCCGTCGCGCAAGGCATGGGCGCGGGCATCATGGCGCTGCTCGGCGCGCTGCAACCGCTTCTGACCGCCGCCGTCGCCGCGCGGCTCTTCGGTGAACGGCTCTCGCCGCGCGCATGGAGCGGGCTCGTGCTCGGCCTCTTCGGCGTCGCGCTCGTGCTCGCGCCGAAGATCGCGGCGAGCGGCGCGCCCGTCACGCACGCATCGTCCGGACACGCGCCGCAATGGCTCGTCGCGACGATCGCCGTGCTCGCCGTCGTCGCGATCACCGCGGGCACGCTGTATCAGAAGACTTCGCTCGCGCGCGCCGATATCCGCAGCGCCAGCGCGTTGCAGAACGCGGGCGCGACGATCGTCGCGCTCGTGCTCGTGATCGCGCTAGGCGAGCATCGCTTCATCGTCTCCACGACGACGTGGCTCGCGCTCGCGTGGGGCATCGTGATGCTCTCGGGCGTCGCGACGACGCTGCTCGTATGGATGGTCCGTCGCGGCGACGCATCGCGCGCGACCGCCCTGCTCTTTCTCGCGCCGCCGCTCGCCGCGCTCGAAAGCTATCTCGCATTCGGCGAGACGCTCGACGCGATGCAGCTCGCGGGCTTCGGCGTCGCGCTCGCGGGCGTGCTGCTCGCGCGCTCGAAATAGCACGCCCGGCACGCCTCAATCGACCGTGTCCGCGCCCGCCGGGATGTGCTCGCGCACCGCCTTGCCCGGACCCGGCGCCCACGCGGGCCGCGTCTTCCTTCCGGTATCGACGACGACGAGATAATGCCCCGCCCAGGGCGTCGTCTTGCGCGTGGCCTTCAGCACCCACATCGACTGGCCTTCGGATACGCGCGCCTCGTATTGCGCATCGAGAATGCCGTGATGATCGAAGAACGTGTTGAGCGTCGACGGAATCCGCACGCAGCCCTTCGAATGCCGCATGCCGAGCAGCGGCTCCAGTTTCTCGGGATCGGTGGCGTGCATCTGGAAGCGCATCGGCGACTTGCCGCCATGGCCCCAGCCGCGCTCGCCTTCGGCCCAGCCGAAATCGTAGATACGCATATCGCGCGCGCCGTAGCCGCGAATCTTGAACTCGTTGAGCGTGCCCTCGGCGCGAAAGTCCATGTTGCCCGGCACATGCTGGAAGACGCCGAGCGGCGTGAGGAAGTGATCGTAACTGCCGGGACGCCCCGTCGATACCGGCGATGCGCCGATCATCGACCACGCATCGTCGGCCTTCGCGCGGAAATAGACGAAGATCGCCTGCACGTTCGCGCTGCGATCGACCATCACGACGAATTCGTTGACGACGCCGCCGTGACCGTCTTCTTCCAGCGTACGTTGCAGCAGACGGCCGTAGCCCTGCTGATCCGCGACGGGCACATTGAGCCGCCGATCGACTTCCTTCGCGAAGGTCTGCCGCATCGCATACGCGCCGGCCGGCTGCATGCCGCTGCGCTGGGCGAGATTCGGCTCGGGTGTTTCCGGCGGCAAGGGCACTTCGGGCACGGCCGCTTCCGATGCCGCGCTCGCCGCCGATGCCGCGCTGGCTGCGCTCGCCGCCGATGCAGCCGATGCAGCCGATGCAGCCGACGCTTCCGGAGCCGATTGCGCGGGCATCGGCACGGGCATGGCGGGAAGCGCGCGCTCGGGCGCGCTCGCGGCTTGCGGAATGCTTGCGCCCTGCGGCATCGGCGGCACCGGGATAGAGCGGGCGACGGGCGCGACGGGCAACGCCGTCACGCGTCCCGGCGCGACCGCTCCCGATGCGCCCGAGGCCGCCTGAGGCTGCGCGCGAGCCGCCGTCGAGATCGAAAGAAGCGCGCCCGCCGCCGCGCACACGAGAAACCTTGCGCCGATCGGCGTCTTGTTCGTCCTGCTCTTTCCTGCCTGATGCATTCATTTGATTGATCCGCTTTGCCATTCGCCAACGGACGATCCACCGGATCGCCCGGTTCGAGCGGCCCATGCGCGAGACTGCGCGCACCGACAAAAAAGCCGGCGCGCACGACGCGCCGGCTTCGCCGCTACTTGAGGTTCGTCAACGGAAGCGCAGCAAAGTTCGTTCCGACCGCACGCGCGACGATGCGCGGCGCAGCGGAAACATCAATGCAGACGGATGGAGGCGTCGCCGGACGCGGAAGCCCGGGCACGCAAAGGTTCGTCGTGAAAGCGCTGATGGCACAGCTTCTGGGCGATCGCCTCGCCGATGTAAGGCACATCGGTCGCGAGCCTGGCGGTCGCGTAGGCGTGAGCGGTGCCCGCGCCGTGAACTTCGATGTCGCTCGCATACTGCCCGAGTTCGTGCTCGAGAAATCGCCGCACGTCGCGCGCGGCGCAGCGTTGAGGAAGATTCCAGACGAGCAGGTTCATCGCCGTCACCTTCTTGCGCGTGCGAAAACAGGCCGCCGGCTCTGCCTCGCGATCATCCGCGCCGCGAGCGTACCGACAACGAAGAGGGACACATACGCGAGCATCATGGCGACTCCAGGACTAATTTCGAGATAGCTCCATACTAATCCCGTTAATGGCGCGTGTGATGCGACATTCCGCCTATTTCAATAGATGTTCTAAATCGGACGGATAAGCCGAACGCATCGTTACAGGCCCGTACAGGTCATGCTGGAAAGATTCGGATACCGATTCGGCCAGTCGCCCGCCATTGCGGTTTGCGCTTCTTTCAGCGTCATGTCGCCGGTGCAGACGCAGCGCTTCAGGTACACCGCGAGCCGTTCCTTTCGGCGCTGGCCCTCGCGCCCTTCCCAGCGGCGCAGATCGAGATTCGCGGGCGAGTTGGGCGAGCCGCCGAGCAGCACCGGCATGCGATGATCGAGCGCGTATTCCGACGCGAACGACGGATCGATGCTGCGCTGCTTGAGCAGCCGCTCCTTCTGACGCATCTGGATTTCAAACGACGGCAGCACGCGGTCGACGTAACCCGGAATGCAGATCGTATCGACGATGGTCGCCTGCGTGACGCGCGCATCGAGCCATTCGGCGCGCTGGGCGCGCGGCGTGCCGGGCACGCATGCGAGCATCGCGCAGCAGCACGCGAGCGCCGCGCGCGCGGCCCGGCGGGCGCGGCGCGCGCCCGGTTTCGGTTCCTCGGTGAACCCGGTATCCCTTCGACTCATGCGTTTCGTGCGCCATCGATCGCGGCCTCGGTCCGCCGCTTGTTTTCAAGATGATCGGAGGTTCAATTAAAGCACACGAAACGCGCGCCGCACGCGAAGAGTTGCTCGCGATCCGCGAAGCCGCGTCACGTCGACGCGCCGGACGCCGGACAAACCGATGCCGACGCCGCGTCGAGCGCCGCATCGAGCGCCTCGGCCGCCGCGACGAACGCCGCGAACGATGCCGCGATGCGCGCATCGTCCTCGCCGTTGCGATCGTCGTCGACCGCCAGTTCGCAGTCGCGCTGCAACGTGACGCACGCGCGCATGAACGACGCCGCGCCGATCACCGCCGCCGCGCCCTTCATGCGATGGGCGATGTCGCGCAGCAAGGCGTGGTCGTTGTCGGCGAACGCGGCGTGCGCGTCGGCGAGATCGCTCGCGTTCGCGGATTTCAGCGTATCGACGAGCGTCCCGGCCTGCTCACCGAAACCGGCGAGCAACGCGGCATCCAGAACCGGCTCGCCGGATTCGCGCGTCGCCGATGCGACCGGCGCTGCAACCGGCACGCGGCCGTCGCGCGTCGCGGCGAGCAAGGCCTCGCGCAGCGCGTCGAGGCCGAGCGGCTTCACGAGGCACGCGTTCATGCCCGATGCGACCGCGCGCAATGCCGCCTCGGGCTGCGCGTTCGCTGTCAGGCCGATGATCGGCACGGCGCGCGTCGCCGGATGCTTCGCTTCGTCCTCGCGAATCGTGCGGGCCAGTTCCTCGCCGCTCATTTCGGGCATCGAGCAGTCGGTCAGAATCACGTCGACGGCGTGCGGCGCGGCGCGCCAGCGTGCGAGCGCGCTCTTGCCGTCTACGGCCAGTTGCGCGACGCCGCCGAGCAGCCGGATTTGTCCGTCGAGCACGATGCGGTTCGCCGGATGATCGTCGACGACGAGCACGCGCAAGCCCGCAAGCGATACCGCCGATACGCCCGTCTCCACGGCCGGCGCATCGGCGGCGCACGCGACGGCATCCGCCTCGGGCAAATCGAGCCGCACGGTGAAGCGCGTGCCGCGCCCCGGCTCGCTCGCCAGCTCGATCGCGCCGCCCATCATCTCGACGAGCCGCTTGCTGATCGTGAGGCCGAGGCCGGTGCCACCGACGCTGCGCGCACGGCCATCGTGCGTCTGCACGAACGGCGTGAACAGCAGCGCCTGCTTCCCGGGCGCGATGCCGATGCCCGTATCGGACACCGCGAGCGTCACCACGCGCCTGCCGTCCAGCGCCGGCGCGACGTCGTGTTCGAGCGTGACCGCGCCGGTATCGGTGAACTTGATCGCGTTCGAGAGCAGATTGCCGACGATTTGCCGCAAACGCTGACCGTCGGCAAGAATCCAGACGGGACCGTCGCCGGAAAGCCGCTTCACGACGAGCGCGATGCCCTTAGCGCGGGCGGCCGGCTCGTAGATCGCCGCGACGCCCGCGATCCACGATTCGACCTCGAGCGGCGCGGGCGCGAGCACGAGGCGCTCCGCCTCGATCTTCGCGACGTCGAGCAGATCGTCGATCATGCCGAGCAGATCGCGCGCGGCGTGATGCGCGGTCGACAGCGCGCGCTTGGTCGCGGCGCGCTCGCCGGGCGCACGCAGCTCCATTTCCAGCAGGCCGAGCACGGCGTTCATCGGCGTGCGGATTTCGTGGCTCATCGTCGCGAGGAACGTCGATTTCGCGCGATTCGCCGTTTCCGCCTCTTCCTTCGCGGCGCGCATGGCGCGTTCGGCGGCGATCCGTCGCGCGATCTGCACGCGCAGCGTCAACGCCCAGCCCGCGAGCGCGAGCAAAAGCGCAATGCCGAGCAGCGCGCCCAGCTCGACTTGCGGACGGCGGCGCTCCCACATCATTTCGGGATGCTCGGCGAGCTTCCAGCGCGTGCGGATCGATTCGAGTTCCGGCGGCGGCAGGCTCGCGATCGCGCGATTCACGATGCCGAGCAGCACCGGCTCGCCCGCACTGACGATGAGTCCGTGCGGAATCGGCTTCGTCGACAGCACGCCGCTGATCGTGAGCGTGCCGCGAAACGGATTGCCCACGGCGTAATTGGCGAAAGGCAGATCGGCGACGGCCGCATCGGCGTCGCCGTTGGCCACGGCGCGAAACGGACCGTCGAACGGTTTCGAATCGACGATGCGCGCTTGCGGCGCATCCTCGCGCACGAAGTTCAGGATCGGCCAATCGTGCGGAATCGCGATGCGCTTGCCGGCGAGCGCGGCGGCGTCGCGCAAGGGCGGACGGCCCACGGCGGTCACGATCGCAAAAATGCTTTCGCCCGTCGGCGTGGTCGCCTCGCCGCCGGGCAACGGCGACAACGCGCCGAGACTGAACGGCACGATCGCGGACGCGCCGCTCTTCAGATCGGCGCGCAACTGCGCCATCGACGTGCGTATGCGCGGCTCGAAGCGCAAGCCGGTCACGCGCGCGATCGCGTCGAGGATATCGACGGCGATGCCCGCCGCGTTGCCGCGCTGATCGCGGAACATCAGCGGCGCGGCCTGCGCGAGCATCGAATAATGCACGACGGGATGCGCCGCGATCCACGCTGCTTCCTCGCGCGTGAGCGGGATCGGCGTGTTGCGCGTGATCGCGGACGCCGCCGGCTGCCAGCGCTCGTGCGTCACGAGCGCGAAGCTCGGCGGCAATGCGGCGAGCGCATCGTCGACGCGCTTGCGCAGCGCATCGGCGTCGGCGCGTCCGGGCGCGAACGCGAAACTGTAGCCGCCTTCGTCGAAGGTCGCGAAACCGGTGATCGTCAGGTTCGGCAAATCGAAATGATCGATCGTGTACGAGGCCACGGTCATGTCGCCGACGAAGGCGTCCGCGTCGCCGAGCGACACCGCGAGCAGCGCGCCGGTCAGATCGGGATAAGCCACGGGTTCGAGCGATGGATACGCCGCGCGCAGACGCGCCGGCGATGTCTGCGCGGCCACGTAAGCAAGCCGATGCGTCGGCGGATGGGAATGGAGCGGCTCGACGTAGATCAGCTTCGTCGGCAGATACGGGCGGCTGAACGCGAGCGGTTCGCCGGCATCTTCGCCTGTCGCGCCCGTCGCCATGTCGATGTCGCCGAGCCTGAGCGCCGCGATCATCGCCGGCCTGTCGGGAAAGAAGCGCCAGTCCGGATCGATTCCGAGCGCACTCGCGACGGCGTTCGCAAAATCGGCCGAGATGCCGCGCGGCAAGCCCGGCCGCGCCGAACAATGATTCACCGAATCGGCCATGTCGAGCGGCGGCGCCATGCCCGGCACCGCGCCGATCACGATGGACTCCTTCGCATGCGCAAACCCGCACGCGATGCAGAGCACACACGCGAGAACAGCGCACGCGCCCCGCCCGGCGCCGGCGCGATGCTGCGCTAGATTGAACACGTCACGCCCCGATGGACCCGAGTGCGGCTAGTGTCTCAAAAACACCCGGGCGCGTATATCGACGGCGTGACGCATGAAGCCGCGCTTCGTTGCGCGGCGCGAAACGCGCGTCAGGCGGGCACCGACTCCGCCTTTTGCGCGCGCGACCACACGCGATGCTTGCTCATCGCTTCGATGAAGCTCTTCAGCACGGCATTCGCGTCGCTGCCCACGGCGACGCCTTCCTCGCCGCCCGGCAGATGCGCGGCCGCGAGCAGGTCCTCGCCGTCGCCGATCGCGCCGATGGCCTTCAGATGCTTGAACGCTTCGAGCACGAAGTGACGCGCGTCGCCGGATTCCGACAGCGTCTTCGCGCTGTCCTTGCCGCCCGCGACGATCACGCCGTCGAACATGATCGACGGCATGCCGAGGATGGTCGCATCGGCCTCGATGCCTTGCGCGGGCGAGCCGAGCGTCGGCGAGATGACCTTTGCGTGCGCGCCCTCGGCTTTCAGCGCGTCCTGTACGGCCTTGATGCTCGCGGCATCGGCGCCGGGCGCGGCGAGAATGGCGACTTTGCGCGTCTTGATCGACGGCTTCGTTTTCGCGACGATCGACAGCGCCGGCGATTCCGTCACCGAAGACTTGCCGAGCTCGTCGGCATCCGCGTTCTTCTTCGGCGCGGGCAAGCCGAGATTCTCGGCGACGCGCGCGGCGAGCGTCTCATCGATGTTCGCGAGAATGCCGAGCTGGCGCTCGCGGATGTGCTTGCGCTCGACCTTCGACAACTCGAACGAATACGCGCCGACGATGTGATCCTTTTCCGGATCGGTCATGCTGTTCCAGAAGAGCGTGGCTTGCGAATAATGGTCCTTGAACGACGGGCTGCGCACGCGGATCTTCGAGCCTTCGACGCGCTCCGTGTAGCTTTCGAAGCCGCCGCCCGATGCGGCGGGCGGGGTTTCCTTCGGCCATCCGCCGTCGATGGAATTCGGCTCGTAGGACGCCTGTCCCTTGTCGATCGTCTGGCGATGCATCGCGTCGCGCTGGCCGTTGGCGAGTGGCGCGAGTGGCCGGTTGATCGGAATTTCGTGGAAGTTCGGGCCGCCGAGACGGCTGATCTGCGTGTCGGTGTAGGAGAACAGACGCCCTTGCAGCAGCGGATCGTTGGTGAAATCGATGCCCGGCACGATGTGCCCGGGGCAGAACGCGACCTGCTCGGTTTCGGCGAAGAAGTTGTCGGGATTGCGATTCAGCGTGAGCTTGCCGATCATCCTGAGCGGCACGAGCTCTTCGGGAATGATCTTGGTCGGATCGAGCAGATCGAAGTCGAACTTGTGTTCATCCTCTTCTTCGACGATCTGCACGCCGAGTTCCCATTCGGGATAGTCGCCGTTGTCGATCGCTTCCCACAGATCCCGCCGATGGAAGTCCGAATCCTTGCCCGCGAGTTTCTGCGCTTCGTCCCAGAGCAACGATGCGGAGCCGATCGTCGGCCGCCAGTGGAACTTGACGAAGCGTCCTTTGCCTTGCGCGTTGATGAAGCGGAAGGTGTGGATGCCGAAGCCTTCCATCGTGCGCAGGCTGCGGGGAATCGCGCGATCGGACATGGTCCAGAGCACCATGTGCGCCGATTCGGGCACGAGCGAGACGAAGTCCCAGAAGGTGTCGTGCGCGGATGCGCCTTGCGGCATTTCGTTGTGCGGCTCGGGTTTGACCGCGTGGACGAAGTCGGGGAACTTGATCGCGTCCTGAATGAAGAATACCGGCATGTTGTTGCCGACGAGATCGAAATTGCCTTCTTCGGTGTAGAACTTGACGGCGAAGCCGCGCACGTCGCGAACGGTATCGGCTGAGCCGCGCGAGCCTTGCACGGTCGAGAAGCGCACGTAGACGGGCGTTTCCTTCGACGGGTCTTGCAGGAAGGCGGCCTTCGTCAGTTCGGCCTGCGATTCGTACACCTTGAAGACGCCGTGAGCGGCCGAGCCTCGGGCGTGGACGATGCGTTCCGGAATGCGCTCGTGGTCGAAGTGCGTGATTTTTTCACGCATGATGAAGTCTTCGAGCAACGAAGGGCCGCGTTCGCCGGCGCGCAGGGTGTTCTGGTTATCGGCGATCTTGACGCCCTGGTTTGTCGTCAGGGCCTGGTTGGTCGCGTCGGAGCGGAACGTTTCGAGGGATTCGACTTTTTTGTTGGTGTTGCTCTGCGAGGGGGTGCGGGCTACGCCGCCTTCGGGCGGTTGCTTCTCCATTGCCATTTTTTTGCGGACTCCGGGGTTTGGGTGAGGACTTGCGGTCCTCTACCGCAATTGATGTTCCCGGGCGGGGGTGCTTTTCGCCGTGGTTGTTTTCGCCGGATCCCGTTTTCTTTGTGGTCTATTAGCGTTGCCCCTGTGCGGGGCGGCACTCACTTTCTTTGCTGTAGTCGCCGGATCCCGGTTTCGCGTCGGTCTATTAGCACTGCCCCTGTGCGGGGCGGCACTCACTTTCTTTGCTGCTGCAAAGAAAGTAAGCAAAGAAAGCAGCTTTTCAGGCCCGCGGTCACACGCAATTTGGGTAGTCCTCTCGTCCCAGGCGGCACTCGCCTAAAGAGTGCCCTCAAACACCTAATCGGGCTTGGCTCGCACACGGTCTGCCAACCAATAACTTCGAGGGCGCTGGTTCAGCACGAAAGAGCTTCGGCACAGCGCTACGCGCTGCCGCCGGGTCTGCAAGGGAAACCATCGGTTTGCGCGCGCAGTGCGATAAAGATGTTAGTAGCGAAGCACGCGCGGACCCGATTGACCGGTCGGCCGCGAAGCGGGCTGGAGCCATTTGGTGCTGAACCAGTTTGTTGTGTGGTGCGATGTGACAGACCGTGCGCGAGCCAAGCCCGATGGGGCCTATGAGGGCACTCTTTAGGCAGCCCACGAACGACGAGAGGACTACCCAAACTGCGTGTGACCGCGGGCGTATCGGAAGCTGCTTTCTTTGCTTACTTTCTTTGCAGCAGCAAAGAAAGTAAGTGCCGCCCCGCACAGGGGCAGTGCTAATAGACCACTAAGAAAACGGGATCCGGCGAAAAACCGGAGCCGACACGAATACGGGATCCGGCGACAACAAAACAAAAAACCCCCGAACCCCACCGCCTCGCGGTAAAAGCAAACCATCACCCCACCGGCGACAACGCCCCCAACTTATCCGCCGTAGTCTTCTGCAACGTAATGATCCGGCTCATAGCCGCATGATTCGTGGTCGCTTCGTCGTACATCTTCGCGAGATCCGCCTTGAGCTGCGTCCTCGATCCGCCATCGAGATAGACCATGTGTCCGGAAGGATAAAACGTCGCCGAAAGATTCTGCCGCACCGTCTTGTCGATCAGCGGCATCTGCTGCAAGTCGATGATCGTCTGATAGAACGGCGTCACGAAGTCGTACATCCCATTGGCGGCCAGCACCTTCAGATCGACGTTCAGCGCCATCACCGCGGCGAGATCGCCCGCCGTGTAGAGAATGATGTTGCCCTTCGAATCCAGGCCCTTCTGTTCGCCCGTCGGGTCCGTATGCTTGAAGTCCCAGTTGAGGAACGCCTGATCGTTCAGGTCCGTGAACGACGACGTCGACGTGAACTTCAACTGCTCGTTCAGATAGCTGTTCCACATCGTCGTGTAGACGCCGCTCACCGCGGTCATCGTCGGATCGTTGCCGCCCGAATTCGGATCGATCTTGCCCGCGATGCCCGTCGATATCGCCGTCACGCGACCATCGTAGGAGCCGAGCGATTCGCCCTTCGACTTCAAGAGCGTCGTAAGAAAAAGCGAATTCCCCCGGCTGTCGTAAGCCGCGATATCGAGACTCCACGCCAGCAACGTCGCGCGGTCGATGCCCGTGTATTCGGAGAGCTTCTCGACCACTTCATCGTCCGTCTGCGGAAATTTGCGCAGCGCGTTCAGATAATCCGTGCGCGAGAACTCCGCGACTTCCTCCACGAACGTCAGCAAGTTGGTCGGCGTCGGATGCACGCCGAGTTTCTTGTGATACCACGCGTCGGCGGCGGCGGTCGGCAACGCGCCGACAGGATTGCCAGCCTGCGCGTAATCGAGAATCGACGATTGCAGCGTGACGCCGTTCAGATCGATGCCGTCCTCATGCAGCTTGTACGCGAGCACGCAACTGCGCGCCGTGCCGTACGACTCGCCGAACAGAAACTTCGGCGAATTCCAGCGATTGTTCTTCGTCAGATAACGCTTGATGAACTGCGCGATCGACCCCGCATCCTGATCGACGCCCCAGAAATCGCGATTCTTGTTCGGCGCGATCGCCGCCGAATAGCCCGTGCCGACCGGATTGATGAAGATGAGATCGCTGCGGTCGAGCAGGCTGTCCGGGTTGTCTTCCATCTGATACGGCGCGGGCGGCGTGAAGCCCGGCATCGCCGTCTTGATGCGGCGCGGCGCGAACGAGCCGAGCAACACGAACACCGACGACGACCCCGGCCCGCCGTTATAGAAGAACGTCAGCGGACGCGCCTCTTCCTTCGCGCCGTCTTTCGTGAACGCGACGTAGAACATCTTCGCGCTCGGCTTCGAACTGCTCGGATCGACCGTGACGAGATGGCCGACCGTCGCCGTATAAGCGATCTTCGCGCCGCCGATCGTCACGCTGTGATGCGTGATCGCCGCGTTCTCGTCGGCCTCGGTCGCCGCGATGGCGTCGTCGGGACCGTTGCCGTACGCGACCGGATCGAAATACGGCTGATCCTTCTTCGCCGTCGTGGTCTTCTTCGGCGCTTTCTTCGCGGCGGCGGTCAAGGCCGGTTCTTCCGCGTTCGCAGGTTTGTCGCTCGCTGCCAGTGGATCGGAGTTCATCGTGATCGCTCCAGAATCGTCGTCGTGGTTGTTGTTCACTGTCTTACGCCTTGCTCAAAGACTTCGCGGGTTTCAACGCGGCCGCGATCTTCGCGCCGTCGGGACTGCCCATGCCGGTGCACGCGTCCCAGCCGGCCGCCGCGGAAAAACTTCCGTTGTTGCCTTCCGTGATGTCGCGAAACGCCGTCTTCGCCGTGTAGAGCTTCGGATTGACGAAGCCCGATGGCGAACCGTTGATCGCGTTGATGCGCGCGATCAGCGCCGCCCACAACGGCGCGACCGCGCTCGTGCCGCCGACGACCGTATCCTCGCCGTCGATCAGCACCTCATAGCCGGTCAGCGGCGATGCGTCGCCCGCAACGTCCGGCACGCCGCGCTTCGCGAGCACCGTTGGCTTGCCGTTACGCATCACCGACAAACCCTTCTGCCACGCCGGCAGCGCGAACAGGCCGGACACGCCGCCGCCGCCCGAGCCGCCCTGATCGCCGTCGTTCCAGACGACTTCCTTCGCGATGCCCGTCGCCGACGCCTTCAGGCTCGTGCCGCCGCAGCCGAGCACATACGGGCTCGACGCCGGAAAGTCGACGTGATCCGCGCCGTCGCCCGCGCCGTCGGACGAGCCGCTGTCGCCCGATGCCGCGCACACCGTCACGCCGAGCGCGGCCGCGCTTTGCAGCACGTCGTTGAACGCGCCGATCGATTGCGACGACCAGTTCGCCTCCGGCCCGCCCCAACTGATGGATATGACCGAAGGCTTGTTGGCGGAATCGTGCAGCGCGCGATTGACGGCATCGACGAAACCGGCGTCGCTGTTCGGCGCGAAGTACACGGCGATGCGCGCGCCCGGCGCCACCGCGCCCGCGACCTCGATATCGAGCGTCACCTCGCCGTCCGGGCCGTTCGGATTGCCCGTGGGCGCGTTCTTGCCGCCATCGACGCCGACCGACACGACTTGCGGCGACTTCACGCCGAGCTTCGAGAAGTACGCGGAAAGATCGGCATCGCGATAGCCGCCGCCCAGTTCGATGATGGCGATGCATTGGCCCGCGCCGTCGCCATCGGGGAAATCGTAGAGACGCGCGAGATCGACCGGCGTGAACGACGCGCTCGCCGCGCCGCGCGCCGGCTTGAACGGCGGACGGAAACGAAAGTGCGGACGCGCCTGCGGCTTGCTGTCGAGCCCGAGCACGGCGGTGACGGCGTCGTGCACTTCGTCGGGCACCTTCACCGGCCCCGAGCGTCCGCGATATTCGCCGATGTTGTGATGTTGAAAGCGTTCGAGCTTGACGTCGAAAGCCTTCTGGAATTGTTCGATGGTCCCTTTCAGCACGACGCTGCGCGTTTCGGTTTCCGCGCGCACGACCGTCAGGCCGTACTGCTGCGCGAACGCCTTCACTTTGGCGATGTCGTCGTCCGAGGCGGTGAAACGTTTGTCGAATTCCTCGCGCGATACGGCTTGCGCGGGCGCTTCGCCGGAATCGATGCGCGCCATCATCTGCTTGAAGCCCGCCTCGTCCTTGCGCCGCAGCATCACGATGACTTCGATCTGTTCGGACGGATCGCAGTCGCCGATGCATTGCGCGCCTTCGGGATGAATCTTGTCGCTGCCGCTGACCGGTTGCTTCGTCATGGTATCGATGCTCCTCGTTGGCCATGAAAATCAAAGTTTCTCGATCCTGCCGCTGCCCGCGCTTATCGTCTTATTTTCCGGGCGCGAATGCAATTGCTCGGACCGTTGACGAGAGCATGCAGTTCCAGCGAGACAAAAGCTGTCCCGGTCTTCAACGTTTCGTCTCGATGTGCGGCTCGGCGGGGAGCGCGATGCCGAGGCGCTCCATCAGGCGTCGCGCGTCGAACGGGGCGCGCACTTTCTGATCGTTGTCGAAGTAGCAGAAGACGTCGCGGCCCGCGCGCGGCCGCGCTTTCGCCGATGAAATCAGCCGCGCGTCGGCGATCTGTCCGCCCGACGCCCAGCATTCGATGCGGCGTGCCCATTCGTCGAGCGCCTCGTCCTTATAGCTGCCGCCATAAAGCGTTTCGCTGCCGTGAAGCCGCAAATAAGTGAAGTCGGACGTGAGATCTTCGGCATAGGGCCAGCCGGCCACCGAATCCGACACGACCAGCGCCGCGCCGTGTTTGCGCAGCAGCCGCACGAATTCATCGGTGCAGAAACTCGGATGACGGATCTCGATCGCGTGCCGCAGCGCGCGCTTTCTTCCGGGCTCGAACCACGGGTCTTTCACGCGCGTGTCGTGGCCCTGGGCGAGCCGCGCGGCGGCGACCGTATCCTTCGGCAGCAATTCGAGAAAGCGTTCGAAGGCTTCGGGACGGAAGGAAAAGTTCGGCGGAAACTGCCAGAGGAACGGACCGAGCTTGTCGCCGAGCGCGAGCACGCCGGACGCGAAGAAGTTCGAGATCGCCGGAATCGCCGTTTCGTCGCGAAAACGCAGCATGTGCGTCAGATAGCGCGGCCCCTTCACGCTGAAGACGAAGCCATCGGGCGTCGCGTCGCGCCACGCGCGATAGCTCGTCACGCTTTGCAGCGAATAATGCGATCCGTTGATCTCGACCGTCTGAACCGCGCGCGACGCGAAATCGAGCTCGCGGGCCTGCGCGAGCTTTTTCGGATAGAACACGCCGCGCCAGCCGGCATAGCGCCAGCCCGAAATACCGATGCGGATGCGCCCTGTCATCGCGCGCCTAGTGCGGACGGCCTTCGTCGTATTCCGCCCGCGCGCCCTGCGGCAGCCACGGCTCGCGATGCTTGCACCAGAGCTCGTAAGTCGGCTCGAAGACGCCGGTTTCGTCGAATGCGCCGATGGGCAGATCGACTTCGTCGCGCGTCGTGAATTCCATGTACGCGACCGAGCCGCACGCCGGGCAGAAGTGCCGCCGGCCATCGTCGGAACTCTTCCACGTCGAAAGGCTGCCGCTCATCATCACGTTGCCGCGCGCGTAAATCGCATAAGCTCCGAAGGCGGAGCCATGCACTTGCCGGCACGTCGTGCAGTGGCAGATGCAGACGCGAATGGGCTTGCCCGCCGCGCGAAAGCGGAACGCGCCGCACGCGCATCCGCCTTCATGAACCGTAGCCGCCCGCGTTTCGTCCTTTTCAACGCTCATCGACCTCTCCCGTAAATACGATGGTTTGTTACGATAACCCTTCACGATCGGAGATGGCACTCATGAGCACACCAAGCACGACCGGCACCACGTATACCGCGAGTACCTTGTCCCTGCTGAAGCTGCTTCCCGGCGCCGGATCGGAGTTCGGTCCGGCCGCATCCGACCTCGTCGCCCACGTGCTGTCGCATGATCGCTTCGATGCGGTCGCGAATGCGAACGCGCCGCGCGAAACGTTCCGCGGCGTCACCGTCGACGACGTCATGAACGACGAGTACGTGTTCCCGCTCGGCCGCACCGGCCAGTCGATCGTGCTGACGGGCTATCGCATCGCGGCGGGTTTCATCGCCGAACGCGCGGCCGACGAATGGCTCGAGCTCGCGCACAAGGAACGCGTTGCAAAAGGCTTGCCCGCCGAGCCGCAAGGCAGCGAGCCGCATCTCGCGCCCGATCCCGCCGAAGCCGATCAGCTGCTCGACCGCGCCTACGAGTGCGCCCAGCGCATTCTCGATCCGGTCGCGGGCGAGCCGGTTCTTTCGCTCTTCGAGACGCACTATCGCGGCGGACGGGAGTTTTTGCGTCTGAGCTGGGAAGGTTTGCCGGAGGATCTCGTGCCGGAATCGCGCCGTCCGCTCGCGGCGCTCGCCGCCGCGCAAAACGGCGAGCGGCGAGAAAAGCGCGATTACGATCCGTACGGTCTCGACGGCGTCGACGATTACGACGTCGACAGGCCGCTCGCGTATCGCGAGAAGATCGGGCCGTTTCTCTTCACGATGACCTATCGCCACGAATACCCGCAGGTCGACGACGAGCGGCTCGGCACCGCGTTCGCCGTCTTCCACGAGGCGGGCAGCGATATCGTCGCGGCGGCGGTGCGGCTGAAACTCGTCAAGGTGCCGCCGCTCACGAGCAGCGCCGATCTCGTCTACACGCTCGACACTTACTCGGGCGAAATGCTCTCGCTCGCGCTCGCATCGACGGAAGCGCTCGGTCCGGAGAAGCTGTGCGAGGTCTACAACGCGCATCGCGTGATTTACATCAGCCTGTGGGAAGTGAGAAAGCCGTGGCGCGGCGAGGGCCTCGGCGTCGCGCTGCTGCATCAGGCGCTGGAACGCCTTCCCGTCGATGTCGATGGCCGGCCGAACGCGCTGTGCGTCGCGCCCGAGCCGTATCAGACCGACATGCGGCACTTCGAGAAGCTGCCCGGCGTGCTGCGCGAGGAACTGAAGACGCCGGCGAAGCGCCTCGCCGCGCATCTGACCAACTGGCTCGAACGCTCGAAGCTACCGATCGCCACGCACTTCTTCGTGCCGATGGCCAAGCATGCGGGCATCGGCTCCGCGGGCGAGAACGCGCGGCTCATCGACCGGATCATGGAGAGCGAGGCCTGACGCGATGCTCGTCATCGTCGACATGCAGGCGCGGCTCCTGCCGCATCTGGATGGCGCGCAACGTCTGACGGAGCGCGCCGGCACGCTCTTGCGCGCGGCGAACCTGCTCGACGTGCCGGTGCTTTTTACGGAGCAGAATCCGCGCGGGCTCGGCCGGACGGTCGAAAGCCTGCCCGTCGATCTCCGGTCTGCGAAAGTCGTCGAAAAGCACACATTCGATGCGACGCTCGAACCCGCGTTCGTCGATGCGCTGCCGCCCGCGCCCGCGACGCTGTGGGTCGCCGGCGCGGAGGCGCATGTGTGCGTGCTGCTGACGGTGCTCGGAGTGTTGCGGCTCGGCTATCGCGTGGAATTCGTGGCGGACGCGGTCGCGTCGCGGCGAGCCGCGGATCGCGCCGTCGCGATCGAACGGGCGCGGCAGGACGGCGCGCGGTTCACGACGGTCGAAACGACGATCTTCGGATGGATGGGCAGTTGCCGGCATCCGCGCTTTCGGGACGTGCTTGCGCTTATCAAGTGACGTGGGTTTCGAACCAGACCGTTAGTTTTACGCGCGCATGCAGCATTTACCCGCACGGCCCGCTCATAAGCCAGCCAGCGTCCGTGCCGAGCGCATGGCACCCCACTTGCTGTAGTCTGCGATTGCGGCTCGACGAACGTTCGGTTCCCTTACAGTTGCCGAACGATCGCGAACCGCGCCTCTTGCGCCGCCCCGAGGACTCGAGCATCGGCGCTCCGCCCGATCCGTCGCAATCGGCTGCGAGCGAATCCCCGTGAAGACTTGAGCCCGTCGACGCCCTTCCGAACGAGCGAGGAGCAATCGATCGCCATGTCCCCAGCCGAAACCCATCCTCACGACGACGCCAGCGACGCGGCGCAAAAGCCGTCGCGCCGTCGTTTCCTGCAATCCGCCGCCGCGGCCGCAGCAGTGACCGCCGCGCCGCACGCGCACGCGCAGCAACCGGCCGCGACGCCTGCCTTGGCGCCGCCGCCCGCCGCCACGCCGATGTTGCCCGTGAAGCTCACCATCAACGGCCATCCGTATGAACTGCAGGTCGAGGCGCGCACGACGCTCCTCGACGCGCTGCGCGAATATGCCAACCTCACCGGCACGAAGAAAGGCTGCGACCGCGGCCAGTGCGGCGCGTGTACGGTGATCGTGTCGGGCCGGCGCATCAACTCGTGCCTGACGCTCGCGGTGATGCACGACGGCGAATCCGTCACGACCGTCGAAGGCCTCGCGCCCGACGGCGACACGCTCGCGCCGATCCAGCGCGCGTTCATCGAGAAGGACGCCTTTCAGTGCGGCTACTGCACGCCGGGGCAATTGTGCTCGGCGACGGCGCTCATCGCCGAATATCGCAACGGCGACGCGAGCGCGGTCACGGCCGACGTGCGCTTTCGCCCCGCGCAACTCTCCGACGACGAAATTCGCGAGCGCATGAGCGGCAACATCTGTCGATGCGGCGCGTATCCGAACATCGTCGCGGCGGTAAAAGCCGTCGCGTCGGGCAACGCGTAAGGAGACGCACATGGACGCGATCTCCTATCAGCGCGCGCCGGATATTGGCGCGGCGCTCGCGGCCGCGAGCCAGCCGGGCACGATGTTCATCGGCGGCGGCACGAATCTGCTCGACCTGATGAAAGGCGGCGTCATGCGGCCGATGAGGCTCGTCGACATCACGCACATCGACGGCTTGAATGGCATCACCGCCCTGCCCGATGGCGGTCTGCGGCTGGGCGCGCTCGTGCGCAACAGCGACGCCGCCAATCATGCGTGGGTGCGCGAACGCTATCCGCTTCTGTCGCAGGCGCTGCTCGCGGGCGCATCGGCGCAACTGCGCAACATGGCGACCGTCGGCGGCAATCTGATGCAGCGCACGCGTTGCGCGTACTTCTACGACACCGGCTTTCCTCAATGCAACAAGCGCTCGCCGGGCAGCGGCTGCGCGGCCATCGACGGCAACAATCGCATGCACGCGATTCTCGGCGCGAGCCGTCAGTGCATCGCGACGAATCCGTCCGACATGAGCGTCGCGCTCGCGGCGCTCGATGCCGTCGTGCGCGTCGCGGGCCCGAACGGCGAGCGGACGATTCCGTTCGCGGAGTTTCATCGGCTGCCGGGCGACAGGCCCGAGCTCGACACGACCTTGCACGCAGGCGAGCTCATCACGTCGGTCGATCTGCCGCCGCCGCTCTTCGCCGCGCACTCGAAGTATCTGAAAGTGCGCGATCGCGCGAGTTATGCGTTCGCGCTGGTGTCGGTCGCGGCCGCGTTGCAGATGGACGGCAACACGGTGAAGAGCGCGCGCATCGCGCTCGGCGGCGTCGCCCACAAGCCGTGGCGCGCGAACGCGACCGAACGCGCGCTCGTCGGCCAATCGCTCGATAAAGCCACGCTGCAGAACGCCGCCGCGCTCGCCGTACAGGGCGCCCAGCCGCAGCGCGACAACGCGTTCAAGATCGTGCTCGCGCAGCGCGCGATCGTGCGCGCGGTTCAACAGGCCGGAGGTGTCGCATGACTGTCATCGGAAAACCGCTCGATCGCACCGACGGCGTGCTGAAAGTCACCGGCCAGGCGCGCTATTCCGCCGACAACACCGACGCCAAGCTCGCGCACGCGGTCATCGTCACGAGCACGGTCGCGCACGGCCGTATCGCGTCGATCGACACGAGCCGCGCGCAATCGATGCCCGGCGTGCTTCTTGTGATGACGTATCGGAACGCGATGCGCCTGCCGAACAACGGCGTCCCCGACGCGCAGCCGCCCGCCGTGCGCAAGCTCACGCTCTTGCAGACCAACGAGGTGCGCTACAGCAACGAGCCGGTCGCGGTCGTCGTCGCGGACTCGCTGGAGCACGCGCAAGGCGCGGCGCGTTACGTCGACGTGCGCTACGAAGCCGCGATGCCCAACGCGGATTTCACGCGCGCGAAGGCCTCGGCGTATCAGCCGGAAAAGATGATGGGCCGCGCGATCACGACGAAACGCGGCGACGTCGACGCAGGTTTGAAACAAGGCCCGACGCGCCTCGACGCCGTCTACACGACGCCGTACGAACATCACAATCCGATGGAGCCGCACGCGACCGTCGCGCGCTGGGACGGCCCGAATCTCACGCTCTACGACGCGACGCAAGGCGTGTCCGGCGCGAAAAGCGCGGTCGCGAAGTTCTTCGGCATCTCCGATGAGAACGTGCGCGTGATCTGCCCGTTCGTCGGCGGCGGCTTCGGCTGCAAGGGGTCGGTGTGGTCGCACGTCGTGCTGGCGGCGATGGCGTCGAAGCAGACCGGCCGCCCCGTCAAGCTCGTGCTCGAACGGCCGCAGATGTTCGGCATGGTCGGCAACCGGCCATTCACCGAGCAGCGCTTTCAGGTGAGCGCGCGCGACGACGGCATCATGACCGGCATGCGTCACGACGTCGTTTCGACGACATCGACGTTCGAGGACTGGACCGAAAGCTCCGCGATCGTCACCCGCATGCTGTACGCGGTGCCGAACCAGTCGACGTCGCACAAGCTGGTCAAGCTCGACATCGGCACGCCGACCTTCATGCGCGCGCCCGGCGAGACGAGCGGCTCGTTCGCGCTCGAATCGGCGATGGACGAAATGGCGTATCGACTGAACATGGATCCGCTCGCGTTTCGCATCAAGAATCACGCGAACATGGAGCCGCAGGAGAAGAAGCCGTGGTCGGAGAAGGCGCTGCTCGAATGCTATCGGCGCGGCGCGGATACCTTCGGCTGGTCCAAGCGCAACCACGCGCCGAAGTCGATGCGCGAAGGCAATACGCTCATCGGCTGGGGCGTGGCGACGGCGACGTATCCGGCGAATCGCAGCGAGGCGTCGGCGGTGGCGCGCATCCTGCCCGACGGCACCGCGATGGTCGCCTCCGGCACGCAGGATCTCGGCACCGGCACGTACACGGTCATGACGCAGGTCGCCGCCGACGCGCTCGGCTTTCCGCTCGATTACGTGCGCTTCGCGCTCGGCGATTCGTCCTTGCCGAAGGCGCCGGTCTCGGGCGGCTCGCAATCGGCGGCGAGCGTGTCGCCGGCGGTGCGGGCGGCGTCGATGGAGGCGCGCGATCAACTCATCGCGATGGCGCTCGCGGATCGCGGATCGCCCGTCGCCGGTCTCGCGCGCGAGGACGTGACCGTGTCCAACGGCTGGGTCGTGAGCCTGTCGAATCCTGACAAGCGCGATCCCGCGGCGGCGATCATCGCGCGCAACGGCGGCAAGCCGATCGAGGCGATCGCCACGACCCGGCCCGGCGACGAGAAAAAGCAGTATTCATTTCACTCGTTCGGCGCGGTGTTCGCGGAAGTGCATGTCGATGCGGACCTCGGGATCATCCGCGTGCCGCGCATCGTCGGCGTGTACGACGTCGGCACGCTCTTCAACGAAAAGACCGCGCATAGCCAGTTGATGGGCGGCATCGTGTGGGGCGTCGGCTCGGCGCTGCTGGAAAAGAGCGAGATGGATTCGCGCTACGGGCGCTATACGAACGCGAATCTCGCGGAATATCACGTCCCGGTGAACGCGGATATCGGCATGCTGGATATCGCGTTCGTCGGCGAGCCGGACCCGCATATCAATCCGCACGGCGCGCGGGGCATCGGCGAGATCGGCATTACGGGCGTGGCAGGCGCGCTCGGCAACGCGGTGTATCACGCGACGGGGGTGCGTGTGCGCGATCTGCCGATTACGCTCGACAAAATCCTGCCGCCGACGATGGCGTGAAGTGAAACGACGCACACGGCGGTCCGCCCGGCCGCCGTGTGTTTTTTTATGCTTGCGACGCCGTTCGATGCGCCGCACAATCGCGATTCATCCCCACACGAGCACCCGCGATGACCTATTCGTCGAACGCGACCGGCATTCTGCTGGCGGCGGGTCTCGGCACCCGTTTCGACCCGTCCGGACTCCACAACAAGCTGCTCGCCACCCTGCCCGACGGAACGTCCATCGTGTTCCAGTCGGCGCGCAGGCTGCTCGCCGTGTGCGCCGAAGTGATCGCGGTCGTGCGTCCCGGCGCCGAAAAGCTCGCCGACGTGCTCAACGAAGCAGGCTGCAACGTCATCTTCAGCGTCGACGCCGAGCGCGGCATGGGCGCGACGCTCGCCGCGGCCGTGCGCGCGACGTCCGAAGCCGATGGCTGGCTCGTCGCGCTCGGCGACATGCCGTGGATCGAAGCGTCGTCGTATGAAGCGGTCGCGCGTGCGCTCGACGGCGGCGAAGCGCTCGTCGCGCCGTTCCATCGTGGCAAGCGCGGGCATCCGGTGGGCTTCGGCATCGCGCATCGCGAGATGCTCGCCACGCTCGACGGCGACGCGGGCGCACGCGCCATCTTCACGACGCACAAGCCGTTCATCGTCGAAGTGGACGATGCGAACGTGCTGCGCGACGTGGATTTGCCGAGCGACCTCGGGCAGACTTGAGCGCGACTTAAGCCGCGATCGCCGCCGTTTCCGCGGAATCTTCGGCGTCGGCGCCGATCGGCAGATAGCGCCGGCTGACTTCGAGCAGCGTCGCGCCGAATCCCTTCTTCGCCCGGAAATCCGTCCGCGCGCTCGTCACCACGCGCGGCGACGCACTCCACTCGATCCGTGCGCCGGTCGCCATCAGCGCTTCGACGAGCGCCACGTCCTCGCTCGTCTCCAGCGGCGCAAATCCGCCCGCCTTCACGTACGCGCTCGCCGACACGCCCATGTTCGCGCCGTGAATATGCCGATGCCCGTCCGCATCGGTATAAGTGCGCCCGAAGTGCTCGCGCACCGCGCCGATATGCGGCGACCAGTCGTGCACGCCGATCACGCCGCACACCGCGTCCGCGCAGCAGTCGAGCTGGCGCACGAGCCAGTCTGCGGCGACGGTCGTATCGGCATCGGTGAATGCGAGCCAGCGCGCGCCCAGCGCCAGCGCCCGCTGTGCGCCATGCGCGCGCGCGACGCCGACATTGCACGCCTCGATGCACGTCACTTCCGCGCCCAGCGCCCGCGCGATGGCGGCGGTGTCATCGCTGCAACTGTCGGCGACGACGATCACGCGCGCCGCCTCGCCAAGCAGTTGATGATGATCTGCCGCGCGACGTGCAGCCGCGACGCACGCGCCGATATGCGCGGCTTCGTTGTGAGCAGGAATGACGATGGCAAGCATTGGCGGCTCCGTGTGTGAGTTTTTTTCCGTTGGCAATCGGACGGCGCGATGGATGAATTTCAGCAATGGCCGTTCCCGTGAATGGCGGGCCGCTCCGCCGTATAAGGGCGCGATCGTCTCTAAATAGTTGCTGAAAAGCGGCGGGAATCGCTAGAATTACTGTATGGATATACAGTGCTTTTATGATTCCGTTCGCCGATGAAAAGCGTCACCATCGATCCGTCGTTCGCTGCCTGGCGTACCGAGGCGCGCAATCTCCTCATGGAAGACGCGCGCCCGGAAGACGTGGAATGGCTCGAAACCGATGCATCGGCAACGGTGTTCGGCTCCATCGTTGCGTCGCGCGGCCCGTCGGATCCGAATGCGAAGAAGCCGGTCAAGATCGCGCGCGAATTCCTCGCCATGCTCGAAACGGCGGCGTGCTTTCGCGCGCCCGACCGCTGGCGGTTTCTCTACAAGGCGCTGTGGCGCTGGACGCAGGGCGACCGCGCGATCGCCTCGCCGGAAGATCCGGACGGGCATCGGCTGCGGCGCATGATCGAATCGGTCGAGGCCGAAGAAAGCGAAATGCGCAGAGTGCTGCGTTTCCGGCATCGCGATTCGTCGCTCGGGCCGCCCGAGTTCATCAGTTGGTTCGAGCCGGTGCACGATGTGCTGGAGCACGCCGCGATGCACTTCGCCACGCGCATGGGCAGCGCCACGTGGATGATCGCCACGCCGCACGGCGCCGCGTTCTGGGACGGCGCGCTCCTGCGCGTGGACCGCACGAGCGAGCCGGAAGAAAAGCCGATGGATTTCGGCGACACCGCGATGAGCGGCGAAGCCATCAGCGGCGACGCCATCGAGGCGCTCTGGCTCGCGTATTACGAGAGCACGTTCGCGCCGGCGCAGGAAAACGCCGCCGAAATGGCGTCGCATATGCCGGTGCGCTACTGGAAAAGCCCGGAGAACGCGCGCACCGATCCCGCGCTGATCTCCCGCGCCGATCCCTATTCGCGGCGCGACCGTCATCCGCGTAATGTGCCGCCCGACATGGAAGTCGCCATCAACACGGATCTGGAGCCGATCAAGGGCACGATGCTGATCGAGCCGCCGTCGCTCGATGCATGCAGGCGCTGCGCGCTGTGGCGCAACGCGACGCAGGCGGTGCCGGGCGTCGGTCCCGGCGACGCCCGCGTGATGCTGGTCGGCGAGCAGCCGGGCGATCAGGAAGACCGCGAGGGCAAGCCGTTCGTCGGTCAGGCGGGCAAGCTGCTCGACGAAGCGCTCGCCGAGGCGCAGATCGCGCGCGAATCGCTCTATCTGACCAACGCGGTGAAGCATTTCAAATGGGAAGCGCAAGGCGAGGAGCGCGCGCATCTCGCGCCCGCGCAGCGCGAACGCGAAGCCTGCCGCTACTGGCTCGACGAAGAACTGAAGCGCATCGGGCCGAAAGTCGTCGTCGCGCTCGGGGCGACGGCGCTCAAGGCGCTCACGGGGCATCGCACGGCGTTGTCCGAGTATCTCGGCAAGACCATCGAGCATAAGGGGCACATCATCGTGCCGACGTATCACCCGTCGTATCTGATGCGCCTCGCCGACGACAAAGTGCGCGCGGAAGTCTTCGGGACGATCGTCGAGGCGCTCGTTTTCGCGCAGCAGATCGCCGACGGCACCGCGACCATCCGCACGCCGGTGAAGGACCCGACGCGCTGAACGAGCCGCAGATGCAACAGGACGAAACAGGACGCAACAAGACGAAAGCGTCGTCAACGTTCCTGTAAGCCGCGCGTTATACCGGTGTCGCGCCGACTGGCGCTCACCGATGGTCCACATCACACCCAAATGGCCGCTCTCCCGCTCGAAGAACTCCGCCGTCAACAATCGCAGGGCTTGCACACACGCGCGCTCGTGCCGAAATCGGCCGGGCAACTGAAGACCGAACGCGAGCGCATCGTCGCGCGTCTGCAATTGCTGCTCAACGTGACCATCGCGGTGGCGCTCGCGGGCGTCGCGCTCATCGCGTGGCTGCCGTTCTCGCCTGTGCCGCACGCATTCCGCTTCGGCGTGCAGGAAGTGCTCGGCGTCGCGGTGTTCGCGTCGTGCCTGTTCATCCTGCACGAGCGCGCCGAACTGGAGCTCGGTCTTTACGACTACGAGCCCGTCGAGCAGACGACGCAAGGCGAATTGCGCGCGCTGCTGCATCGCGTGCCGGAAGGCGTGTCGTATCAGGAAGCGCTCGCCGCGGACAAGCGCACGTTCGTGACTGGCGAAGTCGACGGCATCCGCCGCCGCGCCGAAGCGTTCACGCCGAAGACGCTGCCCGCCGCCGACGGCAACACGGAAACCTGAGCGCCGCTCGACGCCGCATCCAAGCCGCCGCCTCGCCATCGCGAGGTGGCGGCTTTTTTACATCGACGCTGAAAACTTCGCGCCTTGACGAGCGCCGCCGCGCCTCCTTCAATACGTGACAGATGCCGCAATCGACGCTCAAACTGTCACGCTTCGGAACGCAATCTGTGTCCAACGCGGGCATTTTCAGGCGGAACGTGCCGCAAACGCGCCGGGCATGGCGGGTGCTTGCCAAGCGCGCGGCCCCGCGAGTTGCGCCGAATCGAGCGAGGCCACGCCACTTGCAGGAGCCAAGATGCGAGCCAATCCCCTTTCCACGTTGAGCGACGACCTCACGACAACGCTCGTCCCCGACGCGCCGAGCGCCCCGCCCGCCGCCGCGCGTGACGGGAGCGACGATTACGACACGCTCGCCGCGTTCCACGGCATCGAGCGCGAGCGCCTGGTGCTGATCCATCCGGGCAGCCATCACGCCGCGCCCGCCTGGCCCGCCGAACGATATGCCGATGTCGCCGACCAGCTCGCCGCCGATGGCTGGCAGATCGCGATCGTCGGCGATTCGCCCGATCCCGAGCGCACCGCCGGCGTGCTCGGCGCGATGCAGACGGCCGCGCTCTTTCTCGCGGGCGCCGTCGCGCCGGCGACGCTGCCGCGCCTGATCGCCAATGCGCGGCTGCTCCTGTCCGACGACGCCGAAGCGTCCTCGCCCGTCGCCGCCGCCCGCGCGCTCGGCACGCCGCATATCGTGCTCGACGAACATCCGCGCGACACCGGCAGCGACGCGATCGCCGCACACGCCCGCGACGCGCTCTCGCACACCGGCGGCGCGCATCCGGGCGAGCCGTTCACGCTGCACATGCCGGCGGCGCACGAATCGGCATAGACGAAGAGCCACCTTTCGGGGGACATCATGAAATTCGACATGCAGACCAATCCCGTTCCGGATCCCGTCGCGGACCCGAACCGCGATCCGGAAGCCGATCCGCTCACGCCGCCTTCGCCCGGTCATCGGCCGGAGGAGCCGCAGCATCCCGACGCGCCGCCCGACAAGGATCCGATCCGGCGTCTCTGATCCGACGCTTCCCTACGGGAATTCCCGCCCTACATTCGCCGCCCATGCCTGCCGTAAAGCGGGCATGCGGCGGCGTGCGCCGTCGCAAACGACAACGCGAATACAACGCAAACAGGCGACGGGCGCAACATGAACAGAATGACGTTGAACAAGAAGCTCGGCTCGTTGATCGCCGTGCTGTGGATCGGCTTGATCGCGATCGGGATCATCGGGGCATGGCAAAACCGGACGTCGATGATCGACGACCGCAAGGAGCAACTGAAGACGCTCGTCAACGAGGCGCACTCGATCACCGCGCACTACGCGGCGCTCGCCGCGAACAAGACGCTCACCGAAGACGAAGCGAAAAAGCGCGCGCTGGAAGTGGTCGGCGCGATCCGCTACGGCACGGACGGCTATCTCTCGATCAACGACTCGCATCCGAGGATGGTGATGCACCCGATCAAGTCCGCGATGAACGGGCAGGATCTGTCGAGTTATGCCGATCCGGCGGGCACTCGCCTGTTCGTCGATATCGTCAAGGCGGGCGATCAGCCCGGCGGCGGCTTCATCAGCTATCTGTGGCCGAAGCCCGGCAGCGACAAGCCAGTCGGCAAGCTCTCCTACTCGCAGCGCTTCGGGCAGTGGGACTGGTACATCGTCACCGGCATGTACATGGACGACGTGCAGAGCGCGTTCTGGGCAAGCGCGCTGCGCTGGCTCGCGATCACGGCCGTGCTCGGCGGCTTCGCGACGGCCGCGATGCTCATCGTTCTGCGCAGCATCAAACGCAATCTCGGCGGCGAGCTCGAACTGGCGGTCGACGCGGCGCATCGCATCGCGCGTGGCGATCTGACGAGCAGCGTCGACGTCCGTCCGAACGACACGACAAGTCTGTTGCACGCGCTCAGCGTGATGCAGAGCGGTCTCGTCGATACCGTGTCGCGGGTGCGCAGCGGCACGGACAACATCAACGTGGGCGCGTCGGAGATCGCGGCGGGCAACACCGATCTGTCGCAGCGCACCGAGGAACAGGCCGCGGCGCTCGTGCAGACCGCGTCGAGCATGGACCAGATGACCGCGAACGTGAAGAACAACGCGGAGAGCGCCGCGCAGGCGGCGCGTCTCGCGGAGCAGGCGGCGGACGTGGCGACGCGCGGCAGCGGCGTGGTCGACGACGTCATCGACACGATGACGCGCATCACCGCGAGCTCGCAGCAGATCGGCGACATCATCGGCGTGATCGACGGCATCGCGTTCCAGACGAACATCCTCGCGCTGAATGCGGCGGTCGAAGCGGCGCGCGCGGGCGAACAGGGACGCGGCTTCGCGGTCGTGGCGGCGGAAGTGCGCAGTCTCGCGCAGCGCTCGGCGACGGCGGCGAAGGAAATCAAGGCGCTCATCGAAACGTCGACGCAGACGGTCGAGCAAGGCGCGTCGCTCGTGACGAACGCGGGCGCGACGATGACGGAAATCGTGCAATCGGTGCGCCGCGTGAACGAGATTCTCGACGAGATCAGCCACGCGTCGCGCGAGCAGAGCGCGGGCATCGAGCAGGTGAACCGCGCGGTCGTCGAGATGGATCAGGTGACGCAGCAGAACGCCGCGCTCGTCGAGGAAGCCGCCGCCGCCGCGCATTCGCTGAAGGATCAGGTCGATGTGCTGCGCGAGGCGATCGGAAGTTTCAGGCTGCCGGCGTGATTTCGGTCACGCCAGGAATCGTTCGACGAGGCGCGCCCAGTAAGCCGCGCCGACCGGCAGATTCTTGTCGTTGAAATCGTAGTGCGGGTTGTGGACCATGCAGCCGTCCTCGCCCGCACCGTTGCCGAGGCGCAGGAACGAGCCCGGCCGCTGCTGCAGCATGAACGCGAAGTCCTCGCTGCCCATCAGCAGATCGGCGTGCGCGACGACGTTCTCTGCGCCGACCAGTTCGCGCGCGACCTCCATGGCGAACTCCGTTTCCGCGTCCGAATTCACGACGACCGGATAGCCTTCCAGATACTTCACCGTCGCGCTCGCGCCGTAGCTCGCCGCCTGCGATTCCACCAGTTCCTTGATGCGGCGCCTGAGCAGTTCGCGCACTTGCGGGTCGAAGGAGCGCACGGACAGTTCGAGCGTCGCGCGATTCGGGATGACGTTGTTGACCGTTCCGGCGTGCATCGAGCCGACAGTGACGACAGCCGGCTGCGCCGGATCGACGTTGCGCGCGACGATCGTCTGCAGCGCCATGACGATGCTCGCCGTCACGACGACCGGATCGACCGACAGATGCGGCCGCGCCGCGTGCCCGCCGACGCCTTCGACCACGATCGACACCTGATCGCCCGCCGCCATGAACGGCCCCTTGCGGAACAGGAACGTGCCGGGCTGCGCGCCGGGATGGTTGTGCACGCCGAACACGGCGTCGCAATGAAAGCGCTCGAAAAGACCTTCCTCGATCATCTTCTGCGCGCCGCTCGGCACGCCGTGCTCTTCCGCCGGCTGAAAATACAGATGCACCGTGCCGTTGAAATTGCGCGTGCGCGCGAGATGGCGCGCCGCGCCGAGAAGCATCGTCGTGTGGCCGTCGTGGCCGCACGCGTGCATCTTGCCGTGCGTCTCGCTCGCCCAGGGCTTGCCGCTCTGCTCGATGATCGGCAGCGCGTCCATGTCCGCGCGCAGTCCGATGCTCTTCGTGCCGTCGCCCGCCTTCAACGTGCCGACGACGCCCGTCCCGCCGACGCCGCGCGTCACCGTCCAGCCCCACTCTTCGAGCCGCTCCGCGACGAGCGCCGCAGTGCGCGTCTCCTCATACGACAACTCCGGATGACGATGGATATCGTGGCGAATTTCGCGCAGCGAAGGCGCGTCGTCGGAGAGATCGGCGATGACGGTGAAGTGGTGGTCGGACGAGATCGTCATGGAGAAGCCCTTGCGGTTGATCGGAAAACGGCGCACATGATCCTCCACATGCGCCGCGCTTGCCAGTTCCGCGCGCGTTTTTTTCGCTGACCGTAAGCGAATCGTGAAATTTCGACCGCTTTTAGCGCAGAAACCGGTCGATCACGTCGGCGAGCGTGGCGAAAGCCGGCGCGATGTCGTCGTCCGGCACGCATGCATATCCGATCAGCAAGCCGGATTCCGCGTCCGGCCGATGCGCGTAATACCCCGACAGCGGCCGCACGACGATGTTCTGCGCGAGCGCGGCGGCGGCGAGCGCGCGATCATCGACGTGGCGCGGCAGTTTCAGCACGAGATGCAGCCCGGCATCGCCCCCGGCGATCGAAAGCGTGTCGCCGTAGCGCGCGGCGATGGTCGCGAGCATCGCGTCGCGGCGCTGGCCGTAGAGCGCGCGCATCCGCCGGATATGCGACGTGAAATGCCCCTGCTCGATGAATTCCGCGAGCACGGCCTGCTGCAGCAACTGCCCTTCGCGATACAGCTCGGCGCTCGCCATCGCGAAGCTCTCCGCGAGCGCTTCCGGCACGACCACATAACCGATGCGCAGCCCCGGAAACAGCGTCTTGCCGAAACTGCCGACGTAAATCACCTGCCCCGCCGTGTCCATGCCCTGCAGCGACGCGAGCGGCCGGCTGCCGTAGCGGAATTCGCTGTCGTAATCGTCCTCGATGATCCAGCAGCGGTGCTGGCGCGCATATTCGAGCAACATGCGGCGGCGCGCGAGGCTCATCACCATGCCGAGCGGATACTGATGCGACGGCGTGACGAGCATCAGCTTCGGCGGCGACGCGAGATCGGCGGATGTCGGCGCGATGCCTTCCGCGTCGACGGGAATCGCCTTCAGATCGAGCCCCGAAACCTGCAGAACGCTGCGCACGCCCCAGTAGCACGGATCCTCCGTCCAGATCGTGTCGCCCGGATCGGCGAGCAGGCGCGCGGCGAGATCGATGGATTGATGGATGCCCGTCGTCACGACGATCTGCTCCGGCGTGCAACGCACCGAGCGCGACGTGCGCAGATAGTGCGCGAGCGCGTGGCGCAGTCCCGCGTGGCCGCCGCCCGGCGCGTAGGTGAGCAGATCGGGCAGCGGCTTGCGCCAGTATTTCGCGTGCAGCCGGTTCCACACGCGCGACGGAAACCGCGATACGTCCGGCACGCCCGGCATGAACGCGCCGCCCTGACGCTTCGACACGCCCGCGCCCGAAATCAGCCGCGCGCCGCGCGTGGAGAGCGTCGATTGTGCATCGGATGGCGCGATCGCCGCGGGCGGCGCGTCGTCGAACACGATGTCGTCGGGCGTGCTGTCCGCGACGAAGGTGCCGCGCCCCGTCGCCGACGACACGTAGCCCTCGAGCGCGAGTTGCTCGTAGACCTGCGTCACCGTGTTGCGCCCGACGCCGAGCTCGGCGGCAAGCAAGCGCGACGACGGCACTTTCGCGCCCGCCGCGAGCTCGCGCGTGAGGATGGCCTGCTGTAGCAGCCGATGCAATTGCCGGTAGATCGGCTGGCCGTTCGTGCGATCGATGCGCTGCGCCAGCCAGTCGGACAGCACGCTTGCGCGCGTCGACATCAAATTGGCTCCTATAGATTTATTGAAATGGCTCTGAACTTGAGGGCCAAATCTTACTATAGTCGTCTCTATATTCAGTCGGCCGATGCGGCCACCAACGATCCAGGAGATTTCCGTGAGCACCAACCTCAAGAATGCCGATCTGCACGCCCGCAAGAACGCTGCGACGCCGCGCGGTGTCGGCGTGATGTGCGATTTCTACGCGGCGCGCGCCGAGAACGCGGAACTGTGGGATGTCGAGGGCCGCCGCTTCATCGACTTCGCGGCGGGCATCGCGGTGTGCAATACGGGGCATCGCCATCCGAAGATCGTCGAGGCGATTCGCGCGCAGCTCGACTGCTTCACGCACACGGCGTATCAGATCGTGCCGTACGAGTCGTATGTGTCGCTCGCCGAGAAGATCAGCGCCCGCGCGCCGGGCTCGCACGCGAAGAAGACGGCGTTTTTCACGACGGGCGCGGAGGCTGTCGAGAACGCGGTGAAGATCGCGCGCGCCGCGACGGGCAGGCCGGGCGTGATCGCGTTCACGGGCGGCTTTCACGGCCGCACGCTGATGGGCATGGCGCTCACGGGCAAAGTCGCGCCGTACAAGATCGGCTTCGGGCCGTTCCCGTCGGACGTGTTCCATGCGCCGTTCCCGAATTCGCTGCATGGCGTGTCCGTCGAGGATTCGCTGCGCGCGATCGAGCATCTTTTCAAGGCGGATATCGAAGCGACGCGTGTTGCCGCGATCATCTTCGAGCCGGTGCAGGGCGAAGGCGGTTTCGTTCCGGCGCCGACGGAATTCGTGCGCGGCCTGCGCAAGATTTGCGATGACCACGGCATTCTGCTGATCGCCGATGAAGTGCAGACGGGCTTTGCGCGCACCGGCAAGCTGTTCGCGATGGAGCATCACGGCGTCGTGCCGGATCTGATGACGATCGCGAAGTCGCTGGCGGGCGGGATGCCGCTGTCGGGCGTCGTCGGGCGCGCGGAGATCATGGATGCGGCGGCGCCGGGCGGGCTCGGCGGCACGTATGCGGGCAATCCGCTGGCGGTGGCGGCGGCGCATGCGGTGCTCGACATCATCGACGATGAAGAGCTCTGCGAGCGCGCGGTTGTGCTCGGCGACAAGCTGAAGGCGAAACTCGAAGCGCTGAAGGGCGATGTGCCGCAGATCGCCGACGTGCGCGGGCCGGGGGGGATGATCGCGGTCGAGTTCTGCAAGCCCGGTTCGCATGATGCGGATGCTGCTTTTGCAAAGCTCGTGCAGACGCGGGCGCTGGAGCGCGGGTTGCTGCTGTTGGTTTGTGGCGTTTATTCGAACGTGGTTCGGTTCCTGTTTCCGCTCACCATTCAGGATGCGGTTTTTGATGAGGCGCTCGGTATTCTTGAAGATGTGTTGACGGAGACTGTTGGCGTTGCGGTTTGATTTGGTTTTTGGTTTTTGGTTTTTTGTTTTGCGTTGGTCGCCGGATCCCGTATTCGCGTCGGTCTATTAGCGTTGCCCCTGTGCGGGGCGGCACTCACTTTCTTTGCTGCTGCAAAGAAAGTAAGCAAAGAAAGCAGCTTTTCAGGCCCGCGGTCACACGCAATTTGGGTAGTCCTCTCGTCACATGCGGCACTCGCCTAAAGAGTGCCCTCAAACACCTAATCGGGCTTGGCTCGCGCACGGTCCGCCGCCCGAAAACGCTGAGGACACTGGTTCAGCACGAAAGAGCTTCGGCACAGCGCTACGCGCTGCCGCC